>JADJPR010000003.1 GCA_016713135.1 Rhodanobacteraceae bacterium | reverse complement strand
TTCACCCCAGTTGCCGCAGTTTTCGCCAGGCGCCAGCGTTCGATCTTAAGCCGACAAGCCCATGCCCAACCGCATCTCCCTCCTCGTCGCCCTGGAGGGCGCGGATGAGGGCCTCAAGCGCGCGATTTCTTCGGCCGAGCGCTCGTTCAACGAGATGTCGGCGACTGCGAAGACCGCGGGCGCGAAGGCTGCGCAGGGGATGGCGGAGCTCAAGGCGGGGACGGCGGCACTCGGCGATCAGCTGACTCGTGCGCGGACGCAGTTGCTGGCGTTCGTCGGCGTGTCCTGGGCGACGCAGCAGGTCACGCAACTGGTGCAGGTTGCGGATCAGTGGAACCTGATGGTGGCGCGCTTGAAGCTCGCGACCGCTGGCCAGCGCGAGTTCGTGATCGCGCAGGGCGAACTCTTCGCCATCGCGCAGCGCATCGGCGTGCCGCTGGCGGAAGTGTCGACGCTGTACGGCAAGCTGCGGCAAGCCGTTCGACAACTGGGTGGTGAGCAGAAGACGGCGCTGTCGCTGACCGAGTCGATCAGCCAGGCGCTGCGGATCTCGGGTGCCTCGGCGTCGGAGGCCCAGTCGTCGTTGCTGCAGTTCGGTCAGGCGCTGGCGTCGGGCGTGCTGCGCGGCGAAGAGTTCAACTCGGTGGTCGAGAACTCGCCGCGCCTCGCGCAGGCGCTGGCCGATGGGTTGAACGTGCCGATCGGCCGCTTGCGCAAGCTCGCCGAGCAAGGGCAACTGACCGCGGATGTCGTCGTCAACGCGCTGATGTCGCAGAAGGACAAGCTCGCGGCAGAGTACGCGCAGTTGCCGGTGACGGTCGGCACGGCGTTCGAACGGGTCAAGAATGCGTTTGCCCAATGGATTGCCAAGGTCGATGAGTCCACCGGCATTACGCAGAAGCTGGCGACCGCGCTCGATTGGCTGGCGCGCAACTTCGAGACGGTGATGGGCTGGCTCAAGGTCATCGCCGAGATCGGCCTGGCGGTGCTGATCTACCGACTGATCCCGGCTCTGATCACGGCGTGGCAACTGGCCGGTACGGCGGGGGTTACGGCGGCTGCGTCCACGGCGGCGGCATGGAATACCGCCAACCTGTCGATGTCGGCGGCGTTGGCCACCGCGGCCTTGCTCAAAACATCGTTCGCGGTGCTGGCGGCCGCACTGATCGGCTGGGAGATCGGCACCTGGTTGTCGGAGAAGTTCGAGATTGTGCGCAAGGCCGGCATCGCCATGATTCAGGTGCTGGAAAACGGCCTGGAGATGCTCAAGTTCTCCTGGGAGCGCTTCGCCGCCATCTTCACCGGCGACACCATCGCTGCGGCCACGCAGCGCCACGAAGAGCGGCTGCGCCAGATGAACGCGATCTTCGGCGAGATGTACGCCGATGCGTCCGAAGCGGGCCGCGCCGCGCAGCAGGCGGCGACCAGGCTCCGCCAGCGCCGAAGAAATGGCGCGGCGGCTGGAGGCCGTGCGTCAGGGAACGCAGGAGGCGGTCGGTCGCGGCATCGAAGCCATCGATGCCACCCTCAACAAGCTCAAGAGTCAGATCACGGCCATCGAGCAGGTGGTGACTGCGGCGCAGCAAGGGGCGACGCAGGCGATCTCAGGCATCACCCAGGCTTATCAGGGCCTGACCGGTATCGTCGATGCGACGCTGCAGCAGCAGTTGGCGAGCACGCAGGCGCATTACGCGCAGAAACAGGTCTTGCTGGAGCAGTCGAACGCCTCCGAAGCGAAACTGATCAAGGAGACCACGCAGCTGCTGGTGGATTCGGTGCAGGAGCAGTCCGATCTGCGCGCCCAAGCGCTCACTGAGACGCTCCGCCTGATCGAGCAGGAGGGCCAGGCGCGTCGGGTTGCGGCGCAACGCCAAGCCGAAACCGACGAAGCCCGCCGCGCCGCGACCCTGCGTGTCGACAACGAGATCCTGGCCGCGAAGCAGCAGGCGTTGGCGCAAGCGGCGGCTGACTATGTGCGCCATGTCGACGCGCTCAATGCCGAAGCCAACCGCCATCTGGCCGAGATTCGGCGCATCGAGGATGAGAAGCGCGCGCTGTCGCAGACCACCGAGGACCGGATCCGCGAGTTGCAACGCTCGACGATGGGCGAATACCAGGCCTATCAGGACAAGCTGACCCAGGTCGCCGAACTACAGCGCAAGGCGCGGGCGGCGATCTCCGAGGGCGAGTTCGAACTGGCGATTCAGTACGCCAAGCAGGCCCAGGATCTGGCCGCGCAGACCGCCAAAGCGGTCAAGGACGGCGACGCGACCATCGTCTCGCAGAAGCAGGCGGTGAAGACCGCCATCGATGCGATGCGCGAGAGTGAACAACTGGCGATCCAGGCGCTCGAAGGCGAAGGTCGCGCGCATCAGAAGGCGGCCAGTGAGGCGACGTCCGCCCGCAGCCAGATCGAGACCGCGTTGCGCGGCACCCAGGCGCAGATCGAGCAGATTCAGGCGCAACTGGAGACCGGGCTGAAGTTCGCCATCAATGTTGACAGCAGCAAGCTCGACGCGGCGCTGCGCCAACTCGAGGAGGCGCTTCGCGAGAAGGCGTACCTGGTGCGCATCGACGCCGACCTCAAGGCGGCACATGCACAACTGCGAGATCTCGAGGCGCAACTGAAGGACGGCAAGACCCTGCTGGTCAACGCCGATATCAGTCGCGCCAAGTCAGCGCTGGAAACGCTACAGACCTATGCCGATCGCACCGGCCAGATCGATCTGAAGGTCGCCACCGAGAAGGCCCAGACCTCGTTGCGCCTCGTCGACAGCCAGATTCGCGCACTCGATCAGATTCGCACCGAGTCACAGCACGCGATCAGCACGAATGCGAGTCAGGCCCGGAGCGAGATCCAGTCGCTGAACGGCATGAATACAAGTTCAACCCACACCATCTACGTGAAACGGGTCGAACAGAATGCGTCGGGTGGCTTGGTTGGGTCGGGAGTGACGACTCCGCGCGGCTACGCGGAGGGCGGTTCCGTATTGTCCTTCTCACGCATGAAGTCGGGCGTAGTTCCGGGCACCGGCGACGGCGACACCGTGCCGCGCGCGCTGGAGGCCGGCGCGTTCGTGATTCGCAAGGCCGCTGTGCGCAAGTACGGCGCTGAGACGCTGCGCAAGTTGGCTGGCGTCGCGCGCTTTGCAGCCGGTGGGTCGGTGCAGAGCAGTTCGCCGGGCACCTGGTCGTCGAGTCCCGCCGGCGCAAGCCCCGTCGGCGCGCCGGGCCCAACGCCTCGGAAGCCGAAGCCGGTGGCTGCGACGGATAAGGTCAATCGTGATGTGTCCGAGGCATTGAAGCTGATCGAACTCGGCCTGCAGGGCGCGAGGATCGGCCGGGCGCACATGGAGCGGATGAACTGGAGGCTCCCGATGGGCACCCAGAGCCTGAGAACCGATCCGATCGACATTCAGGCATTCCACGACCGCGACTATCTCCAGCGCCTGCTGCGAGTCCGCAAGCTGACCAGCCTGGAGTCAGGCTCGGTCGACACGATCAAGGGGCGCTGGCGCACGGCGATGGCGCAGGCGCAGGTCGCCGGCGTGGATCTCGAGCGGCAACTGATGGAGTACATCGATCGGGAGACCGAACGACAGATTTACTTCGCCCGCGGCGGCCTGTCCAAATCGGACACCGTGCCGGCGATGCTGACGCCCGGCGAGTACGTGGTCAGCCGGGAATCCGTCAAACGACTGGGCGCCGGGTTCTTTGCCGCGATCAACGCCATGAAGGCACCGGCGAAAGCGGTCGCCTCGAAGATCCAGGGGTATGCGCGCGGCGGGCTGGTCAGTCCGGCGGCGTCGACGCGGGTGGCCACCACATTGCGCAACATGCCGACCGACTTCGACGAGCTGACGGCACCGGGTTTGCGGCCGCGTCGCACACCGCGGCTCGACTGGAACGACGCGCCGCCACCCAGCAAGACCATTCGTGTCGAACTGGCCAGCGGAGCACGTACCGTGAGCGCGACGATCCCCGCGCGCGACGAGTCGCGATTGCTGGATCTGCTGCGCGAAGCGCAATCCCGAACCTGACCCATGGAACTGCGCCAACTCTCATCCGGCCAGACACTGACCCTGCCGGACGATCTGCTGTGGACCGACGAGCACGCGTGGACGCCGGCGGTCGCGTCAACCACCTACCTGATCACTGGCGCGCTGCTGGTGCAGTCGGCGACACGGCAGGCCGGCAGGCCGATCACGCTGGTCGGTCCCAGCGACATGGCTTGGGTCACGCGCGCCACCGTGGCCACGCTGCATGAGTGGGCGGCGTTGCCCCTGACGCTCGACGACGGGCGATTCGAGTTGCGGTTGCACGATGACCGCACTTTCGAGGTGGCCTTTCGCCACGCCGACCTTTGCGTCGACGCAGAGCCCGTACTGGGCTTCCCGGCGCGATCCGACGCGGACCGCTACCGATTGACGCTGCGATTCCTGCAGCTCTGACACCCACAGGATCCTCATGCCCATTCTCGTAGGCGACGTGAAGCTCGTTGCCAGCCAGGTCATGGACGACGTTGCCGAAGGCGGCGGCGCACCCACCTCGACCGTCATCGTCGATGGCGCGAGCAACTCGCTGTTCAACGACATCTCGGAGATGGACCGCGCCGGTGGCCGCGTCAACTTGCGCAAGGTCTTCGCCAGCATCCAGACCAACACCACCGACACCTATCTGGGCGGCAACGTCATCGTGGCCGAAGCGCCGAGCGATCCGCGCGTCGCGGTCACGATCTTCTCCACCGACGAGGTGTTCGACCGCCGCACCAATGCGCGCGACCGCATCGAGGCCTATCTCAACAAGGGCTCGCTGTGGAACGGCTATCTGCTGGAGAACCACATCACCGGCCAGCGCAGCATCCAGTTGTTCCAGCGCGTCGGCGCCGAACTGCCGGCCATCGGCAAGACCCTGTACCTGGTCGCCAACGAGGGACTGGCAAACGAGTTTGCGCAGTACATCCGAGTCACCCGCGTGGCGTCGGAGACGCGCACCTTCAGCTATGGCTCGGGCAGCGGCATCGTCGACTACGAGGCGGTGGTCGTCACCTGTGATCTGTCGGACGCGCTGCGCTTCGACTTCCCCGGCTCCCCGCCGGACCGCCTGTTCACGATGGTGGCGGGCAAGACCAAAACGCGCGACACCGTGGTTGCCGATGCGGCCAAGTACTGCGGCGTGGTCAAGACCACCCAGCCGATCGCCATCGGCGATGTGGCGGCCAGCGTCACCAGCATCTTCACCCAGTTGGTGCCGTCGGCCCAGACTGAAACGCCGCTGCTCGATCTGACCGCGGGCGGCACGTCCGAAGCCCTGGTCGAGTCGGCGAACGGCACGGTGAGCTACACGACCTCGGTCGCGTTCAGCGCCGCGACGATCCTGTCGGTCGGCAATGCGATCCAGCCTGGAACCCTGTCGATCAGCGTCAGCGGCGCAACACTGACCGACAACGGCGGCCAGTTGATGGCCGGCGCCACGGTCATCGGCACGGTGAACTACGCGCGCGGCCAGGTGGCGATGGCCACCAGCGCGCCGAACTACGCCGGCAACAAGACCATCACCTTCCGCCCCGCGGCCGCGCCGATCCGCGTGGCCGACACCGCTGGCGTGCGCGTCGACATCGAGAACCGCGCCTACAACTACGTGCTGACGATCCTGCCCAGCCCCGCGCCTGGCACCTTGCAGGTGAGCTATCGCGCGCAGGGCAAGTGGTACGACCTGCGCGACAACAGCGCGGGCGTGCTCAAGGGCAGCAGTCCGGAGTACGGCGTCGGCACCGTGAACTACAGCTCCGGCACGGTCGCCGTGACGGTGGGCGCGCTGCCCGATGTGGGCAGTGAGATCGTCTACGCGTGGGGCGGCAAGGCGAACTACTTCAACCGATCCGACCAGACCGTCGCGCCACCGGCAGTGACGCTGCAACTGGCACAGGCTGGCATCACGCCGCAGTCCGTGACCATCACCTGGAATGACGGCGCGCCGCGCACCGCCACGGACGATGGCGCAGGACGCATCACCGGCGCGGCGACCGGCACCATCCACTATCAGTCCGGCTTGATCCAACTGACGCCGGCCGCGCTGCCGGCCGGTGGTCAGACTTACAACGTCGCTTACACCTGGGGTCCGCCGACCGAGGAAGAGTTCCACGCACCGATGCGCGATGGCACTGGTCGCATCGACGTCGAGGTGGAGTTCGACGGCCTGATCCCGGGTACGGTCGAGCTGGAGTGGAACCTGCTGATCGAGACCTTCGACTACATCTCGACCACGCCGGCCGAACTGCAACTGGTGCAACCCGTCGATCCGATCAAGATCGTCAGGGACGACCGCAATGGCAACCTGAAGGACACGCAAGGCGTTGTCTACGGCACCGTGAACTACGCCACCGGCGTACTGCGCTTCCTGCCCGACACCACGGTGCGCATTCCAGTCGCCCGTTATCTGGTGACCCAGATCGGACTCACGCGCCTTGCCGATGGCACCCTCGTTCCGGTGTACCGCAACGTGTTCTCGCATTGGGAGTACATCACCGCGGGTGCTTCCATGCCCATCGACGAGACGGCGTGGGCGAAGGTGCGCTATCGCGCCACCGGCACCTCGAACTCGGTCACCGAGACCTTCACGGCGAGCGGCCTGGCGCTCGATCTCACCCCGAGCTTCGCCGAACCCATCGTGCCCGGCAGTGCCGGCTTCACGCTCGGCGGCAAGACCTACTTCGACCGCCTCGGCAGCCTCTACTACGACCTGAACCCGGTCAACGGCGCGGCGACGTTGGCGGGCGCGATCAACTACGCGACCGGCGCGGTGACGCTCACCGCCTGGGTGCCCGGCCAGCCCACGGCGATCCAGTTGCGCTCGCTGCTGACCAGTCTCGACGGCACGCCGGTCGACGAGGTCACCTTCCGCATTCCGGCCTCGCCGGTGCGGCCGTCGAGCCTGCAACTGCTCGCCACGAGACTGACCGGCGGCACGATCAATGTCAGTGCCGACAACCACGGGATCATCGCTGGCGCGGGCATCACCGGCGCCATCGACTACGAGACCGGCGTCGTCCGCGCGCGCTTCGGGTCGTGGGTGGTCGCTGCCGGCAACGAGGACGAGATCTGGTTCGATCCTGATGCGGTCGTCGTGCTCGACGGCGTGCCCAAGGTGTTCAAACCGGCGCCGGTGTTCGCCGACACCATCAAGTACAACGCGGTCGCGTATTCCTACTTGCCGCTCGATGCCGATCTGATCGGTCTCGATCCGGTCCGCTTGCCCCAGGACGGGCGCGTGCCGATCTTTCGGATGGGCGACTTCGCGGTGATCGGCCACACCGAGACGGTCGGCCCGTTTACCGCGAGCGCCGGCCAGGTGATCGACTGCGACCGGGTGCGACTGTCGCGGGTGCGCGTGCTCGATGCCAACGGCGTCGTGATCACCGCCGGATACACGGTGGACCTGGAAGCGGGGCGGGTGACGTTCACGAGCGTCACCGGCCTCGCCCAGCCGGTCACGGTCGAGCATCGCATCGAGGACATGGCGCAAGTGTCCGACGTGCAGATCTCCGGGCGCCTGGCCTTCACCCGGCAGATCACGCACGACTATCCGACCGGTTCGCGCATTTCCTCCGCGCTGGTCTCGGGCGATCTGCGCGCGTACGTGTCGACGCTGTTCGACCAGGCGACGTGGAACGGCGCGTTCACCGACGCCCTGACCGGCAACGCCGCCACCGCGACGTTCAACGATGTGCTGGCGCCGATCACGGTAACGAACGCCGGTGCCATCACCGAACGCTGGGCCGTCCAGTTCACCAACACCACGGCGTTTCAGGTCATCGGCGAACACGTCGGCGTGATCGCCACGGGCACCACGGCCAACGATCTGGCGCCGATCAATCCAGCGACGGCGAAACCCTACTTCACGCTGCGCGCCCTCGGCTGGGGCTCGGGCTGGGCGGCCGGCAACGTGCTGCGCTTCAACACCATCGGCGCGCTGTTCCCGGTGTGGGTGGTGCGAACGATCCAGCAGGGCCCCGAAACCGTCACCCGCGATTCCTTCACCTTGCTGGTGCGCGGCGACGTGGATCGGCCCTGACTGGTCATTGAATTTCAGGAGTCCGATTCATGAGCAACAAGGTCAAATGGATGCACAGCAACATGGTGGGCGCGCCGGTGCTGACCAACAACTGGGGCAGCCTGACGGCGATGCTCGACGCACTGCTGGTCAACGGTTTCAATCTCAAACCGGTGCTCGAACTTGCGCGCGAGGGCACCACCGCCACTGCAACGATGAGTTCGGGCCACGGCTTTCGGGTCGACCACGTGGTGTGCATCGAGGGCTGCGAGGAGCCTGCGTACAACGGCGAGTTCACGATCACCGCCATCACGGCAAACAGCATCAGTTTCAGCGTTTCGGGTGAGCCCGCATCGCCCGCGACCACGGTGCTCGGGATCACCGCCAAGATCGCGCCGCTGGGATTGGAGATCGCCTTCACCGGCGAGAACAAGCGCGCCTATCGCAGCCCCAATCCGCTCTCGACCCGACCGTTTCTGCGTGTCGACGACAGTTTGCCCGCGGGATACACCACCACCTGGGCGAAGTTCGGTCGAGTGACGCTGGCCGAGGACATGGTCGACATCGATACCTTCGTCGGCGCGCGTGCACCGTTCGATCCGGCGGCCCCGAATGCCAACGAGTTGCCCTCCGGCAGCGGCGCGTCAATGTACTCGGGTTGGTTCAAGTGGTACTTCGCCCGAAACAACACCGCCGAAAACTACGGCGAACCCGGCGCGGGTGCGCGCAGTTGGGTGCTGGTCGGCGACGACCGCGGATTCTTCCTCGCCTGCGCTTCCGGCTGGGGTGGTGATCTGCGGGTGCTCTACACATTCACCGACTGCGATAGCTACAAGTCGGGCGATAACTACGCGTCCTTCCTGACTGCCTCGGATCGCTACCAGACCGTCGGTGCGTGGCCGATCAGCTATCCGAGTGAGGAGTGCTATTCAGCACACTCGCTGCACACCACCGGCAAAATCTGCATGCGCGACTACACCCAGGTCGGCGGCAACGTTCGCCTGGGCCTGTTCTCGTTGAACGACGGCAACAACCAGAACATCTCCGGTCGCTCGGGCGCCATCCCGTTCCCGAACGGTCCCGACTACGGCCTGATCCTGCATCCGATCTATCTGCGCGAAGGCAGCGGACACCTGCGCGGGTTTCTGCCCGGCATGTACTGGATTCACCAGAACCAGCCTTACCCGCATATGACGCTGATCGAACAGGTCCTGGGTTACCCCGGGCGCAAGTTCCTCATCGTGACGCTGAATTACGCCCACGAGGGCAACACCAGCGGGTTCGCGTTCGACATCACGGGGCCATGGAGGCCCTGATCCGTGGCTTATCCATTGGACGAGAGCTTCGACGTTGGCATTCCTGCGGGCTTTGCCAGCAGTGGCGGGGCGGGCGGCATCACGGCCACCTGGAGCGAAGGCGCGCAAGCAGTCGACTTGGTGTTCACGCACGCACAGAACTTCTGGCGCATCGATGCGGCCGAGGTCGCGGAGAACTTCTGGTTCGAGATCGATGCCGAAGTCATGGCGGTCACATACAGTTCGACCTGCTTTGGCTTCTGGCTATGGACCGGATCGGGCACTTACCAGGGCCACCGTCTAACCGTCTGGGCGCAGCAGTGGCATCACAGCTTCTGGGATGCCGACGGCAACCATTACGAACAGATCGCGCACGCGCCAGCGTCCTGGGCGGTGACCGGCGCACGCCGGACAATTCGCGTTGACGTGAAGCGCGGCGTCGACGGCGTCTGGCAGTACCGCCTCAGCGAAAACGGCGACGTGCTGTGGGAAGGCTACAAGCGGCACTACGCGAGCTTCCGGCCGAGCATCTACGGCTACGGCCTGACTCTGCGCGTGCATCGCGTCGCCGGTGGCATGCCCAGTGCCTTGCCAGACGCACCGCTGGCGCGATTTCGGGGACTGCCCGCCGTTCTCGGACGCACGCAGCCCGTGCCGGATCTCGCCGCCTTGTTGCGGTTCTCGCATCGCGCATTCCATCGTCTGGCCGGCACGCGCAATCACTATTACGCCGGCGATCACCACATCACCGGCACGGTCAAAGAGAAGGACCTGCCGGAGGACCGTCCGGTGTCGCGGCGGGTGCTGCTGTTCGATGAGCGTACCTACGCCGTCGTGCGCGAGACCTGGAGCGACGCGGTCACCGGGGTCTATCGATTCGACCGGATCAGCGAGGTGCCGCGCTTCGTCGTGATCGCTTACGACCACAAGCACAACTTCCGGGCGGTGATCGCCGACAACTTGCGCGCCGAACCGATGACGGAAGCGTCGTCGTGATCCAGATCTCCAACGACCTCAACAACTACCGGTTGCAGGGCGTCATTACGTTCTTGGCGCTCGGCATCGAGCAGGCGCGCGCCCATCTCTACGCAGGGCCGCGTCCGAGCTTCGGCGCGCCGCCGCAGGGGCCGCTGCTGGCCTCAATCGTGCTGGATGAGCCGTTGGGCACGGTTGCCGATGGCGTTCTCGAAATCACCCCGACCAACGAAGCGCTGATCCTGGTCACGGGCGAGGTGACCTGGGCACGCATCGTCAATGGCATGGGCGCGCTGGCCTGGGATTGCGATGCGTCCGATCTCAATGGGACCGCCGAGTTGCGCCTGCCGACTACGACCCTGTACGCGGGCGGCTACACCCGGATCCTGACGGGCCTGCTGGGGTGATATCCGATGGCGGCTGTCGATCTGCGCTTTGCCCATCCCCCGGCCAGCGCGCATCTGGTGCTGGGTGGCGATCCGGCTGGATCGCATCCGCCAATCGATGCCCAACTGGTCGGAACGCTGCCGGCGCTGCGGTTCGAAGCGCTGGCCATTCCGAACGCGTCGGCGACGCTAGTCGCGACGTTTCCGGCGATGGAGATGATCGCCGAGGCGCGCTACGCCTCTCGGGCCGCGCGTCCGCTGGTGGGCAGCACCGGGTCGGCTTGGCAACGCGGGCGTGGGTTCGAGGACGGGGCCGAGCACCGCACGACCTCCACGGCCAGCCACTCGTCGCAGGCGCGCGCGTCCAGGCAAACGGGGCAATCGCACGATGCCAACGTGACGACACGGCGCGCGGCGACGTTGGTGCGCGCACCGGTGTCGGCGACAGCGCGGTTTCACGGTGCGGTCCAGCAATCGCCGGGCGCGCTCCGGATCGCGCATAGCGAATCACTCCACCTGCGAACGGCAGGCCCGGTGGCCTATGCGAATGCAGCCCGCATGGACGCGATGGAGCGCCGTGTGCTCCATCAAGACGGCCTGCGAGATCGTCGTCAGCCAATATGCTCTCGCTTCGACATGGCCCAGGCTTATCCGGGCCTGCGCTTCTTCGAAGTGATCCAGGTCGCCACAGCCATGCGCCGCTGGATGGCCGCGCGTTGGCAGAACGCGATGCGGCCGCCGCCAGGGCGCCCTCCAGTACGCCCGGACGACCCCGATCCACCGATCGTTCCCTGCTACACCCCGAACCCGACCCTGCGGTTTGCCGCACTGGCGGCGACGAACGGCCATCTGCTGTTCGTCTGCGAAAACCACCCTGGGCCCGGCCAAGACGGTCCGGTCGTCGTTCCGATTCGAAGGGTCTATGTCGTGCTGAACCATGTGACGCTGCATCGATGGCCGGATGGTATGCCGGTGCCGGTGATCTCGCTGTCGCTGAGTCTCGACGTCGACTCCTGGGCCTGGGGCTTCGAGGCCACGCTGCCCGCCATTGCCGAAGCCTTGATTGCACCCGCCGATGGCGCGCCCCCGGTGGAACTCGTGGCGCACGTCAACGGCACCGATTTTCGGGTGCTGGCCGAGAACCTGACCCGTGACCGCAGCTTCGGCGAGGCCAGCCTGCGTCTGTCCGGGCGCGGGCGCACGGCGGCGTTGTCCGGCGCCCTACGCGCCGATGATGAACGTTCGCCAATCCCACAACCGCGCACGGCCCGTCAGTTGATGGACGATGTGCTGACGATCAACGGCGTACCACTGGGCTGGACCATCGACTGGGGCCTGACCGACTGGAATGTGCCGGCGGGCGTGTTCGCCCAACAAGGCACCTGGATCGATGCACTGGCCGCCATTGCTGAGGCGCCCGGTGGCTATCTGCTGCCGCATCCGTCCGAGGCGATCCTTCGCGTGCGCCACCGCTATCCCGTGGCGCCCTGGGACTGGCATGCGGTGACCCCCGATCTGGTCCTGCCGGTCGACGCGGTCTCGCGCGAGTCCCTGCGCTGGCTGGAGAAGCCCGCCTACAACCGGGTGTTTGTATCCGGCCAGAGCGCGGGCGTGCTCGGCCAGGTCACGCGCACCGGCACGGCCGGAAACGTGATCGCGCCGATGGTCGTCGACGCGTTGATCACCGAGGCCGCCGCGGCACGCCAGCGCGGCACTGCGATCCTGGCCGACACCGGTCCGCAGTTCGAAGTGGGCCTGCGCCTGCCCGTGCTGCCGGAAACCGGCATCGTCGAGCCGGGCACCTTCGTCGAGTACCAGGACGGCAGCGTGTCTCGACTCGGCCTGGTGCGATCCACGCGCATCGAGGCCGACTTCCCGGAGGTCTGGCAAACCCTCGGGGTGGAATGCCGTGCATAACATCTACCGGCAGTTCCGACAGCTGCTGCCTGATCCACCGTTGCAAGCCGGCATCGTGGTCGAGGTCGACGCCAGCCGCGCCGTGATCGCCCTGCCGGGCGGCGGGCTGGTCCACGGACGTGGCGAAGCCACGCTGGGCCAGACCGTGTTCGTCCGGGATGGCGTCATCCAAGGCGAAGCGCCGTCCTTGCCGCTGGAAGTCATCGAAATCTGATCCGCGCGATCGCTGCTCCATCGGGCCGCAAGGCCTTCCCACAGCCCGCTCACTGCGGGCTTTTTCATTTCCGCTACCAGGAGACAACCCATGGTCACCCCCGTGATCGAAGGCGGCACGGTGTCCATGCCGATCCACGAGTTTCAGAAAATGCTCGAGCACGCCGCCGAACTCGGCGCCCGCCGAGCCCTCGCCGACGTCGGCCTCGAAGGCGACGACGCCGCCCACGACATCCGCGCGCTGCGTGGCCTGCTCGATGCGTACAACGCCGCGAAGCACACGGCCTGGCAGACAGTCATCAAGATGCTGACCACCGCGCTGGTGATCGCGCTGGCGACCAGTGCCGCCATCCACTTCAAGCTGTTCGGAGGGCGCTGATCATGATGACCCTGCTTGGCAGCCTGCTCGGCTTTGCGGCCAGCGCGTTCCCGGAAATCCTCAAGCTGCAGCGCGAGAAGGAGGACCGCAAGCACCAGTTGGCGATGTTCGATCGGCAGGTCGAACTGCAGAAGCTCGGCCACACGCAGAAGCTGGACGAGCTCAACATCAACGCCGACATCAAGGAGACCGAACAGGTCTACAACTACGCCAACCGCGACAGCGGCGTGCGCTGGGTTGAGG
Source organism: Rhodanobacteraceae bacterium (assembly GCA_016713135.1). Taxonomy (NCBI): domain Bacteria; kingdom Pseudomonadati; phylum Pseudomonadota; class Gammaproteobacteria; order Lysobacterales; family Rhodanobacteraceae; species Rhodanobacteraceae bacterium. The sequence continues at coordinate 335,983 of JADJPR010000003.1, read as the reverse complement.
GCCTGCAGTCCAGCGTGCGGCCGGTCATCACCTACGCCTTCTTCGGCCTGTTCGCCGCGGTAAAGCTGACCTCGCTTGTCACGCTGGCACAAGCCGAGGACCTGACCTTCGCCAGCGCACTGCAAGTGATCTGGGATGGCGAGACCCAGGCCCTGTTCGCCACCGTCATGAGCTTTTGGTTCGGCGGCCGAGCCATCCAGCGCGCGCGGAGTCGCAAATGAGCGGACCCAACGCACTGCTGCGAACCAGCAACGCCGGCATCGCCCTGATCAAGCGCTTCGAGAGCTTCTGCGCCACCGTCTACCGCTGCCCGGCAGGCAAGCCCACCATCGGCTACGGCCACGTGGTCCTGCCGGGCGAGCAGTTCGGCACCATCACCGAAGCCGAAGCCATCGAACTCCTCCGCCGCGACCTCGCCATCGCCGAGGCCGCAGTCCGGCGACTGATCACCGTACCGCTGACCCAGAGCCAGTTCGACGCCTTGGTGAGCTTCACGTTCAACGTCGGCGAAGGCGCGCTGGAAAAATCCACGCTGCGGCGACGGATCAACCAAGGCAACTGGGCGCTGGCGCAGCGAGTTGCTGCGGTGGGTTTATGCGGACGGCAAGAAGCTGAAGGGGTTGGTAGCGAGGCGGGAGGAGGAGGCGGGGATGATGGGTGCGAGCTTCTGACCTCGGCAGATTGACCCGGTCGGTGACACGTCCAAAATGCGTTGAAAGCGCGTCGGCTCGACCGAGTCTTCGACCAGATAGACCAGTTCCGAAGAGGGTGACCGACAAACTTGAGTTCCTAGGCGACATCGAAGATGACGGCACCTGCATCTACCTGTGAACACCGTACGGCGAACGCGGTGGGCGCCTTTTTGGGGACTTGACCCGGTGTCTCACCGATTACCGGTAGAGGCGAAAACTCTATCTGGCCCCGACGCAGCCTCCGATCCGGGCAGTCAAGCGTCAGCGCTGCTCCTGCGGTCGAACCGCATTCGCGGCGCGTACACCAGAAACTCGCGAAGATTCACGGTCTGGCCGAGCGGGCCCGTGACAGATCCGACATGAACGAGAGAAAGCTCGCAGACGAAGCGTTGCATGGCTTTCTTGCTAGTCGCCCTAGAGACATAGCTGGCTCGTCTTGCAGGCCGAACGACGATGTCTTCAGGCCAGCCATCCCCGAGAACCTCAGCGGCGGTTGTCGATTTCTCTCTGAGAAACGTCTCCAGGCCCTCAGCACTTGCGACGTCGGTTCCGAACGCAGCGTTGGCCAGCCGGATCAGGCAATCTTCGATCAGAAGATCTTCGCTCCGCCGTGTACCAGGTTGCCGCCCCATGACGGGATGCGACAGGCGCAACGACCAGAATCGATCGGTGACCCCAGGCTGGCAGGCCTCGGCAAGCCGGTGCACGTCAGCACGCATCACCGGCAGCGATATCGGCGGAGCACCCCCGACCATTCCTGCCACTGCGCGTCGGTCGGTCGCTCCTTCCGCAGGCCGATCCAGTAGGCAGCGACGGCAACTCGATCACGGTCGTAGTAGGGCTTGCCGCTGGTGTTCAACCAATGGCCGGACGGTCCCACTTCATCGGGCTCGTCCAATGCCGCCTCGATCTGCCGCTTGGTCCAGCCAAGCGCAACAAGCTCTTCCTGCGACACCAGATTCGGACTCACGATTTCCACTCCAACGACGTTCAACAGACAAGCAGCCGACAAAGCGCTATTCCATGACCCGCTTGCCCGGACCCACATTCGCAATGAGGTATTCGATATGACCTGAGTTGTACATTCCCTCGGACCAACCGCCGGAGGCAACGAGCTGCCAGTCAACTCCGCCCTCTGGGCGCTTCGACTCCAGTGACTCAGATTCCGTATCGGCGGTAAGAATCTTCATGGGAATCCCCGGTACTAGGCATCGCGCGAAATGCGCCGTGCTACCCTGCATATCCGTTGATCGTGATCGACCTGCCGGCGAGCTTGCTCGGTGCGAATTTTATTGCTGGACGTCACCGTCAGTCGATGCGGGCGTGCAATTCTCGAGGGGCAACTTCCGAGACCCGCACCTCAAACTCATCGCTGACCCCAGCGAACCATCCGCCTCCCCGAATCCAAACGGGTTGGCCAAGTTCAAGGACCTTGCGCCCGAATTCGGTGATGCTGATCTGGTCGCGACTACCGACACGCAGCACCGTCAAGCAGCGACCGTCTACCGAGTGTGTTGCCGTCATCAAGTTGCTGAAGTAGTCGCTGCGCCCAGCCGCTTTCAGCCAGTCCAGGGCGCCCTTTGCCCACTCCTTCCGCGATGCAACGATGCCACCGATGGAAAGGAATTGGAGCAGCAGAAGGTTGTTCTCGGTTTGAATCGTCTTGGTAGCGGCCGATAGTCGCCTGGCGATCATTTCGATTAGCTCCCGTTTGCCGAATCCACGCTGACGTCGGTCGCGAGTCGGACACGCCATGTCGGCGCTCCGACCGCCCGACTTTACCACTCTGACGCAGTGCTCACCGACGAACTCAGAGTCGTCTCGGACCGGGACGCGATCTAGCGACGCCGGCATCGCCCTGATCAAGCGCTTCGAAAGCTTTTGCGCCACCGTTTACCGCTGCCTGGCAGGCAAGCCCACGATCGGCTACGGCCACGTGATCCAGTCGGGCTAGCAGATTGGCACGATCACCGAAGCCGAAGCCACGAACTCCTCCGCCGCGACCTCGCCATCGCCGAAGCCGCAGTCCGCCGACTGATCACCGTCCCGCTCACCCAGAACCAGTTCGACGCGCTGGTGAGCTTCACGTTCAACCTCGGCGCCGGTCGGCTGCAGGCGTCGAAGTTGCGGCGGCGGGTCAATCAGTGCGACTGGTCAGGGGCAGCCACTGAACTGCGCAGATGGATCTATGGCGGCGGAAAAGTGCTACCCGGCCTGATCGACAGGCGCGAAGCTGAGGCCGCATTGCTTCTGGGCGAGAGACGTGATTTTGGCATCGGGATTCGCTTGGCTTAAGTTCCAAACAGCGCGTAAATGGTGCCTCCGCGACCACTTTGAGATTGGTGAGGAACACTGCAATGAATGAAACAAATTGGGCGGAACGCTTGGCAGAAAACGACGGTAAAGAAGCGCTTGCCCGAGCCAGGGTGGCCCTTGCGCGGGCACTCGAAGAGCTAGACCTTTACCGCGAAAAGTACGACGCGGCTGAGAACCCGCTGCGCAGGGCCGAAATCCTCAATTGGACTTTGCATCACCTGTCCACCTACATAACGCCCAACCTGCGATTGGACATGCTTGCGAATGCCCAAGCCAGGCTAACCAGCCTCGTCAATCATTGATTGGCATCGTTCCCGTCGTCTGAAGCATTTGGGCCGTCAGCCCCTTGGTTTGACGCAGCAGCGGCCTTGCCCATGGCCCGTTCAACTATCTTGACCAGAGCAGCTTTTCGGGCGGAATAGAAGGCGCTGAAATCGTCACTTCGCAGCGTGGCGGGGTCCACATAATGAGTGCCCAGAATCGAGTTCATCTGCTCGTCGTCGAGCTGCACCTGCGCATGCGTTTGGAGCTTTGATAAATACGATGACGGTGCGTTGCCGCCAATCATGCGGTTTGCCTTGTACGAGATCGGGGTCTTGTTGACGATCGTGTTGTAGACGGCCCGCTTCATTCCCTTCTTCTCGCACCAGTCTTGCGGGAAGATGTGGTGAATGTCGAGAGCAAGCTCTTCGTCGTCCAGTTCCTGAATCTTCGCCTTCCAGAAGAAGTCCTGCGCGCCTTCTCTTAGAACAAGCATGTTGAGGCCTTTGTAAGCGGCCGAGAGCCTGGACGTCATTGTGTCGAGCCGGTCAGGGCTGAACGATGCTTCGGAGATCGTGCGCGGCACGCTGCCGTCGTCGTCGATCCAGTTCAGCAGATCTTCGACATCGTTGGCAATTCGGGTTTCAATCGTGCTCCCGTACAACTCGCCAAGTACGCCGCACCAGTACCACTGGGAAAGTTTTTGATAGATGCGCGGCTCGAGCCAGCGCTCACGCAGATGCGCGAGCACGGAGGCAAGTGGGGCAAGCTGTGAACGGTATGGCAACTCTCGAGGGTTCTTGACGCACTCCTTGCGCAGAAACTTTGCCGCGAGAAAAAATCCTGCCTCCACCTCGTCGGCCCACGCCTGGTAGGCAGCCAATGGCATTGCGAGAATCGATGCGCGCTTCGCGCTCACCGGTTGAACAGCCTTCCCGTTCTTTCCCGCTGCAACATCTGCTCGCCGAAGATCGAGCGTGTGCAGCATCGAAACGGCCTGCAAGTAATCCGTCGACTCCACCTGTGAGAGCACGGGTTCCTTGCACAGACGCGCGTACCGGCCCGTGACTTTGCGGTCCGCGTTCCCGTACCAGTCATCGCGGAGGTTGAAGCTGTCGGCTGCATATGTGGCAGTCACCAACTCAAAAACGTTGAGCGGCACACCTCCGGTGTTTACCTTCTCGAATACGAGGCAGACAGCTTCCTTGCTCGTGGCCTTGCCAAGCTGGATCACAGGGAGCTGGTAGTTGCGAAAGGCATTCAGGACCTGTCGACGAAACTGCATGTAAAGCCCGAATTTCTCTGGCGCGTGCTCTTGTAAGGCCTCTTCCCAAGCATCCGAGTTCAGAATCTGATTGCAGGGGAAGTAGAGTTGTTCGCACTCCTTTCGAGTGGTGCTGAGGTCAAGTTCAACGTCCCTGCCGAAGTTGGTCCGCTTGACCTTGTCCTCCTCCAGCGCTTCGATAGCGTCCTCAAGCCGATCGCCGCCCTCCAAAGCGACCTGGATGTTCCAGTAGTAGTGGCGCTGGATCGGCTTCCCCTTGTCGGTACGCGTCTTCACTGGGTTTTTTAGGGCAAGGACCTGGGTCAGCGTGGTGAGGCGCTGCTGACCGTCGAGGATCAGTAGTTCGGCGTCGACGTTGCCGGAAGGAAGAGTGACCCCTTCGATAGGCCGGACCTGAAATCGCGCATCACCACCCGTCTCCAGAAGCATTACTGCGCCAACCGGAAAGGAGCGAGCGATGCTCACCAGGAGGCTGCGGATGTGCTGATCGTCCCAGATCCAGCCGCGCTGGAAGTCGGGAAGTTGAATGTTCCCCTTCGCGATCTGCGCAAGGATCTCCGGCAGTAGCCGCTTGGTGCTGTCGAAAGTGCTCATCGGTGTGCCTTAGATCTCATCGCCACGGAGTTCCCATGACCTGCTGGATGTCGCGCCGTGAAAGCACACGCGTGCATTCCTCCCACCGGTTCTGCTCGCTGCTAACGGTTGCCCCCCACATCTCCTCGAAAATGTTCGAGATCTGCCCACGCAAATGCAGGTGCGTCTGAGCCATGTCCTCGAACTCCTGGATGTCCTCGATCCAGTCGTCGTCGATGCAATCGGGCAGGCCGCCGAAGATGTCAAACCGATCTTTCATGCGCGCCGAGATGGGGTTGTAGACATCCTCGTCCCGCGTAGCGTGGTAGGTGAGATTCAGCATGTCCACCGTATCTCGCGCCTGACCAAACCTCTTGATGCGACCGAGGCGTTGCTCTAGACGTGACGGGTTCCAGGGCAAGTCAATATTGATCAGCGTTCCGAGCGTCTGAAGATTCAAACCCTCGCAGGCCGCGTCGGTCGCCACGACCAGCTGCACTTCTCGGGTCTTGACCAGCTTCTTGATTCGGTCGCGTTCCACGCCAATGAACTCACCATCCCGGAACAGGCCGCTTTTGCCCGCGCCGGCATAGACGGCGACCACCTTGTCGGGAAAGTCCTTGGCAAGCTCGGTGGCAACCCAGTGAGCTGTGTCGTAGTACTGCGAAAAGATGATGCAGCCCAGCTCACTCCAAGTTTGCCCGCCGCTGCGATGCTGACTGAGAAACCAGCGGACAGCGTTCAACTTCGGATCCACGGCTTCCGCACGAGTGAGTTCGTCGCGAATGGCTTCCAGGTAGCCGACCTCTTCATCGGTCAAGGTTTGCAGCGCCCCAAGCTCCGCCATCTCTATCTGCGGGTTGTCGTCACTGGTATCGACGCGTCTCTCCAGCATGCGCTCCACCGTCAAACGTCCTGACTGGAAGGATGAGCAGATGCGTTGCAGGAACACGGACCGCAGGAGCTTGGCACCCTTGGTGCGTTTGCTCAGGATGTCGATAAACGCCTCTGCGGCTTCGTATGCCAACTCAAACGGGCGGTTGGTCATCAGGCCGCGACCCAGAAAGGTCACGCCGGGATACGTCCCCGGGGGCGCTTCCGGGTCGGGGTGGACGTCGACAGCAATCTTTTCGAGCAGGCCAGCATCTTCAAGTGTCTTTCGCCGCCGAAGCACGACGTGCCGGACAAACGGATTGTTTCTTTGGAAGAAGTTCGTCTTGACGACCGACTGCAGATCCGACCGGGCGAACGGCGTGAGGGCCGTAGGGGCGTCTGACACATGGAACTGCGTGTCTGCCATGTTCAAGTCGCTGCGGATGGACAGCACCAATTGACGGCAGACGTCGTCCATCATGGGTGTCGTCTTGGCGGGCAGGGGAGAGCGCAAAAGGTCCCATGCGACGCCTCCATCAGGCACGTATTCCTGGCCGGTGATCAGCGGGTGTGTACGTTGCCAGAACCGCCAGATCGAAGCGTGATCCCGGCCCATCACGAAGTCGGCGCTCTGGTTCAGGATCATCAGCAAGTCCCACAGTTCGCGGACCGCTGTTTGGATGGGGGTGGCAGTGCCCAGCAGCACATGTCGGGCGTTGTTGGCCATCTCCATCATGAAGGCCAGCAGGTTGTTGGGCTCCGGCTCATCGACGCCCAGTTGGCCGCGTCGACGTGCCTTGTGGCTCTCGTCCAGGATGAGCGTGCCGACCCGGACCCGCTTGAGGACGCTCGCCTCAGTGGACTGGTGAACGATCAAGCCAGTCGAGACGATGGCCACCTGGAACGGGCATCTGGCGATGTCCTCGGGGCCGCGCGTCATGATCGTGCGCCCTTCGGCGTCCAGCCAGCACTTCTGGTTGCTGACCCACACGCCGCTCGGGATCCCCAGCCGGTCTTTCAGTTCCGCCTGCCACTGGAGGGTCAAGGTGGCGGGGCATAGGATCAGTACCGGGCCGTCGCCCAGCAGCGAACTGACCAGCGCTGCCGTAGCCATCGACAGTGTCTTACCTAGGCCCACCTCGTCGGCAAGCAGCAGGCGAGCTTTCCCGTAAATTTCTCGGTGCTGCAAGAAGGTGGCGACGAATGACCGCTGCCACGGCTGCAGCTGCTCACCGCCTCGATAGATGGGTGACTCGACCATCGTCGCTGCGGGGATGTCCCTCGTCGGCAGGTCGCCGAAGGTGACTTCCACGCGTTCGGCAATGCGTTTGACCTCGGTGAGGATGGCATCGGGCAGGTCATGCCCTTCGGCCCACAGCGCTTCGAACTCCTCGTCGACCCAGCGGCAGCCTTCTTCGGAAGAGTCTTCCCAGAGGATCTCGTAGTTCTCCGCAAAAGCCGCCCGGCTCTCGTTGATGCTTCCGAGAAAACTCGTACGTCGGCCATCTGCCAGCGTAATCACGCCCGCCTTGCCGTGCAGGAAGACCCGGTTCTTCGGGACCACCTTGATCTGCACACGTCCACTGCTTAGCAGCTTGTATAGGCGGCGATACCGCTCCCGGTGAAAGAACGCCTCGGTATCGATCGGCTCCTGGTTCCAGCGCTCCTTCAGCGCGACCTCACGTGCGGCTTTGGACACCATGACGTCGTGCGGGTCCAGTTCGCTGTTGCAGACGATCCGCACATCCTGAATGTCTTCGATCTGCTCGCCGACCAACTCCAGGATGGACGACCTGAAGTAGCCGGCAATCCGCTTGTAAGAACGGGCGCCTTGAAGGCGGTCCGCCAGGAACACATGGTCCAGGCGCTGCCGCAGAGATGAGAACCGCTGGATCAAGACGTCACACCCGCTCGCGCCGGACCAGGTCGCGCAGCACCATGGCGTTCGAACTTTCGTCGGACCGCGCCTTGGCGGTCTTCTTGCTCACATAGTCCGCCAGCGCGGTGATCCGCTCGCGCTCGCGGAAGTAGTCCGGAACCAAGTCACGCAACTGGTGCAAGACGTCCTCAGACTTGACCTTGTTCTCCTGAAGGAGGTGGACGGCGTAAAGCACGCTTCGCAGCACCGTCGGTCCGAACTCTTCGCTGGCGGTCAGGCCGCGCTTGCCCAGCTGCGCGGCCGACTTGAGGTTCGCGTGGTTGGCCTTGACCTCGTCCATCACGGCGCCGTAGTCCTGCACCTTGAAGGCCTTGGCAAAGTTCTGGTAGTTCGACAGGACGTGAATCCCCTTGGATTCCATGTCTAGCATCTTCAAGTAGAAGCGCTCAATGCCAGAACTCTTCTCCCAAACCGCACGATCTACGCCCTCAGGCACTAGGTATTCGTTGGCGATGTTGACCGCAAACGCGATCAACTCGTCGACCATCGTTGTCTGACCTTTGACGCGTGGCCGCATGGCCTCCTGCGTCATGGAGACCCCGTCGATCTGGCTGTATCGCGTAAGCACTCGAAGGGCAGCCGCATAACCCGCCATCTGTAGATCTGCGTCTTCGAACAGGTTTTCGTCGCGATAGATCGCCTTGATGTCCCTGTTCAGGCCAGTCAAAAGATCAACTTGGCTCTTAACCTCTTCTGCAACCTCGTAGGCCAATTCATCCCGCGCTGCGTCTTGCTCCTGCAGCCGCTTTCGAAGCACGAGCAAAATCGTTCCCTTGACGTATTGCCCTTCTCGAAGAGCACTATCCGTTTCCGTAACCACGTACCAGGCAGCTGTAACGCGAAGCCCACTAGCCCAAACGATATTGGCCATGTCAGCCCAGATGGAGCCCGACTGATGCGTAAACATGACAATCTGCAGGCCGTTATCTGGCATGCAATCAGCCATTCTTTTGTAAGCCGACACCATGCTGAGCTTGAAGTCATGGTCTTCGCCCTTGATCGCGAGTGCTCGCCGGCTGTCCCATACCCAGCTCGAAAACTCCCGCGGTGGGTTCTTGCGGATCCAGGCGATGAAGAACTCGAGGATCTCTTCGTACTTGACTGCATCACCGTAGGGCGGGTCTGTGATGAAAACATCAATGGGACTCGCTATTGAGCTCGCGGGACCATTTTCAACTATGGCTGATCCAGGAAGCGAAAAGGACTTCAGTGTCTCCGATAAGAGCCCTTCGCAAAAAGCAAAGCCGCGAGCTCCATAGTTATAGAGAGTATTGAGTGCCTGGTTATCAAAGACCCCAACTGTTTGCCCAACTCCGCTGAATGGGTTCCAGCGACTAAGTCGGCAGTTGTTATTCATCACTTGAAACATTGAGTACAATGTCTCTGGCTTTCCGCTGGCTCTGAGCAGTGCAAAGAGCAAGAGTTGGCGAGGATTAAATAAATGATGCCAATGGGTCCATCCCCGTGTTCGAATCGGCTCGTCTGTCTTGTCTCCGGGTTCGATTCGCATGTCCGGAACCCAACCCTTGGCCTGCCAATCCGCTAGATTAGCTTGAACAAAGCGAATGACTTTTTTCTCACGTGCTTCGTCGTCGGAGGTGACGCTACGGAATTCCGATTCAGGCCGGCCGCTACCATCGTCCCTGATCCACTGAATTGCGTATAATCGTTCGTCGAAGATGTCGTCCTGCCGAAAAACCACATCAGACATCTCCCACTGTCTCAATCGATTTTTTCCGACTCGCGCGCCGTCCACAGTCACGCTGTAATCGCCGCGTATCGTGCTAATTTTGTTTCGGTACTCCACACCATTTATTGAATGGACTACGCACTGATCCTGATAGCTACCTTTTGCGGCTGCCTTCATTTGCTTGTCAGTGGCGTTGCTTATCAGCTCGACTCCGTAGCGTTTGTGAGCTTTGTCGGGAACAAGCTGCGCCACCACTCGCTTACCTTTACTGATCACCAAGGTCGGCAAGACCGGTACCTTCCATCCTGTTTCAGGGCAAATAACCTCCAGGCAATACAAATACACCTTCCCTCGCCACCCCTTGCCATCTGTCTCAATTCGGAGTGCGTCAATCTCAGCCCTGACCTTGTCTACTAGAGCTTTCTGATCCTTTTCGATCTGCGCACGGCGGGTCTCGCTTGCGCCGATGACGTTGAATGCTCCCCACGTCAACATGCATGCGACGGGGTTTAGATCAGACGCATAGACATCGCAGCCAAGGCGCGCCGCTTCGAACGGGATCTGGCCGGACCCGGAAAAGGTATCGGCGACACGGGGACGATGACCAAATCGCATGACACCCAGTTGGTCTACCAACTGGGCGTGGTTTCTGGCATTGGTGCCGAGATGTGCGTTCACGGTGTCCCAGATGTGGGTGTGCACGGTCTCGCCGACTTCCTCGGCTCTCGAAACGGTGCTGGCCGTTACCCGGTAGGGTTGCGACGGCAGCAGGCGCACGGCTAGCTGGTGCTTCTGATCCTCGCTTAGATCGTCACGCCAACGCAGTCGAATATCACCTCTTCTACTGAGATCGCTCTCATATTTATAGTCCTCCAAATTGAACGGCGCCGAACAAGGCAAGCTCGCCAATGCTTCAGGTGGAGTGGTTGCAAACCACTTACTGATATCATCGATCGTCAATTCAGCTACCAAGTCCTTAGGCCTAGGCAGTCCGCGACGCTTGGAAAGGCTGATCGGGTCCATAGCCATTAGCAAATCGAAAATCTCGAGATCAGCCTGAGGGCTATCGGAAGCGGGCAGCAGAGTACCGAGCACACATGCACGATTTAGAATAAGCGGCTTGCGCCCCTTCCAATAGGACCCAAGCCCCGTCAGCGCTTGACTCTGTCTCGCCTCGCGCTCCCGAAATGTGTCGATTGAAATTCGCTGAACCGGTAACACCCTCTCAATCAGGGATGGTGCGTCCTTGAGACTGAAGGGGATGATTTCGTGCGCCGTCGTCATTGTGTTCTGCTCCCAATACTTCATCCTGTCTTCAGCCGAATAGACTCATCGTCCTCGGGTCATCCATCAACGCTCGCTTTGCCTTTTAGGTTCAACGGCATCGATGTCGGACAGGGCGTAGTACAGCGCTTTGCGCCACCCCCGCTTTCCGTCCTCCGCAAGGCCTCCCTGGGCTGCGGTCATTGCATACAGCCACCAGCGTTCCTCTGGGCGCAGGGCCGTCCACTTCATGCAGATGGCATCTAGTTGCTCTTCACCCGCATGCTCCGCCGCCCACATCAAGACACAAAGCTCCTTACCGAGCATGCGATCCAGCAGGTTGTCCTGGGGCCTCCAGGAACTCGGCGGAACCTTTCGCGCACGCAGTCGCGCGTTGAAGTCCTTGCGCGCAGCGTCGGCCAGCTTTCCCCACTTCGCTCGGGGCAAGAGAGCACGCACTTCAAACTCCGGCGTGCCTTCCAGTCCGGCGAGGTAGCCGTAGTCTTCAGTCAACACGACCTCGCCGGCACGCCCGGCCGGTATGTTCGCCTTAAAAACATGAGCTCCGAATTCAGCGCTGGCACCAAAGCCAGTGAACGTGCCTGGCTCGGCGGCCTTCAGGGCGGTTGTGCTTTGAGGCTGATTTTCGGTCACCAATGGGTGCGTCACTCGACCTCCTTCCAGTCGCCGGCATAGCTCAGTTCAAGCGTGCCAGCGAAGTCGATCAGGTCCTGACCCGAGGGGAACTGCGCTCGGAACTGCATCGTCACCGGCGTGGAGGGTGAGAAACCCACCGCCAGCATGGTCAGCGCTTGCTGTACGCGTTCAGCCTTCGCAGACTGGCCTTGCAGACCAAATTGCCCGAAGGCGGACCCCTCCTGGATGCGCAGGACGACATCAGTGAATTCGATGTTGCGTTCTGTGGCCTTGGCCAGCGCTGTGAACACCTTCTCGCGGGACGTGATCTGGGCATTGCGCTGGGTCGGGAAGGCAACTGGCTTGTTCAACGGGGGCTCTGGTTCCGCTCCACCGCCGGAGCCACCACCCGCACCACCACCACCACCACCACCACCGGCGGCCTGCGGTATGCGGAAATCCGCCTTGGTTTCGAGTCCGCTGGCCTCCGCAAAGACCAGCAGGATGGCTGCTTCTGGGCCAACAGTGAACGGCGCGGTGTAGCCGATGCCATTGCGCGGCTCGGCGCCATTGAGCGTGTAGCGGAGAACATCGGAGCGAGGAAGCACCTTCAACGTGACGACCCGCTTACCCTGTGCGCCTGGCGCAATCTCCCACTGAACCATCAGCTTGTTCGGCCAGATGTAGGGGGCGCCCTTTTGCGTACGGCCAGAGTGGTCGACTGCCAGGAAGGCCACGCGCAGTGCCTTCGTCGTCAGCTTGTCGTCGTTGAGCTTTGGGCTCGCCTCGGTGACTTCGCCGTCCTCGGCGTAATGCACGCTTGTGGTGTCAGGACTCGCGTTGATGATGCCGATCTGGAGGACGGTGGAACCGTCGTCCTGCATCTTACCGACCGGCGTGACTTGAACCCCGGCCTGCTTGGGCTTGGGCTTCTTGGTGGCGTAGCCGTTGCCCAAGTCTTCCCAAAGGCCTTCGTTAATTGCGCGGGTCTTGATCTTCTCAAGGTCGCCCGATGGCAAGAAGTACATCGAGCAGTCGGTTTGAGCCTTGTCCTTGATGTCTGCCCATGCGACGTCGTCCTGCGCTCCGAACAGGCGCTCAACGCGCGACTTCACGCCAGAGAACTTGGTAGGGTCCTGCCAGTCGAGGTAAAGCTTGATCGGGTCCTTGGTGAGGGTGGCCTCAATCCGCGCTTCGCCGTCGTTGGTGTCGCCGCTTTGCTCCAGGTTGCGGGGCTGTAGCTTCGGGGGCGTGTTTTGGGTCTGGAACGGGAAGAACAGCTTGTCGAACAGTGTCTTCACGACGCCCGTGAAGGTCAGTTCGAACTGCTTCTTCAAGTCTTCAAACTCTTCCCACTGCGGCCCGCCGCGCTCAACGCGGCGCTGTGCTTCCGCCTGACCCGCCGCGTAGACCATCTTTGCGGCTTCCCAGAGTTTGTCCATCTCGAACGAGCGCTCGCCACACAGGATGAGCAAGTTGTTCTTACGCGTCAGGCCGTCGAAGAGCTTGACCACTTCTTCCGGCGGAAGGGATGAATCCGGGGGAACGATGGCCAGGACTCGGCCAGCCTGAACGTCGGCCTGGATTTCGTCGATCAGCGGCAGGGCGAGCACCTTGCTGTACGCAGACTTCCGCTTCGGCTCGAACATCTGCTTGAGCCGCGTGGAGACCAGCTCCTTCACCTTTGGCTCGGGGGCGCGCTCAGCCATCCCGACCAGCATCTTGGTCAGGTTCTCGATCTTGTCGAAGTAGATCCGGCCCTCGGTCGTCTTGTGCATATACCAGGCGGACTTCTGCAGCGACTCGATGGCGGCCTCGAAGAAGCTCAGGTCCGCGAGAGGAGATGCCAAGCATTCGAGCGCCTCCGACCGTGTCAGTCCCTTCACGGGGTTCACGGCGGTCGACATGCTGGAGATCAGCAGCAGGTTGGCGGCCTGAGTGGCGCAGTCGCTGCCTGCGTTGGCATCAATGACCTGCGCGTGGGCGCCGCCTTCCTTGGAGTAGATGTCGCGAGCTACAGCGTCCTCCAGGCGGGAGATGGAGATGACCTTCTCCCGAACCTCGTCGATGCTGAGGTCAAAATGCTGCGGCCCAATCAGGAGGACGTCGTCGGCCTGGCGTGACCACACCGAGTTCAGAAGCCGCGAGGCGAGCTCCATCAGTCCGCGTGTCTGCTGGAACTCTTTGTTCTCCTTGAACAAGGCGAACAGGTTTTTCATCTGCGGGTGGAACGGGTAGGTCTGCTCGACCTCCATGGCCAACTGCTCAGGGGTTTTCTGTTGATCGATCGTGCGCGACTTCTGCGCCTGCTCGATGCACTTGGCGTACATCTGGGCCAGGTGGCCAATCTTGTTGCCGTCAGGCAGGCTGGCGAAGAGTCGCTTCTTGAGAATGGCGTAGGTCTCGTCACCAGCCAAGTCGACCGGTGTGATGTTGAACTCGACGCGACTGAGTTCCTTGCGCGCGTTTTCCAGCGCAGAGTTGATGATCTGTGTGCCCTCGGCGTGGGACGCTTCAAGGTCCGACACCACCACGCAGATGTTCTTGCGGGCCATTGCCGCGGTCAGCATGTTGGCGAACGCGCGTCCTGCGACGTCTGCGACCGTGCCACCACCAATGGGCTGAGTCTTGTAGTACGCAAAGTAGGTCGGCATCTCGTCCAGCAGGATCAACGCGGGCGCATCGATCTTGTTGAAGAGGGCAGTCCAATGGTTCTCTCCCGGCGCCTTGACACCGGGCTCGAAGAAGCCCTCATGCCCAAGCTGGGCGGCAACACGACCCCAGAAGTAGTCGTCTGGCTGCTCACGGCCGTTGAAGAAAGTGACTTTCGCTGCGCCGAACTTGTAGCGGGCGGCAGCTTCGCTGAAGAACTCCGACCGCAGCGATTCGTGCCGTGCAAGGAACGCCATTGTCTTGATCAGGTGGGTCTTACCTCCACCCATGGCTTGCTTCAGGCGGAAGACGGGCTTGCCGCCTTGGCCCCCTGAGAGCCGTTTGAAGCCCTCCTGAACCAGCTCGACCATTCCCTTGGTCAAGTACGAGTGCTTGAGAAACAGGCGGCCGTCGTCGATGCTCTGTGTTTCCTCATCGACACGCTCGATGCCATCGCTGATCCGGATGCTGAGCGCGCCCTCGTTGAGGGTGCAGGCTTGTTTGACAGTTAAGAGCATCTCGTTACTCCGTCACAGGTTCTGATTTTCATTGTGGCTGGCAATCGCCGATCGAATTTGACGTCGTTGGAGCCGTGCGATTCATGTCTCCTGGCCAGGAGGTCGCCCCTTTCCCACGTCTCCCGCGGCACTGGGTCCCTTGCGTGAGTCAATCCATCGCTGGATATCAGCTCGCTGGAATCGCCACGCGCCGGCAACCTTGAATCCTGGCAGCTCCCCCTTTTGGGCGAGGCGGTAGATCGTCTTTTCATCAACGTTCAGAAAAGTCGCAACTTCCCTCACGGTCATCGCTGGCTCTAGGACGGGCGTCATCGGCTTCCTCCGGATTGACGCAATATAGTGGAAGCTGGGGCAAGCCAGTCCAAAGAAAGCAAGCGCGCCCTCCTTAAGGCTGTGCGCGCAGAGGCTCACCTTGTGAGCTTGGCCGCGTGGAAACTTCGCCTACAACGGGAACCGCATCCGGAGTGGCCGACCCACGCCAACCTGGCCTCCCGGTCCAGATCGAAGCACATATGCGAATGGGCCTCTTCGGACGCACGAAGCCCCGGGGAGCAGCCGCTACATCGGCGTGTGTCATCAAGCCCCCTCTCGATACACCTGATCTCCAAAACTCGCCAAGAACGCATCCAACCTCACATTAGGCACCACCGTCGCCGTCACCCGGTGGTACCCGTCCTTGTCGGGCTTCGGATCGATCTTTTGGTCCTCGCTGATCGGCATCTCTTCGAACTCGATGACTCGATCCTGGTGGACCCAGAACTCGATCTGTTCGGACTCGCCGTAGGGCCAGCCAAACTCCTTGGCGACGTGCTGCTTGAAGTCGAAGCCTTCAAGCCGGCGGCTGTCGCCGGGGAGCATCTGCGCCTGGGACATGCGCATGAGGTTGTAGCTGTAGGGGTCGGTGTAGTTGTTGGCCACTGCGATTAGCGTCAACACCTCGCCGTCGAGGACCAATCCCTGCGGGTGCAGGACCATCGACTTGGCGACGCGGGCGCCGCGGCGGCGGTAGTCCACCTGCAGCTGTCGGCGGTTCCACAGTGCCTTGCTGACTTCCTGGACGATGGCGTCGTCGAGGGGTTTGGGGAAACGTGGTGGTCCGGCGGGCAGGTTTATCACATGCGCCAGCCACCAGGCAGCCTGTGAGTTGGGGTCGAGTACGCTGGCACTCCACTTCTGGTCTTGCTCGAGATGGTCGGCAATCGCAGGTGGCATCAGCCTTCGAGCCATCTGGTGCAGCAAAGTTTGCTGAAGCAACTCGGCATCCCGGAAGGCCAGCGAGCGCAAGGGATGCCTTTCTCGCCATTTCCATCGGGTCGCAATCCCTGACCCCTCATGGATCTCCTCGATCGGCGAATCGGGGGCGCTGGCAATGGCGTGCAGGCCCTTGGCAACGCCTCGATCGGTCTGCGGCCCAGGGATGTCCTTTTCCATCAGCTTTCGGACGGCTGATGCGGGGTGGGCGCCCTTGCGCGGAAGCGCGTTCAGCAGCCGGATCATGGTCTTGTAGCTCATCGCACCCCCTGATTCCTGCGGGCAGCTTCGCGTGCAGACGGAGCTCGAATACTGCGCGCTCGATCACACCCATTGCGGTGTAAGGTCAAGCGCGCGGTAAGCGTCACTCTGAGGCCAGCGTGCGCTCGGACACTTGTTCGGCGTCAAGCGCATCGACCAGACCGATGACGTTCGCGAACGGAGCGAACTCATGCCGACGCGAGGCAGTTTCGAACGCGCCCGGTGTCAGGCGGTCGAGGCGGTTGAGACGCGCATGGGCAGCCTCCCATTGCAGCGAAGTGCCGGGCAGCTCAAGCGATCGCGACACCTGATCAAACAAGGTGAGGCGCTGTGGCGCTGTGAGGCAGCCGAAGCGGACCTTGAGGTCGAACCGGCGCAGCGCTGCCGAGTCGATCAGGCGGAAGCGATTGGTGCACATTGCGAGCACGCCCTCGTAGCGTTCCATCTGAGTCAGCAATTCGTTGACGCCGGTCACTTCCCAGTTGCGCTCGGCGCGCTCGCGGTCCTGCAGGAAGCTGTCGACCTCGTCGATCAGCAGCACGGCGCCCTCGCGCCTGGCGCAGTCGAAGGCCTCCGCCAGCTGGCGTTCGGTCTGGCCGACGTAGGAACCGAGCAGGTCGGATGCGCGCTTGACGCGCAGAGGTCGCGCGAGTCGTTGGGCGAGGTGCTGCACGTACGCGGTCTTGCCGCTGCCCGGCGGGCCGTAAAGGCATAGCCGTGCGCGACCGGTGCGCTGAATTTGCCTGGCCACGCCGTCGAGGTCGGCATCCGCGTTCACCGTATCCAGCGAATAGCGCGTGGGCAGCAGCACTTCGCCGGCATGCACCGATTGACCGCCGGCCTTGCGCGCTTCCTCGAATACGCTGCGCAGGAAGGTCTCTACCGTCTGACCCTTAGGCGCGAACGCGTGCGCCTTCGCCAACCTTTCGAGTTCAGCCGGGGACAGGTCCTCCAGGCCCAGCAACTGCTCACGCCAGCGCGCGCTCACCGGCGTTTCCGACAGCGCGTGGTCGAGCAGCCGACTGCGGGTAGCACGCGGCGGTGCCGGCACTTCGAGGATCAGATCGAAGCGGCGCAGGATCGCCGGATCGATGTGGCCCACTTCGTTGGCGATCCAGATCGTCGGCACTTTCGTCCCCTCCCGCAGGCTGTTGATCCAGCCCTTCTGCTGCCGCGACTTGGCGTCGAACAGCCAACTCAGCGACGGCACCGGGAACAGGTCCTCGGCTTCGTCGAACACCAGCAAGGGCCGTTCCAGTTCGGCCAGCGCGTGCTGGCAGAGCACAGCGGACCGGGCGCGCGAGTCGCCGGGGCGCGGTTCGCCTTCGTCATCCTCCACCGGCACTTCGAATGCAGCAGCCGCCAGATTGCCGGCCAGCAACCGCGCGATCTGGGTCTTGCCGTGCCCCGGCGCGCCGTGCAGCAGCAGGTTGCAGCCGCGCCGGCCGGTCATCCACGCCTGCTCGATCGCCGCCTGCATGGCTTCGATCGGGATACGCAGGTGGCTGAAGTCCGCGCTCACGCGTTCGCTCGCCGGCACTGGCAGCATGATCCCGGCCAGCGGATCGCGGCCACCGCTACCCTCTTCACCCAGACCATCCAGCAGCGCGGCCATCGGGTTCGAATCGACGTCGGTCAGGTCCGGCGCCTGGCGGTCCACCAGCCCGAATCTCGCCAGGCCGGTACGCGACCGCGTCGCCTCGACGAACTCGTTCACCGGAACATCGAGCGCGGCTGCGATGGTCGCCGCCCGCGTAGCCGATTGCACTTGCTGAAACGTGCCGGCCACCTCGCGCACGTCCGCGTCGTGGCGGACCAGCGCGCAGAAGCGAAGGATCGCGACGTCGGTTGCGCTCAGGTGGAGACGTCGCTGCAGTGCGATCAGTCGCGCCTCGAAGGGTCGCTCGTCGAAGCGAGCGAGTGCGCGTTCGCGGTCGACAATCACCGCGCGCAGGAAGCGCCCGAGGCGGGCGGCGGAACGATCGCCGGCCACGAGGCTGCGGAGGCTCTCCCGATTCGGCCAGAAATCACGGGCCTCGTCGGCCAGTTCATCGAGTTCGAAAGTCCCGAAGTATTCCTCCCCGGGGCCGCTATCGTCGGCTTTCAGGTTCACGACCAGTGTTGGCGCTCTGCCCTTCTCCGTGTGCGGTCGCAGCCCCGGTGCCAAGTGCGAGAACTCCCAGTGATTCTGAAGCGCGTCGTGCGCCATGGCGGAGAGCTTTCGGCGCGGCGGAAGCGCGAGCAGCATGCGTGCAAGCGTGATGTCGACCTGCAGGCCCAATTCGGTCTCGGGCCGTTCCCAATGCAGCTCACAGCGACGGTTTTTCAGGGACATTCCGGTCGACTCCTGGTCGGTGATGGTGATCGAAAGGATGCACCCCAACCTGGACCTTTCAGTGCCAGCTCGTGGGTGTGTTCCGACGCATCAAGCTGTCACCGTTTGTACGAGCCTCGGATGCAGACTTTCTCCACCGCACTTCGCAGAGGGCACCCATGAGCACAAACGTTCGATTGTCGAAGTCCAAGTACATGGCGGGCCGCCAATGCGAGAAGCGGCTGTGGCTCGAGGTCCATCGCCCCGACCTGATCGAGTGGGACGATGCTCAGACGGCTCGACTGGCAAAGGGCACCGCGTTCGGCGAGCTCGCGCGGGAACTGCTCGGACCGGGGGTGCTGGTGGACTTTGGTCCTGACATGCCGGCCGCAGTCGCGAGGACGTCGAAACTCATCCAGAAGTCCAAGCCGCCGCGACATGTGTTCGAGGCCACGATGAGTCATCGCAACGTGCTGGTTCGCGTCGACGCCCTTCGCCGCAAGGGCGCTGCCTTCGAAGTCATCGCAGTGAAATCCAGCGGCAGTGTGAAGGAACCGCACCTCGACGACTGCGCGGTGCAGACCTGGGTGGCGCGAGGGCCGGCATCGATGCGCGGCGCACCTGGGTCGCGCTGGCCGACTCGCAGTTCGTCTACGTTGAAGAGGGCAACTACGACGGGTTGCTGAAACTGCAGGACGTCTCCGTCGAAGTCGAAGCGCGTCAAGCCGACGTTCCGCGTCTCGTGCGGCGCTTCCAGAAGGTTCTGCGCGAAGACGAGCCTGACATGTGCACCGGGCCGCATTGCCGCAAACCCTACGAGTGCCCGTTCATTGCGCATTGCCAGGCGCAGGAGGAGCCGGGCCCGGACTATCCGCTCGAACTGTGGGCGCGCAGCCCAGCGCTGGTTCAACGACTCGCCGATGCGGGCTTTGAGGACCTGCGTGACGTGCCGCTCAGCCTTGTGCCGAAGGGCAAATACCAGCGGATGCTCAAGGGAAGCCGCAGGGGCAGGGCCATCGTGGCGCCTGAGCGGCGGCGCCAACTGGCGGACTTGCCGTATCCGCGCCGATACCTCGACTTCGAAGCCATCGATTTCATCGTCCCGCGCTGGTTGGGTACGCGCCCGTTCGAGCACATCCCGTTTCAGTGGTCCTGCCATGTCGAGAAGGCAGCGGGTGATGTCGTGGCGCGCGGCTACCTGTACATCAGCAGCGATGACCCACGGCGAGAACTCGCTGTGGCGCTGATCAAGACCTGCGGCAAACGCGGGCCCATCCTGGTCTACGGGCGCTACGAGGCCCAGTGCCTTGCATCGCTGTCTCGGCACCTCCCGGATCTGGCAGGTGCGCTGGATGGCATCCGTGCAAGGCTGGTCGACCTCCTGCCGCTGATGCAGAACCACTATTACCACCCCGAAATGGGCAAAAGCTGGTCGCTCAAGTCGGTGCTGCCGACCGTCGTCTCCTCACTCGACTACGCAGATCTTGGCGATGTCGCCGATGGCGTGGCTGCCCAGGACGCGTACATCGAAGCGATCGATACGGCGACAACGCCGGCGCGTCGTCGAGAACTGAAGACCGCATTGAAGCGCTACTGCGAGCGCGATACCTGGGGGCTGGTGGAGATGGTGCGAGTGCTGTCGAAGAGGTGATCAATGCGGGACCGACCGGCAAATCGGGCAAAGGTCCTGGGGCGTTGGGTTTCACGATCAGTTCGCGAGGAGTTGCATCGTGGCAGGAGTCGGTGGAAATGACCTGGAGGCGGGCTCATCCAGACGCCATGCGATCGTCGTGAGCAATGTGCTGGACGAGTACGACTGGCTCCGGGAGCACTTTCCTGGGTACCGCGTGACGCTGCAGACACTCTGCCTGGACGTCGACGGCCTATACGACGTGCTCCAGATCGAATCCGAGAGCGGGGATGCGCGCGAACTGTATTTCGCACTGGGTCGTCGTTCCAGGAGAAGGGACTAGGCCCGGCGGCCGTTGACAGGCAAGATTCGGCGCATGGCCCGTCTCTTCCCCGCTGATATCGATGCGACCAGTTCGAGCGCCCCGCTGGAGGCGGCGACAGCGCTGCGCCTGCGCGATGGCTTGCCGGATGACTGGTGGGTAATTCATGCCTGCCACTGGACGCTGCCCAAGGGTCGTCACATTGGCCAGGGCGAGGTGGATTTCGTCGTGGTGTCGCCGGGTGGATCGATCGGCCTGATCGAGCAGAAGAATGGCTTGGTCACCATCGAGGGCGAGGAGTACATCAAGCACTACGGACTGCTCCGCAAGTCGGTGAGCCAGCAGATGGGGCGCAGCCGCGCTGCGGTGATGAAGAAGTTGGGAGAAGCGCACCTCCCGGCGCGCGCGGTGGTGTCGATCCTGTTCGTGCCCAATGTCGAGGTCGTGCGAGTGCGTGGACTCGGCATCGATGAGTTGGCGCTGGTGGATGCCACCGAAGCCGATCAGTTGCCGCAACGAGTCGAACGGCTGGTGCGCTGCAATCAGGTGAACCCGGAGCTGGTGCGTTCACTGCTGAACTTCTTCGCGGGCGAGCTGGATTTCCGGCCGAGCCTGCACGCACTGAAGGCCTCGACGGCCGCGGCGCAAGTGCGCCTGTCCGGTCCACTGCGGCTGCTGCTCGACGGATTCTCGATGCGACCAATGCGCCTCAACATCGAGGCCTGCGCCGGTGCCGGGAAATCGGAGTTCATCCGCCAGCTGGCCGAACGCAGCGACCGCCAGGGTCGGCGCACGCTGGTGCTCTGCTACAACCGTCCACTCTCGGCGCTGCTGCGCGATGCCTTGCCACCTGCCGTGACGGTCGATACGTGGCTGGGCTTTCGGCGGCGATACGCCGAGGCACTTGGAATCGATGTGCGGTTTCGACCGCTGCAGATCAAAGGGCTGTGGGAGCGGATGGAAGCGCAGATCGACGAGCGCGGGGACTGCTGGGCTGGCCGCGTTTCGTTTCGACACCATCCTGGTCGACGAGTCGCAGGATCTGGACGCGCGGACGTTCGAGCGCCTGCAGGCGCATCTGGCCAAGGGCGGTGACCTCGCCTGGATCGGCGACCCCGACCAGCGCTTGAGCGAATCGTCGGCGCCGAAATTGGAAGGCTTCGCAACGCTGCGTCTTCGCGAGAACTTCCGGACACCGCAGGGACTGGCGCGCGAACTCGGAGAGCTGGCGCCGCCCGGGACGATCTTCCGCAATCCGCACGAGGGCACCGGGTTGACGATGCTCGATGCCACCCAGCAATTCGGCGAGGCAACGGTGATCGCCGCCGAGATCAGGCGCCTGCGGTTGGCGGGCCACGAACTGACCGACCTGATCATCTTGGAACTAGGCGGTCTTTCGAACCTGGATCGCTTCGGTGATCGCATCGGCGAACATCGCTTGCGACGATTCACCGGGCAGTACAGCGACGACGGCGAACAACTGCTGACCGACGGCGAACTCGACACTGAGACGATCGGGCGCTTCAAAGGCCAGCAGCGTGCTCACGTGATCGTGGTCGGCCTGAACAAGGACGGGCCGGTGAAGCCGCGCACGCATCGGGCCCTTTACGTGGCGCTGACACGGGCGACGGTGGGGGCGAGTGTGGTGTTGCGCAGGGCGCCGCAGAATGGATGATCAGGCGATCGTTGGTCGATATCTCGGTACACGCGGCATTAACGCAGATGCGACCCCTGAAGCCGTGCTGGTCGCGGGTCCACCCGCGACTGGCAAGACCCGCTGGCGGCGTGAGCACCTGTCGAACCACGCACCGATCGACGCGGGTGACCTGTTCTGGTTCTTGGGTGCTTCGGTTGACGACGACTTTCCCGGCCCATGGGAAGACACCCTTCAGCGCATTGGTCGGCTGGTCGCGGAAACAGCGTTGCGCGAGCGGCGCAATGTCGTCATCGAACTGCTGGGCGGCGAGGACAGCCCGGTCAAGGCAGTGGTAGCCAGTCTCCGCGCCGCCGGCTATCGAACGCGGATGATCGCTATGGTCTGCGATGTCGAAGTGGCCATGGCCAGGAACGTGGCACGGGGCGCCGACAACATCTCCTGCTACTTTGCAGAAGGCCTCCACGCTGGCTGGGTACTCGACGCAGCGCCCTGAAATGCAGTCCATGCGACCTCGGTTTCGATCGCTTGCCTCCGCAAAAGCAGATTCGCCGCTGCAGCCTGTTTGGCTTGGTGGTAGAATCACTGCGTGGCGGCAACACGCCACACCGCCGGTTTAAGACAGACAACTTCCAGGGCGGAATACAAATCCTGGTAAAGCGTCGTTCCTCCGACTGGGTTCGGCAGGGGCGACTTCCCGCCCATGCCCGTTGGAGTTGAGCCTATGTCCATTCCGTTGTTGACCCTTGAGCAGTTTGTGGCCTCGCTGGACCCGGTCCAGCGCGAGTTTTTCCTCGCGCGCGAGTCAGCGCATGAGCGCCGTTACGCGGCCGGCTTCGATGCCTGCTGCCGCGCGCTCGGCGTGTTCTCGGAACTGCAGTCGCAGTCGACCCTTGAGCGTCTGGCCCGCCAGGGCTGACCCCTGTCCCGCATGAACCCACTCCGCCATTGCCGACGCGCAATGACGGGCAGCCTTGACCGAAGGAGCTCCCCATGACCGTTCTGACCCATCGCTTCACCGAGGCCATCGATTACGCACGCATCGCCCACGCTGCGCAGTTCCGCAAGGGCTCGGGCATTCCCTACCTCTACCACCTCCTTGGCGTCGCCAGCCTGGTGCTGGAGTACGGCGGCGACGAGGATCAAGCCATCGCCGGCCTGCTGCACGACGTTCTCGAGGATTGCGGCGAGGAGCACGCGGCGACCATCCGCACGCAGTTCGGCGATGCCGTCGGCGACATCGTGAAGGCATGCACCGACGGCACCGTCGAGGGCAAGGCCAAGGCCGAGCGCGGCGGCACGGCGCGCGAGCACTGGCGCGAGCGCAAGCTCAAGTACCTGGATCACTTCCGCCACGAGTCGTCCGAAGCGCTGCTGGTCTCCGGCTGCGACAAGCTGCACAACGCCCGCGCGATCCTGGGCGATCTCCAAGATCCCGCTGTGGATGTCGCCGTGTTCGAGCGCTTCACCGCGAAGCGCGACGGCACGCTGCGCTACTACCAGTCGCTGACCGAAATCCTGACCGAACGCCAGGCGCCTATGGCGCGCGCCTTCGACGCCACCGTGGCGCGCATCCACGAGAAGGCCGGCGCGACCGAGCGCAGGGGGCTCGCATGAGCGGCGAATGGTTTCTGAAGGTCTACGACAACTTTCATTACCAGGACGAAGGCGAGACGTACATGCGCGGCCCCTATCCGTCCGGCCGGCATGCGCTCAGCGAGGCGCGAGGCATCGTCGATGCATCCTTGCGCAGGGAAAAGCGCCACTCGCAGAGCGTCGAGCAGTTGCTGTCGCGCTACAAGTCTTTCGGCGAGGACCCCATCGTGCTCGGTCCAGACGACGTCGACTTCTCGGCCTGGGACTACGCCGCAGCACGTGCCGCCGCGATCTTCGCGGAGCCAGCCAGCGAAGACGACGACGATTGATCCGGGCGTTCGCCGTCTCACTTGGTGAGACGGGCGCAACCCATGCTGAATTCGGCCCATCGAGGCCTTCCGCCGGTTCAAGACAACTTCATGCGGGGCCACAGCCAGTAGAGCGTTTGCGTTGCACGATTCCAGGTGCCTGTCCCTGCGACTGACAGGCGTCGCCGATTTCAAGTGACAACTTGCGGGGCGACTCATCAAGTACTGCTAAAGCGTCGGTGTCGCCCACCGTTGTGGCTGCGCCGGCCCGCCCTTTTTCGGGACCAGGAGCACGTCATGGGACGCACGGCAGCAGCGAAGAACACGGTTTCAGCGGCAGTGGGCAGCAAGGGCTGGCTCGAGCGACTCGGGCTGATCGGTCTGTCATCCATCGAGGCGCCATTGCTGGCGGCGCTGGTCACCCAGGATCCGCTGCTGCTGATCGGCGCGCACGGCACGGCCAAGAGCCTGCTGCTGACGCGTGTGGCGCAGGCCTTGGGGCTGGAGTTCCGCCATTACAACGCCAGCCTGCTCAACTTCGACGATCTGGTCGGCTTTCCGCTGCCCGGCAAGGATGGCTCGCTGGCCTATGCGCACACGCCGGCGTCGATCTGGGGGGCCGGAGCGGTGATCTTCGACGAGATCAGCCGCTGCCGGCCGGACATCCAGAACAAGCTGTTTCCGATCATCCACGAACGCCGCGTGCAGGGGATCGCGCTGGATGCGTTGCGCTACCGCTGGGCTGCGATGAACCCACCGGGCACGGAGGACGACGACAATGGCTATGCCGGATCGGAACCGCTGGATGCCGCGCTGGCCGATCGCTTCGCTTCTGTGATCGAGATGCCGCCCTGGGCGCAGTTCACGCTGGCGCAGCAACTGGCGGTGATCCGCGCGCGGGACACCCCGGTGCGTGCCGCGGACGCCCAGTTTCTGATCGATCTGATCGGGCGCACCCGCGCCAACCTGGAGGCCTTTCCAGACAGCTTTGCCGACGCTGCGGCGCAGTATGTGCAGACGGTGGCAGCGCTGCTGGCGCAGGTGGGGCTGGCGCTCAGCCCACGCCGCGCCAATCTGCTCTACCGCGGTGTGCTGGCGGTGAACGCAGCGGCGCTGGCGATCGATCCGAATGCCGACGTGTCCGACCAGACGCTGCTGGCATTGCGCAGCAGCCTGCCGCAACGGGCCCAGGGCATTGCGATTCCGGAGATCAAGCTGCTGGCCGCACATCGTGAAGCCGTGCGCACTATCCACCTCGCGGCCAACGATCCTTTGCGCGCCATCCTGTGCGCGTCGGACCCGCTGACGCGGCTGCAGTTGGCCGTCCGCGCCAGCCGGCTGCCGAGGAGCGAGTTCTCGCGCATCGCCGCCGACGCGCTGGCGCAGTTGCCCCATGGTGCCCGCGAGGCTGCCATCGTGCACTTGTTCGAGACCGGCGCCATCGGACGGCTGAACGCCGCGATTGCCGCGCAGGCCGGTGCGACCTACCGCGACCTCGCCCTGCCACCGCAGTTCTCCGAGACGCTGCACGCATCGAATGGCCGTTACACGACATGGGGACGCATCAAGGATCTGCTGTCGCGGCTGGACCCGGAGGACGCACGCGCCCATCTGCAGGCCAACGCGGTGGCCTCGCTGTTTGCCCGCAAGCAGTTGCAGACGCCGCAGGACGCCGAGCAGGCCTTCGCCGCGTTCGCGACCACGGACCAGCTGATGAGGTGTGCATGAACGCGGATCGCCACCCACTCTGCTGCACAACATGAGCGCGCCGCCCAAGAGCGTCGTCAAGTACGAGGGCCTGTCGGCCCTGGCGACGCGCAACCTGCCTGGCGGCTCCGGCGTCACCTGCATCAAATATCAGGGTGAACGCCTGTTCGGCACGCCGGTCCGCGTCGAACTGGACGCCGACTGGTGCGGACTGACGCCGCAGGAGGCGCTGCTGCGACTGGGTGCCGTGCCGGACGCTGATCCGTCGCGCCAGTTGGCGGCGCTGATCAACCAGCGTGCCGACGAGCTGCCATTGCCCGACGGTTGCGCCGTGATCCCCGTCAGGGACGACCACCTGCTGCGCTGGCGTGATCCGCTCACCGTGCTGGCGATCCTGAGCAAGTCGGCCGCGACCGTGTGGCTGCGCAGCAAGACGCCTTTGCTGACGGTCGCTCTGCGGCGGGAGCCGGTGTCGCTGCTGGTGCCACCGGCCTTTGCGGGGCGACTACCGCCGGTGCTGCCATGAGTGCGCTGCGCGGTAATGACAGCGCGCTGGCCGAGCGAATCCTCGATGCATTCCCGAGCGGTTCCTACGCGCTGTCGGGGCTGCTCAGGCTGCTGGATATTGTCGAGACCGACAGCGTGCCCACGGCGGCCGTGGAGTGCCGCATCCAGCCGCGCATGCTGATCAATCCGGCGTTCGTACAGGCCTTTGCGGCGACGCCGGAGAAGCTGCTGATGCTGGTCATGCATGAGTTGCATCACGTGCTGCTCGGCCACACCACGCTGTTTCCACGCAGCACGCCCGCGCACAACTTCGTCTTCGATGCCGTGATCAACGGCATCGTCTGCCGCATGTTCCCCGGAGCGGAGCACACCGCGTTCTTCAGCGACTACTACAGCGCCGAGCGCTTCCCGGAGTGCCTGCTGCGGCCGCCCCCGGGATGGCCACACACGCCGGGCGTGGCGCCGGCCGTGCTTGTGCTGCCGGTGTCCTGGCGCGACCGGGCCCAGGAGTTGCACGCCGCGCTCTATTCGGACACCGGCGCCAGCTATCACGAGGTGTTCGCGGTGCTGCCCAAGCTGCTGGCTGCCGCCGGCGATCTCGTCGCCGATGTGGATGGCGTGCCGCTGCTCGGCGGACACGCGACGCCGGGCACCGCTGAAGGTCAGCTGGAACAGCAATCGCCGCTGATGTTCGACATCGTGCGCGAGCTGGTTGAACAGTGGCCGCAACCGCCAGATCCGATCCGCGGCCGCTCGCTGGCCGACGTGCTCAGAGCCAGTTCGGTGACCGCACAGCGTGACCCGAGCAACCGCACGCTGCTGCGCCGCCTGATTCGCCAGGTGGCTGGCGAGCATGGATCGGGCCGGGTACGCAGGCTGGGCGACGACGCCATGGTCACGGTCACGCCATTGCCGACGATGGCGCGCCGCTCGCTGGTACTGCGGGCACTGGGCGCCGAGCCGCTGCTGCATCCTGACGCGCTGCCGTGGCGACGCCGCATCAGCGCCGGCGCGCGGGTGCATGTCTATCTGGATGTCTCGGGCAGCATGAACAGCGTACTCAACGCCTTGTACGGGGCCGTGCTCGACTGCGAGGCGCTCGTGCATCCGACGGTGCACCTGTTCTCGACCCTGATCGCCAACGTCTCGCTCGCGCAACTCCGGGCCGGCGTGTGCCAGAGCAGCGGCGGCACCGACATCGCCTGCGTCGCCGAACACATGGCAACACACCGCGTGCGGCGCGCCGTGCTGATCACCGATGGCTGGGTGGGCGCTCCAGGCGGCAGCCATCTGGACACGCTGACGCGGGCGACGCTGGCCGTGGCTTACCTCGGCACCGGAACCAACCAGACCGACCTGAAAGACGTCGCCCGACACACTGCCGTTCTCAAATCTGGGGCCTGATCATTGCATCGGCTACGCCAACCATCTGGCAGAGACCGGCCATCTGCCGGTGGAGCACTGGCTGGTGCGCCGCCTCGCGCAGCGGCTGCACGCGCTGCGCCGGCAGTCGCCGGAACTCGGACTGGGGCCGGATGGCAAGGTGCTGATCTGGCTCAGCGAAAGCACAGGGACGACCACGCAGAGCTGGTCATTGCAGGCCTTCAGTTGCTCGTTGCAGCAGCGCACCTCGGCGGACGAGATCGCACTGCACCGGGCCGTTCGCCTGGCGGTGGCCGACGAGCTACAACGGGCGGCAGCGCGCCTGCCGGGCTTGTCCGCACAGTTGCCGGATCAACTGACCGTCAATGGTGCCGGGGCCTTCGAGGTCGGCGGCCCGGAAGGCGACAACGGCCTGTCCGGCAAGAAGCTCGTGGTCGACGCCTACGGTCCGCGCGTTCCCATCGGCGGCGGCGCCTGGTCCGGCAAGGACTTCTTCAAAGCCGACCGCGCCGGCGCCATGCACGCGAGCCGGCTCGCCAAAATGATCGTACAGCTCGGGCTGGCCCGCGAGGCGCAGGTCGTCCTCGGCTGGTTCCCCGGCGATCGTTCGGCACGCCTGCTACGCGCCACCCGCGCAGACGGCAGCGACATCGATGCCGGCGCGTTGGCAAGGCATTTCGATTTGAGCCTGCGGCGCAGCGGAACGACGTTTCCCGTGCCTGACCTGGCCGAACTGGCCCGCTGGGGACATTTCAGCGACACGGACCTGCCTTGGGAACGGGACGCTGTGCTGTAGCCGCACGTCCAGGCGAGGCCAGTGATGACTCAGTAAATGCGGGCTTCCTTGTCACTGCTCGGCGTCGTCGCTGACCGACTGCGTCTCTCCGTACAGATCTCGAACCGGGTACGGCTGACCGACATGCATGACACCGACGGTGGGGATTTCCAGCGCCACGCAGCGCCCGAGCGCGCTGTGCTTGCTCCAGGTCCTCGTCGGTCTGGCACAGATAGACCGAGCGCTCGCATGCAGCACAGAACCGGATGGCCGTGTCGCCTTGTACCGGTTCCAACTTCTCCCAGCGGGCGCGGCAGCGCTTTGCCAACGGGCACTGGAGGATGTCCCATGAAACCTTGCTCATGCCGCGGCCCTCATCTCGTTGGCGCCATCTCCGCGCTCCGGTAATAGCGCACCCTGCAGGGCGCTGTCCTCCTCGGCTTCGATCTGCGCGGTGCTGGCCGCGCGGAACTTCGGGGGCCAGATCGTCGTGGCCGAGCGAACTCGCACACCGCGCCAACCAGCCCAGGCTCCACACAGACTGTTTGGTCGGATCGACCACACGGCTGATCGCGTCCTGGTGCAGCAGGCGCGCGGTGGCTTGTTGGCCGAGCGCGGCGACAATGTCGCCTTTGAGCACCAAGTACGCCGGCTGCGGACTGCGTTCCATGACTTGGTCGACAACGTCCAGCGCTTCCTGGTGCCGCTTGTTCCGATGCAGAAATAGCGCGAGGTTGAAGGCCGCCGTCGGCCATTCGGCGGCTTGCCGGTAGACGGATTCGGCGCGCGCCAGGTCGCCGAGTTCTTCGAGGTAGATAGCCCTCAGATTGAGGAGGTTGAAGGTCGGGCCATCTCGCTGTACGGCGCAGGAAATGTAATGCAGCGCGCGGTCGCGGTGACCGATGCGCGCGGCATCGCGGGCCATCTGCTCGAACGTACGGCCCAGCTGATGGTCGGGAACGTTGCCGCAACGTACCTGTTCCTCCGCTTCCAGCAAGCGGCAGCGCGCGAGCTGTCCCTGGTCGGTGTGCGTCAGCGGCGCATCGAAGCGCTGCTCGAAGTCGCTGTCGGCGCAGTCCTCGCCCTGGACGCGACGAAGTTTCAGCGTGATGCACTGGTTCTCGTCGAGCGACCAGATCACTTCAAGCGGTTCACCTTGCTCGACCGGCGCCCTCGAGTTGCCAGATCGAGCGACCGACCACGCGGCCGCCGTCGGCGATCACCTCGATGGCCAGATCCATCGGTCGATCCGCGACAGTCGCTGGCGCGTACACGCGCAGGGGTTGATCGGCGTCCACTGGCGCGCGGCGCCGGCCTTCACTAAGGTGACCAGCCCCTGACGCGTGCGCAGGCCAAGTTCGGCGCTGCTCGCAGGGGCGATGAGCGGCTTGCCGGTGGCCGCGATGGCGAGCGCCTGCAATGCTGCGCCGCGCGCAATGGCTCCCTGCACATCGAGGTCATCGCCCAGCTCGACGACATCGGCCTCGCTGAAGCAACCCTGCAAGGCCGTTTGCACCTGCGGAATGCGGCTGCTGGAGCCGGCCAGCACCACCAGATCGATGGACTCGGGCGGCAGCCCGGCGCGCGCCAGAACCTGATGAATCGGTCGGAACACCGAGTCGCGCTCGACATACTCGTCTGACGCCGTTTTGTTGGGATGCGGTTCGAGGAACGGGCGCAGCAGCTTCTCGAACGTCGCCTGGTCGAGGCGCGCGTCGCTGAGGAACAGCTCGCGCTCGTTCCACTCAATGCAGTGGTCGCCCGCTGATACCACCTCAACTGCGCTGGTGGCATCGCCTTCCTCGATTTGCGCGCGCAAACGCTGGCACAAGGCACGCTTCAGTTGCTCGGCCACCGGCAGCAACACCGGTTCGAAGCGCCTGCGCTTGTCGGCGAACGAAACCGCCGTGCGCGACAGTCGATAGCGCTCCAGCAGCGTCGGAATCAGGTGCCCGTGGACGATGGCACGGTCGATGTCGCCGCCGCCGATGCGGTGGTAGCGGCTGGTCGCCAGCAGACGCGGCGCCAAGGCCGCAGTCTCCGAAGCCTGCAAGGTGAACAACGCGACATCGCAGGTGCCGCCGCCGAAATCGAACACCAGCCAGGTCGCGCCAGCCGCCAGATGCTCACCAGCGATGTCTGGATCGCGGTGCAGCAGGTCGAGCACGGCGGCGTATGGCTCATCCAACAGCCGCACTTCCTGTCCGCCGTTGAACACGGCGTCGGCGGATTCCAGGGTCGCGGTGCGCTGCGCGCCATGGAACGAAGCCGGCACGGTGATCACCAGCGGGTCTGCGAATGGTTCGCAAGTCCAGCCCGGATGCTTGAAACAGATACCCGATGATGTGGGCGGCAATCTCCGTGGCCGACTGGAAGCCTTCCGGAGCACGCGCGTAGGTGTGCTGCAGTCCGATCTCGTTCTTGGTCTCCGGAGAACGAACCTTTGTGCTGGAAGAAGCGCGGCGTGCGCGCCAGCCGCCTGGCCGCGTGGCCGACGATGGCTTCGCCGTCCTTCACAGCCACGACCGAGGGCACCGCGATCTGACCTTCCGGTTGCCCAGGCTCGTCGATGGTCTGGCACTCGCACACGAGTTCGCCATCCTCGAAGCGCGCCACCGCGATGCAACTTTTGGTGGTGCCGAGGTCGATGCCGACGGCAGTACCGTCGAACTCCATTTGCGCCAGCGCATCGCGTAATTCGTCAAACACGGTGGTTGCAGTCATCGCCCGGCTCCTCGCCTGGTGGTTTCATCGCCAACCGTAGCGTGCGTACAGCCAGTCTCAGCAGGTGAGACTGGCCGGCAGAACAATTGGACTCACCCGATGACCGTTCCTTCCGAGGAGAAACTCATCAACACGCTCTCCGCGATTCCGGTGTTCTACGACGCCCGCATGGTGGCTGACGCGCGAAGCTCTCGCCGAGCGCGGGCAAGCCGCGCGAGGTGGTGGAAAGCTGGAAAACAATGAACGCGCCGCTGGCGTTCAAGCCCTTCGATCCGGCCACGCGCGAGCAGTTGGCGCTGGCGCATTCGCGTCACTTCGTCGACGGCGTGCTGGAGGGTCGTATCCCCAACGGCTTCGACAATCGACTGATGGCTGTGGCTCACGCGCTGCCGTGGACCTCCGGCGCAATGCTGGCGGCGGCGCGCGAGGCGCTTACCAACGGGAAGGTCGCCGTCGCGCCCGTCTCCGGTTTCCACCATGCCTGCTATGAGGAAGCCTCCGGGTACTGCACCTTCAACGGCCTGATCGTCGCGGCGCGCGCCCTGCTGACCGAGGGACGGGCCAGCCGGGTCGGCATTCTCGACTGCGACATGCACTATGGCGACGGCACGGAGCAAATCATCCACTTCCTCGGGCTGGAAGCGTCGATCAAGCACTTCACTGCCGGCGGGGAATTCGACCGCCCGGAACAGGCGAAGCAGTTTCTCCGAGATCTGCCTGACGTCGTGCGTGACTTTCAGGGCTGCGACGTGGTCCTGTATCAAGCCGGCGCCGATCCGCACGTCGATGATCCGCTGGGCGGGTGGCTGACGGACGCACAACTTGCTCACCGCGACTTCCTGGTGTTCGAGCACTGCAAGAAGCTCGGCCTGCCCGTGGCCTGGAACTTGGCCGGGGGTTACCAGACACCGCTGCGCCGCGTACTCGACATCCACGACGCCACCATGCAGATGTGCGTCTCGACCTACCTTGATCGGGAGTAGTGCCATGCCTCAACTCAGGAGCGGGCGCCACGTCGCCCTCAGCGCCAGCCCATACTTGGATGCCCTGGCGTCGGAGAAGGTCGAATCTCGGTACTTCGCCGTCCTCGCGTTGCGGGTGCATGCCAACTCACCGCAAGCACTGCGCGATCACCTGGTGATCGGCTACTTTGTCGAAGGCCAGGGCACGCCACCGGACGCGCCCTCCTACAACAGCGGCTATTGCGTGGCCGACGTGCTGGAAGGCCGCAGCGACTGGAGCGCAGACGAGGTCGAGGAGTTCCGCCAGTTCCTCGACGAGCCGCGCATCGGCGCCTGGCTGCAGGCGCAGTTCGACGAGATCGACGATGCGATCAGGAACAACCCAGTGTGGGGCTCGGAGTTGCTCGACCTGGGATCGGGCGGGATTGACGTGCACAGTCTGAAGCGCGCCATCGTCCAGAAGTCAGCGCTGGACGCAGATGCCATGCGGCAGCTTCGGAACGGAACGGAATTCCCTGCGGATTCGGATGAGCCGACTGACGTGCCTGCGCCAGTCGACGTGATGGAACCTCAAGCCATTCCGGAGTCAGAACCGGATCCGCGGAGGGATCTGCCGCCGCTGACCCCCGAGCTTCGGAAAGTCATCCTCGATCTTGCCAGTCAGCCAGACATTCGTTCGCTCTCGTGCCCCTTCAAGGACTACGACCTCTGGTACGCGCTGATCGAGGAACAGATCAAGCGAAGCAAGGCCACAGGACTGCCGTATCAGGAGGCGTTCTGCCTGTGTGCGCCCGACACCGGCATCGATGGGATGCAGAAGTACGACGATGAAACAGAGGAATGGCCTTTCCACCCGCCACCCATCGGGGGGTTTCTATACAGGAGCAATGCACCCTTCGAGGACTGCCACCCGTTTCGTCGGAACGAGTAGCAACTCGCACGCGAATGCCGTCGCAGGCGGCAAATGCGCAAACGACGTCGTCGTACAGGAGCGCGCACTGCATGCGCGGCTGACGCGGGCGACGGTGGGGGCGAGCGTGGTGCTGCGCTGAATCGCGGGCAGGCCCAAACGAGAGATGGCTGCGCCTGTCCGTAAGAGGCATTCAGAGTCGCACCGAAGAAACTTCCGGCCTGACGGCGCTCGTACCTCAGAGACCAAGCCGCATCTTGAAGCGACGCACCATCGCCTCTGGGTTACTCGAGTAGATGCGATCGGCCACGAAGGTGCATGGCCCGTTGTCGACAGAACTGGACTGCTCCGACATGCCCCGCAATGAATCCAGCGCCTCGCGCATTACATCCTCGACTCGCTCGACGTCAGGCAACTGGTCGTTAGCGTCGAGCAGTTCAGACACTTCAAATGCGAAGTTTCCTGGGTCGTCTGGAGTTTCCTCGCCAGAAACCTCCCGCAATAGTCGGCGGCGGTCGATGTCATTGAGCGTTGGCAACAGCGCTGCAAGACTCTTCGGACCATCAACCTGACTTCGACCTTCGAGCCACGCGTCGACCAGACGAATCTGAAGGCTTCGCGCGATCTCGTTCCAATCCTCGAGTGTCAGCGCCCCGAAGTCATCATGCGGGTAACCGTCGACAAAGATCACAACCACGTGGTTCGCGCAATCGATAGCGCCACAGACGGGGCATTCTTCGCCCTCGTACTCGTCATCGGGGTCCTCGCCGAAGCCATCTTCACCTTCGTTCATGCTTAACCTCTGACTCGTGTTCGTCGTTCGAGAGCAGGGTGCCCAAGAGCCATCCGTTGCGCAATTTGCCGGTGCTGGTCAACGGCACTCTGGCGTCGATGGACAGGAAGTTCGATGCGGTCAATCAGTACAACGGCCGCCCTGCACCATTGCGCAAGTTGATGCGGACGACGAGGATGCTGTGAGGATCTGATGCGGAAATCGGCTCAAGCGAGCCCGATTATTCCTATTGGTCGCCTAACCAATACCCTGCGCTCGGAATCTAACTCGGCTTAACGACTTCCGCGACTAACTCCTCAACCGGAAGATCAACGACACACTCCTCGCAGTCTTCCCCTTCAATCATCACCGCTCCTGGGCGAAACGCCACGTCACCGAACTCCGCACACCCTCGTACCAGGACCAGGCGGACTTCTCGAATTCAGCACCTTTCTCGATCGCGGCCCATCGACTGGGACTCAGTCTGATCGTGCTCGATGCATCGTCATTGCCCCAGTACGCGGTGATCTCAACGTGAGCTCTTCGATTCGGCTTCATGGCAATCGTTCCCTTGTCTTGTCTGGGTGGCCAAATTCTCCGACGTCGGCCTCTTCGAGAGCTTAACAGGCAGATGCGAAGAGATGCTGCGCTACTACCAGTGGCTGGCCGAGGTCCTGTCTGATCGCCGGGCCCCGTTGACGCGCGTTTTCGATGCCGCCGTCACGCGCATCCACGAACTGGCCAACGAAAGCTAGCGCAGGGGGCTGGACAGCGATTATTCCAGGGCACCCTGATATTTAGGTGTTCCAAGGATGCTCATTATTGCCTCGTGATGCTCCTTATTAATCCGAATTCTCACAGGGATTTCGCCATGGTTCGCTCGGAGACTTCCAGAAACGACGCGCTTCCCAGGTGCTGGAGGCCAAAACCAGACCCTCTGGCCATCACTGAGACTTCCTTCGATACAATCACGAGATTCAGAACTTCGATACGAAGTTCTAACCTGCACTTTACCAACGCCCTCGATAGCGCACAATTGCACCGGCGTGGGAGCTCGAGGACGACCGAAGCAAGCTCGCAAACCCGCAGCGTCCCCTTCGGCCTCTAGTGCCCTTCGAAACGACCGTCTTATCTCTCGTACATCCTTTGGTGCTTCTCCAGCGCTTTCTATCGCAATTCCCAATGCCTCTGAGGCGCTCACCACGCCATAATCCATCCGTTCAGTTCCTCCGGCAAACGAGTCTCCGACAGAAACCACTTCCCAAAGATCTGGCCCCACGAATCGCACTTGGTAAGTGAAACTGTCAACAGCGCCATATCCACTCGCTATGCAAAACCAGGCCTGAGATTCACTTCCCGACTTCTGGGGCTCGTGCTCGGACATAGCTACCACTCCTGCAACTTGACTACTTCGCCCTGCAGTCAATGACGCGCTGAAAGCGCTTCCCCCGAACGCCGCGTGAAGCAGTTGCGGCGAGACCGCGCCCTGCAGTCTACGTCTGCCATCACCAGCATCGCTATTAACCTGGCCAAGAATGTCCAGCTGGCTGCGTCGGATCGCGACTTGCGTCGTCGTGAGATCGCTGCGTCCGAAGCGCAAGCACGTTGTGATCGCGGCCGGCTGTGTGGGACGCGCCGCGCGCGCCTTGCTCGTACGAATCAGCAGTGCGGAAGGTGAGGAAGGTCAGCGGCTGAGCGCATCGCCTCGGCCACCAACTGCTTGCGCAGAGCCATCACGCACTCACCCCATGCCACTCATGCGCGTCCATCGCCGCAGTTTGCCGCCGATCTGCCAACCACGTCTCCCCTCCAACTCGCACTCTTGAACCAAGAGTAAGTGATTGATCTTTATCGTGTGGATAACTTCATCGCTTGGTTCTTGGCTCTCCGGGGACCAGGGGAGCAGAGAGTGCGGGCGGGGTAGAGAGCACTTTTCGGGCTTCCGGGGCCTCGACGGCGGGAAGCCAGGTCCACGCGATGACCCTCAGGAACCCGCAGCCGTGCGCAATGGTTGCGCATTTCGGCATTCCGGGAGAGTCAGTAGGAACCGAGAGATGGTGGAGCGGAGGAGGATCGAACTCCCGACCTTCGCATTGCGAACGCGACGCTCTCCCAGCTGAGCTACCGCCCCACACAGAGCCGCGAAGCATAGACACTTCGTGGGGGTGATGGCAAGCGACCGCCGGCGGCGGTTCAGGCCCCGTGCGCATGCGCCGGGTCAGCGGCGGTGGCTGCGGGGAGTTCCCGGGCGATGCGGATGCTGAAGCGGGTGCCCTGCCCCGGGCTGCTGTGGACGTCGATCTCGCCGCGCAGCCGGCTGCGCACGATGTTGTAGATGCTGTGCAAACCCAGGCCAATCGAGCCCTCGGCGCGGCGGGTGGTAAAGAACGGTTCGAAGATGCGCTGCAGATGCTCAGCGGCGATGCCCGCGCCGTCGTCGGCGAAATCGATCTCCACCTGGCCGTTGTCGCGTTCGCGGGCGCGGATGTTCAGGGTTCCGGCCTGGTTCTCGGCAAAAGCGTGCTGCAGGGCGTTTTGTGCGAGCCCTGAGATGACGTGCCCCAGGCTGCCGGGATAGCTGTCCAGGGTGAGCTCCGGCGGACAGTCGATCTGCACCTGGATTGGCCGGCGGCGCCAGGCCAGGGCCAGGTTGTCGATCACTTCGCGGAAGAAATCGGCGAGCACGAAGCGGCGGCGCTCGTCGGTGCTGCGGTCCACCGACACCTGCTTGAAGCTGCGCACCAGGCGTGCGGCGCGCGCGAGGTGGTCGTCGACCAGGCGCACCGCCTGCTCGCTGGTGGCGAAGAACTGATCGAGGTCGCCGGCGCGCAGCGATCTGTCGCCCACGCGCTGGCGCAGCGCGCGCAGTTGCTCACCCTGCACCGAGGCGGCGGTCAGCGCGATACCGAGCGGCGTGTTGATCTCGTGCGCGACGCCGGCGACCAGTTGCCCCAGCGAGGCCATCTTCTCGGCCGTGACCAGTTGCTCCTGCGCCTCCTGCAGGCGGATCAGCGCGGTCTCGATGCGCGCCTTGGCGCTGCTCAGCTCCTGGGTGCGCTCGGCCACCATGGCCTCCAGTTCATGCTCGTGACGCTTGAGCTTGGCGACATTCCAGCGGTGCACGCCGTAGCCGCCACCGAACAACGCAAGGATCGTTGCCAGCGCGAAGAAGGGGGTCTGCCATAGCTGCGGCGCGACCGTGATGGGCAGCACGAGTGGCGCATCGACGAAGCGGCCGACGCGGTTGCTGCCGCGAATCTCCAGGCGGTAGTCCCCGGGCCAGAGGCGGCTGTAGCTGACCAGGCGACGGGCCGCATCGTGCTCGATCCAGTCCTGGTCGTAGCCGACCAGGCGGTGCGCGTAGCGGTTGCGCTCGGGGGCGCTGAAATCGAGCGCGGCGAACTCGACCGCGAAGCTGCGGGTGCCCGGCGCCAGGACCATTCCCGCTTGCCAGGCTTCCGGCGCCAGCGGCTGGCCATCGACGCGCAACTCGGTGATCGCCAGCGGAGGGCGGTAGTCCCAGTCGCGAAACGCCGCGGGATCGACGATGGCGAGGCCGCGGCTGCCACCGAACAGCAACTGGCCGTTGCGCAGGCGGGCGTAGGAGCGGAACCACGGCGTGCCGATTTCCAGCCCGTCGGCGCGGGTCAGTTCGTGGATTCGGTCGGGCACGGGATCGTAGACGTAATCCTGGGTCCATATCCGGCCCCGTGCATCGTCGATCAGATTGGCGCCGAATGGGCGCCCGCCGATGCCCAGGCGCAGGCTCACGCGATCGAAGTCCGCGCGCTCGCCGTCCCAGGATTCGAGCCGGCTGAGGCCATTGGCGGTATCCACCCAGAGCCGCTGCTGCTGGTCGATCAACAGGCCGACGACGCTGCCACCGGCCAGTTCCTCGTGCTCGGGATCGTCCGCGACGACCCGCTGCAGCTCGCTGGCGCCAGGTTCCAGCACATAGAGCCCACCCGCACTGCCCACCCACAGGCGGCCGCTCTCCTCGCGCGCCAGGGTGTTGACGTCCGCCGCGAGCAGCCCGGCGCCGCGCACCGGGATGCCCACGGCGCGCTGCGCTGCCGGGCTCCAACGCGCCAGCCCGTAGTTGCTGCCCACCCACAAATCGCCGGACGGGTCGGCGAGCAGGCAGCGGATGGTATTGCCCTCCAGCCCCTGCGCCTTGCCGATGGCCTCGAAGCCGGCCTCCTCGCCCAGATATCGGTACATGCCCGCGAGCGTCCCGGCGTACAGGCTGCCGTCGCCGGTCCGTGCCAGGCTGATCACCGTGCCATTCCCCAGCGCGCCCGGCACGCCGCGCCGGGCGTCCAGGGTGGCGATCACGCCGCGATTCGGATCGACGATGTCGATGCCATCGCCACGGGTGCCGAGCCAGATGCGGCCGTCCGGCAGTTCCAGGATGCTGCTGATGCTGGCGCTGCTCAGGGTACCGGGCTCGCCGGGACGGCGATGCATCACGCGCACCGCACGATTGCCTGGATCGTGGTACTGCAGGCCGCCGCTGTAGCTGCCGATCCACACCTGCCCGGCGCGGTCGAGCAGGAAACTGCGGACCTGGGCGTGGCTCAGGCTGGTCGGCACCGCCGGGTCCGGCAAGTGCCGGCGCAGGATCCGGCCGGTCGCAGGATCAAGCACGACCACGCCCCCGAAACCGCCGAGCCAGAGTTCGTCCTCGCGCGGCTGCACCATCGCCAGCACCAGCGATTCGCTGGCGTCGGGCACGTCCTCCAGTCCCACCGGCACCGGCTGCAGGGACTCATCCGAAGGGTCGAGCAGGAAGCTGCCGACCTGCGCCGTGCCGATGCCGATGCGGCCATCGCGCAACTCGCTGAGGCTCATGATCAGCTGGCGCGACAGGCGCGGATCGGCAATGCGGTGATAACTGCCATCGGTGGCGCGCCGGCGCGCCACCCCATTCCAGCCGCCGATCCACAAATCGCCATCGCGCGCGGCCAGCAGGGCGAAGATGCGCTCGTCCTCGGCGCGGGTGTCGCTGCCGAAGCGCTGCAACTGGCGCTCGACGCGGCCAGTCGCCAGGATCGATCCGGTCCAGGCCCTCGCGCGTACCGAGCCAGATCGCGCCGTCCTTGCCCAGCGCGAGCGCGCGCACCTGGTCGTGCGAGGGCGTGTCGCTGCGCTGCGGATCGTGCTGCAGCCGGGTGAAGCGGTCGTGCGATGGATCGTAGACCGACACGCCGTTGGCATCGGTGCCGATCCACAGGCGCCCGTCGGGCCCGACCAGCAAGGCGCGCACGAAGGCGCCGCCGAGCGAATCCGGATCGCGCGGGTCGCGCGCGTAGCGTTTGAGCTGGTAGCCGTCGTAGCGGATCAGTCCGTTCGGCGTGCCGATCCAGATGAAACCCGCGGCATCCTGCGCCAGCGCAGTGACGTTGTTGTCGGGGATGCTGTCGGCATCCCCCACCGTCTGGAACAAGGGCTCGCCCAGCTCAAGCGCCCGCAGTGCCGGCGCGAAGCACAGCGCCAGCACGCAGGCCCCGCATCGCAGCAGCTTGCGCATGCGCCGATGTTATCCCAGCGCCGCACCGGCTACAGGCCCAGCACACCCTCGCGCCAACCACGCAGGTCGTCTGGCAGGGCGCCGAAGCGCGCCCAGTGGTCGAGCGCGCGCCGCGGCAGCAGGAAGTCGGCGCCGATACCGAGGCGCTCGGCGTGGCTGACGGCGTGTTCGCGCAGGTCGCGGGCGCGGGCCTTCTCGGCCTCGCTTTGTGCGGCGTACAGCGGAATCGCCAGTTCCTCGGCCGTGGCGGGCTGGGCCAGCACCGCTTCCAGCTTCTGCGCCAGTCGCGGGCTCGGCTTGCCGTCGGCAGCGACGGCGGCTTCGAGCTTGGCCAGGTCCGGCTGCTCCAGCAGCGCCGCGCGGATGGCGACCGGGTTGTCGAGGATCCATTTGCGCGGTCGGTTGCGTGCCGCAGCTTCTTGCTCGCGCCAGCTGAGGAGCCGCCACAGGCGCTGTTGCTGCGCCGGGCTCATGCGATCGATCGCGCGCACCTTGAGGTGAGGGTTCGGCTCGCCCGGTGCCAGCGCACGGGCCACCGCGCGGGCGCATTCCTCGGCCAGCCAGTCGCTGCGGCCC
The DNA here is from genome assembly GCA_016713135.1 of Rhodanobacteraceae bacterium. Taxonomy (NCBI): domain Bacteria; kingdom Pseudomonadati; phylum Pseudomonadota; class Gammaproteobacteria; order Lysobacterales; family Rhodanobacteraceae; species Rhodanobacteraceae bacterium. Next base: position 296,103 of record JADJPR010000003.1, on the reverse strand, counting down.
AGGTCCGCGAGCTGGCGCGACAACCTCGCGTGCAGCGCATGCAGGTGCTCGACGTCCTCGCCGGCGTAGCGGATCTGCTCGGCATCCAGCGGGCGCTTGAGCCAGTCGGTGCGGGTGGCGTGCTTGTCCAGCGCGATGCCCAGCTCCGCCTGCACCAACCGCTGATAGGACGGCGGCATCTCGTAACCGCACAGCACCGCGGCGATCTGGGTGTCGAACAAAGGCTGCGGCACCTGGCCGAGCGCATGCCCCAGCACCTCCAGGTCTTCGCTGGCACTGTGCACGATCTTGACGACGCCGGGCGCGGCCAGCAGCGGCACCAGGGCGGCGCCGACGCCGGCGACGAGCGGGTCGACCAGCGCGATGGCATCCGGTATCGCCAGCTGAACCAGCCCGAGTTCGGCGTGGAAAGTCTGGGTGCGAATGAACTCGGTATCGAGCGCGACTGTCGTATGGTTGAGGGCAGTGGCGACGAAGGTCGCGGCGGCCGGCGGGGTGGCGATCCATGCCGGCGCGGGCGCCGGATTCGTGACTGACACTGGGCATGCCTCTGAAGGTGGTGTGGCGGACGGATGGCTTCCGATCATCAATCCCGGCTGAGCTTCGCGATTGCGCTGACCATCATACTGGGCAGCGCGTGGGTAGGCTGGTGGCGCGGACAGCGCACGCAGGCGCCCGGCGAGTTGCGCGCGCCGGATGCGCCCTTGCGCGATGGACCCGCGATACTGGCTGTCGAAGGCAGCGCCGAGCCTAACGAGGAGCCACTCGACGAGCCGCTGGTCGAGGAGGCGTCCTCCGCAGCGGCGGCCGAGCCAGTCGATGTCAGCCCCGAGCAACTGGCCGAACTGATCGCGACCATGCGCAGCCAGCTCGAAGAGGGGCGGCTGCTGGAGCCGCTGGACCGCAGCGCGTTCGCCCAGGCGGCGCGCATCCTGGGGGTGGATCCGGCCAACGGCGAGGCGCGCGAAGTGCTCGCGCGGGCGCTCGGCGAATTGCGCGATGCGGGCAACCCGGTACTGCCGGAAAACCTGCTCGGCACCGCCGAGCGGGCGCTGTCCTTGCTACCGGAGGAACTTGCCGACGACAGCGTCGCGGTGGCGGTGCGCTCAGGTGTGGAACGCACGCGTGCGCTGCAACGCGAACTGGCGCGAGCGGAGCGCCTGGCCGCGCGCGAAGGCGCGGGGCCCAAGACCTTCGCCAGCGCAGTGGAGGGCTACCGCGCCGCGCTGCAGATCGACCCGGCGAACGCGCGCGCGCTGCGCGGGCTGGAGGACGTGCAGCGACGCATGCTCGAACGCGCGATCGCCGCCGCCTACGACCTGCGCTTTGCCACCGCCGACAAGTTGCTCGACCAGGCCGAGGAAGTGCAGGCGGGCACCTCGCGTGTGCTCGACGTGCGCTCGCAGGTGATGGCCTTCCGCGCCCAGACTCAGGCCGAACGCCTGGCCCAGTTCAAGGACGCCCTGGCCGCGAATGATCTGGCGAGCGCCGAGAGCGCCCTGGAGGTGCTGCGGCGACTGCTCGACGACAATGCACAGATCAGCGACCTGGAGCGCAAGATCGTCAACGTGCGGCTGTATGGCGGCTACGCGCCGGGCGAGCGCTTCGGCGACAGCCTGGCAGACGGCAGCCGTGGCCCGCGCATGGTGGTGGTGCCGGTCGGCTCGCTGCTGATGGGCTCGCCGGAGGCAGAACCCGGACGCAGCAAGAGCGAAGGGCCGCAGCGGCCGCTGGAGTTCGCGCGCGGCTTCGCGCTGGCGCGCAACGAAATCAGCGTGGCCGAGTTCCGCGCCTTCGTGCAGGCCACCGGCTACACCACCGATGCCGAGCGCAGCGGCGCATCGGCGGTGTACGACGAGAAGACCGGACGCATGAGCAAGTCCCGCCGGATCACCTGGCAGCGCGGCTACAACGGTGCCCGGGCCCGCGACAACGACCCGGTGGTGCACGTCTCGTGGAACGACGCGCGCGCCTACGCCGACTGGCTGCGCGAGCAGACCGGCAAGCCCTACCGCCTGCCGACCGAGGCCGAGTTCGAATATGCGCTCAGGGCCGGCAGCCGCACGCGCTTCCCCTGGGGCGATTCCGACCCGACCAGCGTGGTTGCCAACCTGGCGGGCGCCGACGAGTCCTCGCGCTCCGGACGCCACTGGAACCAGGGCTTCGCTGGCTACGACGACGGTCACTGGGGCCCGGCGCCAGTGCGCAGCTTCGAGCCCAACCCATTCCGCCTGTATGACCTCGAAGGCAATGTGTCCGAGTGGGTGGAAGACTGTTGGCACGATGATTTCCTGCGCGCGCCGGAGACCCCGATCGCCTGGGTCAATCCGGGCTGCGAATTGCGCGTGGTCCGCGGTGGCTCCTGGGGCAGCGCGCGCGAGCAAGTGCGCAGCGCCTGGCGTGGCGGCGTGCTGGCCGATTCCGGCGGCGCGCGTGTGGGATTCCGTGTCGCGCGCGATCTGTGAGCTGGCACGGGAACTGTGAGCCCGCGCAGGGCTGGTGACGCGGCGCGCCGGCGCGCTTGCCGCTAAGATCCCGCACCTGCTCAACCGGAGTCCGCAAATGCGCCATTCACTGGCTTGCCTGCTAAGCGCCTCCCTGCTCGCAACCTTGGCGACACCGGCAGTTGCCGAACCGGTTCCGACGGTGATCGTCGAGATCTCCGGACTCGGCGCCGCGCGTGTGCAGGCCTTGAAGCAGGATGCGACGGTGCGCTGGGCCGCCGAGTTCGGCACCGAGATGCTGCTCGGCGTCGCGCCGGCGGCTCTGAAGGAATGGCAGTCGCGGCCGGGCGTACGCGCCGGCCTGGGCCTGCTGGATCGCGACGAAATCTGGGTGCGCAGCCATGTCTGCATCCACGAGTCGCAACAGCCGGCGCTGGGCGCGGTCGGCGGCTTCGAGGTGCTGCGCATGCCGCCCTCGGCGATCCGCCATGCCAAGCTGAGTGGCGTCAACGGATCGGCGCTGCCCGCGGACGGCGTCGTCGCGCGCGAGAGCGGTAACAGCGATGCGCCCAAAGCCGCCATGGGCGCCACCGCCGACGTGCAGGCGGTGGTCGACCGGATCGACCCCGAGCGCTGGTTCCAGACCATGAGCCTGCTCGCGGGCTTCAACCGCAACACTTACAGCCCCGCACTCGGCAGCGCGAGCGACTGGATCCTCTCGGCCTTCGAAGGCGCGAACCTGAGCACCTCGGTGTTCGAGTACAACCTCACAAACATCAGCCTGTGTCAGGGCTCTCCCCCGGTCGATGTCGACAACCCGATCGGCCTCAAACGGGGCGATTCGCTGCCAGACGAATGGATCGTGGTCGGCGCGCACTACGACTCGCGCAACTCGGCGCGCTGCGACGGCACTACCAATCCGCAGCCCGGCGCCAACGACAACGCCTCGGGCTGCGCCGGCGTGATCGAACTGGCACGCGCCTTCGCCGATGTTGCGACCCAACGCTCGGTGCTGTTCATGTGCTTCTCCGGCGAGGAACAAGGCCTGTGGGGCAGCCGGCGCTATGTCGAATCACTGCAGGCCTCCGGCGACATCGCCAAGGTCAAGCACATGATCAACCTGGACATGATCGGCTTCGATGCCGGCGGCACCCTGGATGCGCAGGTGGTCACCAGCACCACACATGCCGCGCTGCAGTCGCAGTATGTCGCCGCCGCTGCCACCTATGCGCCCGAGTTGAACATCATCACCAGCACCAGCGTCGGTGCGAACACCGATTACTGGTACTTCCTGCAAGCGGGCGTGCCGGCGTTCTTCACCTGGGAGAACGGTGCGGGCAATTATCCGCACTACCACCAGGCTACGGACCTGCCGGCCAACATGACCAACGCACGCCCCTTGGCCGGCGGCATCCTGAAAATGGACGCCGCGATGTTGGCGACCATCGCCGGCATCGGCCCGCTGTTTGCCGACGGGTTCGAATGAACGTCCCGCCCGGACGCACGCAAGCCGCGGCTTGACACATGACGGCGCCAATCCCAGCCTAGCAGCGGCGACGGCGCCATTTCGCGCGCCGGCCTGACAGGGGAATTCCGATGCGCAAGTTGTTGGCAGTGCTGCTGTTGTCGCTGTGCGGTTCGGCCGTGTCTGCCGAAGGCCTGACTTGCCAGGATGTGGACAACATGGGTGAGGCGCTGACGGCGCTCGGCGTGGCCCTGGACGATGAGAACGCCCAGATCGGCGCTGGCAGCGAGGAGCACCAGGCACTGGCCGACATCTCGGTGGGCCTCGCGCAGATCGCCGACGCCTACAACGACGAGGAATTCGGCGCCGCCGCGGTGGCGATGGCGGAGGCTTGGGGCAACAACGATCGCGACGCTTTCACCGGTGCGCTGGCGGACGTCGTGGCGCAGCTGGCCATGGTGCACGCGGCAAACTGCCAGTAAGGCGAGCATGCCGGCGTAGCCCGGAGCACCGCGCAGCGGTTCTCCGGGTGCTTGCCGCAAGTACCCGGTGATCGCGCTGCGCGCGCACGCCGGGCTACCAGATCCACCCGTCAGAGCGCGCCCGACGGAAAATGCCCGTCGACGTAATACCAGCGCCCCGCCTCGCGCACGAAGCGGCTGATCTCGTGCAGGCGCGTTGCCGGCCGGCCGCCGGATTTGCTGCGCGCGACGAACTCCACCTCGGCGTGATCCTCGTCGATGCGCCAGTGGCGGCGCACGTCCAGCCCCAACCAGCGGATCGTGCCCGGCGCCTCCAGGTCGAGGTGCGCAGGGCGCGTCGACGGGTGCCAGCTCTGCAACAGGTAGTCGCGGTCGCCCACGACGTAGGCGCTGTAGCGCGAGCGCATCAGGGCCTCGGCATCCGGCGCGGGCGCGCCGGCGTGCAGCCGGCCGCAGCAATCGCCATAAGCCTGCGGCAGTCCGCAGGGACAGGGGGCGTTGGCAACGAGACTCATCGACAAGTCCGGCGCTGGCGCATTCAGGGAAGCACAGCTTGCCACGGCGACGACGGCAGCGCGCGGCGCGCCAGCGCCACGCACGCAGTGGCCGGCAGCGGCGCGTACAGATGCGGAAACAGCGCACCGCCGCGCGCGGGCTCGAAGCGCAGCGCCGCGCCCAGCACGTCGGGATCGACTGCGAGCAGGACCAGCTCGGGCACCGCTGAAAAATACTTCGTCAGCGTTCCGGCAACCTGATCCGCCGCGGAGAGGTGCACGTAGCCATCGCGCAGATCGTCGGGCGAACCGGCCCACGCGCCATCCGCGCAGAGGCGCTGCCAGTCGCCGCCGGACAGCAGCTTGTAGATCCGGCGCGGATCCAGCGGCGGCAGACCCGCGGGCGTCGGCGCTGGCAAGCTCACAGCGACAGCAGCACCACGCCGAACTGCGCCGGAACCTGGACGGTCAGCCCTGCGCTGGCGGCCTTGGGCGCCTCGCCTCCGAGGAGATCGGTCCAGACGCCGGCGCGCAGGCCCTCGGGCAGCTTCAGTTCGACGGTCGCTGCCTCGGTGTTGTTGTTGATCGCGACGATCGCGGCCTGGTCGCCCAGCCGTCGCAGCCACACGATCACGTGCTCGTCGAGGTAGATCGGCGCTTCCAGGCTGCCATGTCGCAGCACGGCATGCTGGTTGCGCAAGCCGATCAGGCGCTTGAACTCGGCGCGCAGGTCCAGGTCCGGCTTGCCGCCCAGCTCCGGCCATGGATAGGTGCCGCGGTTGAAGGGATCGTCGCCACCGGTCACACCCACTTCGTCGCCGTAGTAGACCGCCGGAGAGCCCGGGAAAGTCATCTGCCACAGCACGGCCAGACGCATGCGCTGCTTCGCCTGTGCGCTCGCTGAGGGATCGTTTCCGTGATCGCCAAGCACGTGCAGCGAGCGTGCCTGGTCATGCGTGGACAGCAGGTTCATCAGCGCCGAGAAGGCCTGCGGCGGATAGTGCTCGCGCATCAGCTCGATGTTCGGATACAGCCGGCGCGCATCGCCGCCGGCGGCGTATTCGAGGACGGTGTTGCGGAAGATGTAGTTCATGGTCGAGTCGAACATGTCGCCGACCAGGTACTTGCTGGCGTCGAACCAGGTCTCGGCGATGGCCAGCGCATCGGACCGATGCGACTTCACCGAGTAGCGCCATTCGCGCCAGAAGGAGTCGGGCACCCAGGGCGCCACATCCATGCGCCAGCCGGCCGCGCCCTGATTGAGCCAGTGCTGCATCATGGATTGCGGCGTGGCATAGGCAAAATGGATGAAGCTGGCCGACAGCTTGTCGAGTTCCGGCAGATCCCGCGAGCCGGACCAGCCGGTCCAGGGCTGCTCCGGGTTGTCCGGGTCCAGCATGTACCAGCTGAACCACGGCGATTGCGGCTGGATTTTCCCACCTTCCACTGCACCGACGCCCGGATGGTTGCCGTAGCGATCGAAGTAGACCGAGTCGATGCCGGTGTGATTCAGGGACGTATCGAGGATCACGCGCATGTTGCGGCGCGCGGCCTGCTCGCTGAGTTTGCGGAAATCCGCGTCGGTGCCGAAGCCCGGGTCGATCTTCAGGTAGTCGGCGGTGTCGTACTTGTGGTTGCTGGCCGCGGCGAAGATCGGGGTCAGGTACAGGGTGTTGGCCCCGAGATCCTGGATGTAATCAAGCTGCTCGATGATGCCGGCGAGGTCGCCACCGAAGAAATCGTTCGCGTAGCGGTCGTCGGAGCCATCGCCAGTCCCGGAGAGGAAGGGTTTCTCGTTCCAGTCCTGGTGCAGCTCGACGGTGCCGTCGTGGAAGCGACGCTCGCCGGGCTTCGGGTCGTTGGACGGGTCGCCGTTGCGGAAGCGGTCGGGGAAGATGTAGTAGTAGACGATGTCCGGCGCCCAGCCCGGCACGCTGAACTGCGCCGAATAGACGGTCTGGCGGTAGCGCCGGATCGCGCCGGCCTTGTCCGGCAGGAAGCCGATCAACCCGCGGCCGCTGCTGCCGCGCTCGCGGGTCCAGAACACCAGGTCGCGGTTGTTCTGCAAGGCGTAACGCTCACCGCCGATCTTCAGTTCGAACCAGTAGCCGTAGACACCGTAGTCCTCGAAGGATTGCTGCGCGGTCCAGCGCTCGCGCTCGCCGTCCTGGCTGCGCTCCATGGGCACCCGCGCCAGCTCGGTGTATTCGAGGATCTCCTGGTTGCCTTCGAGGCGCCGCGACTCGACCACCAGCGTCGCCGACTCGACGCCCGGCAGCGCGCTCAGCGTGAAGCTGAGAGGCGTTCCCGGCACCACCGCGCCGAAAGGTGTCTTGTGCGCCGGGTCGCGCGAGTCGAAGCGCACGCTGAGTGCGACAGGATCGCTCACCTCGCGCGCCTGCGGGTCATCGAAGGACTTGGGGCCGACACTGAGCGAGGGCTGCGCGCCGGCGAACGCAAGCCGCACCGTGTGCACCCCGTCGAAGGCGAAACGCAGGTTGCCGGTACCACCCGGATCGCTGTCGCGTGCCGGGCGCAAGGCCACGCCGGACTGCAGCAGCGCGGTGGTTCCGGCGGCGGCGCCGAAGGTGCTGGTGTCGCTCCAGGCGGCATCGGCGACCTTGAAGTCGTGGCCACCGTGGGCGTCCACGTTCAGGTAATAGCCGTCGCAACGGTACTGGAAAGCGTATTCGTCGAGCGCACCCCAGGCATTCAGCGAGCCGCGCAGGTACAGCGTGGTCCCGCCGAGCGGCGGCGGCGCGCAAGCGGCCGCTGGCGGGTCGGCCGGGGCGGCCAGTTCCGGGGTCGGTGGCGCGGCACAGGAGGCCAGCGCGACCAGAAATGCGCTGGCGCCGAGGCGGAGGACTTGGGTCGGGTTCATCGATGGGTTCCGGGGCGGCGCGCGGCACTGGCGCGTCAAGACCGGGAAAGATCGACCGATCCCGGCCGGGATGCAACCAGCGTGACAAGGCCTGCAACGGCAGCGACAGGACCTTCACGCGGACACCCTGCCGCGGCGGGCGCAAACAGGACAGAATCAGCGGGCGCCGCGCGCCGCGCGCGGCGGTCCGACGACACCAACCCTGGGGGAATCATCGATGAGTGCTGACGACAACAAGCCATTTGACCCGTTTGAACTGGCCGCTGCGATCCTGCTCGGCATTGGCGCGATCGGCACCGCCGTCGCCGGCCACCAGTCCGGCCTGTGGGGCGGCCAGAGCGTCGAGGCCTATGGCGAAGCCGCCGCGCTGACCACCAAGGCGTCCAGCACCTACAACGACGAACTGACCACCTACATGCAGGACACCCAGGTGGACATCCGCGCCAAGGAGCTGATCTGGGAGGGCTCGGAATCCGAAGACGACGCCGCTGGCGAACGCCAGCTGGGGATGGCGAGCTGGATGCTGATCACGCAAACCTCCGATGCGGCCTACAAGTTTCTCGGCCTGCCGGAAGCCAAGCGCAAGGCCTACTGGGAGGGCGACTCCGAGGTGGTGCTGTCGTCAGAGGAACTCGACAAGGCGCTGGAGATCGACCTCGACGACGACTACGTGCAGGAAGTGTTCGGCAGCAGCGACGACGAGTTCGAAGCCGCCGACAAACGCTTCAACGAGGGCCGCGACGCCAACAACAAGGGCGATCAGTTCTCGCTCGCGGGGGTCATCCTGACCGTCGCGCTGTTCTTCGCCGGTATCTCGCTGATCTTCAAGACCGGCATGCGCTGGGTCTTCCTCGGCATGGGCGCGCTGGTGCTGGCCGGGGGCCTGGGCTTCATGGCGACCTTGAGCTGGGCCTGATTGCGGCGCCGCGGCGGGAGCCCATGCGGCTCCCGCTGCGGCAGCTCAGGATGCCTGCGGCGCCGGGTCTGCATCCGGTTCGCCGCGGGCCACCACCACCGCACCGACCAGATCGCCGGTGACGTTGACCGTGGTCCGGCACATGTCGAGGAAGCGGTCGACCCCCAGGATCAGGCCGATGCCTTCCGGCGGGATGCCGAACATCGCCAGGATCATGGCAATCACCGGCAGCGAACCTCCGGGGACACCGGCGGCGCCGATGCCGCCCAGGATGCACAGGAACAGCACCGTGACCTGCTGCGTCAGCGACAGCTCGACGCCGAAGAACTGCGCCAGAAACAGCACCGTGATGCCCTCGAACAGCGCCGTACCGTTCATGTTGGCAGTGGCGCCCAGGGTGCAGACAAAGCGGCCGATGCGGCGCGGCACGCCGAGACGTTCTTCGGCCACCATCAGCGTGGTCGGCAGGGTGGCCGAACTGGAGGACGTCGAGAACGAAGTGAGGATTGCCGGCTCCGCGCGCTTGAAGAACTCCAGCGGCGACATCCGCCCGACGAATTTCACCAGCAGCGGGAACACGATGAAGAAATGGATGCCCAGCGCCAGCACCACGGTACCGACGAAGCGTGCCAGTTGCACCAGCACATCGAAACCCAGGCGCGCGGTGATCGAGAACAGCAGCGCGGCGACCGCGTAAGGCGCCAACTGGATGACCCAGTCGATCAACCGCAGGCAGATGTCGTAAATGCCCTGCACGGTGCCGAGGAAGGTCTTCGTGCCATCCGTGCGCAGCACGGTGGCGGCGACACCGACCATCAGCGCAAAGAACATCACGCCGATCAGGTCGCCATTGACGGCCGACGCCAGCGGATTGCGCGGCACGATGTTGAGCAGAAGATCGATACCCGAGAATCCCTCACGCTTGGCGACAATGGCACCGGCGCTCTCGGCAGAGCTGGCCAGGATCGCCTGCCCCGCCTCCGGGGACAGGCCCCGACCAGGTTGCAGCAGGTTCACCACCACCAGGCCAATGGTCACCGCCACGGCCGTCACCACCAGAATGTAGAGCAGTGTCTTCAGGCCGATGCGGCCAAGGGCCGAGGGCTCGCCAATCTCGACCACGCCCAGGACCAGCGCGGAGAACACCAGCGGCACCACCAGCATGAACAGCAGGCGCAGGAAGATCTGCCCGACGGGATTGGCAACATAAGTCACCAGCGCGTTGAGCCAGTCGCTGTCGGCCGCCCACACATTGGCGGCAATACCGGCCAACGCACCGGCGACGAAGCCGATCAGCATCTTGGTGTGCAGCGGAATGCCGCCGCGTGTGTGCTCACTCATCGCCGCTCCGGATCGCCTTGTTGCGCTTGGCGATCCTACGCGCTCGCGGCCCGCGCGCGCGAGCCCGCCGGGGACAATTGCCGGTCGCGCGATGCGCGCCCGCCCGGCCATGCGGCCTTGCCCAGCGTAGGCCGGTACGGCGCAGCCGTTCTCCGACTGGCGGGTCGCGGCAATCACCCGGAGAGCACGCCACGCGCGCACTCCGGGCTACGCGGGCCTACCCGAGCGTAGGCCGGTGTACGGCGCAGCCGTGCACCAGCTGCAGCCTCAGGCCTTGAGCGCCGCCAGGTCCAGCGGCAACGCATGCAGCCGCTTGCCGGTCGCGGCGGCGATTGCGTTCGCCAGCGCCGGCGCCGCCGGCGGGGTGCCGGGCTCACCGACGCCACCCATCGCCGCGCCGCTCTCGAGGATGTGCACCTCGACCGCCGGCGCCTGGGCCATGCGCAGGATCGGGTAGTCGTTGAAGTTGTTCTGCACCACCTTGCCCTGGTCGAAGGTGATCGCCTCGCCGAGTGCGGCGGAGATGCCCATCAGCGCACCGCCCATGATCTGCGCCTTGACCGTGTCCGGGTTGACCACGCTGCCGCAATCGACCACCGCGGTGAGCTTGTGGATCTTCAGCTTGCCGTCGTCGATCGACACCTCGACCACCTGGCCGACCAGCGAACCGAAGGAGCCGTGGATCGCCACGCCCTGGTGGTGGCCCTTCGGTGCCTTGCCCCAGCCGGAGACCTCGCGCAGCTTCTTCAGCAGTTCCACCTGGCGCGGGTGCTTCTCCAGCAGGCCGATGCGGTAGTCGATCGGATCCGCCTTGGCACGCGCTGCCGCTTCGTCGATCAGCGTTTCCTTCACGTAGGCGGTGAAGCTGTGGCCGACCGAGCGCCACCACAACACCGGCACCGTGGCCTTGGCCATGTGGTAGCTGACGGCAAGGTTGGGCGTGGCATACGGCCAGTCGTCCAGGCCTTCGACCTGACTCGGGTCGACACCGGTCTTCTCGATGCCGGCGCCGAAGGGCGTGCCGAGCATGATCGACTGGTTGGCGATCTTGACCCGCAGCGCCTCGGGCTGGCCGTCCGCGGTGAGCGACAACTGCGTCGACACGCGCGAGCGCGGCCGGTAATACCCGCCCTTTATGTCGTGTTCGCGCGGCCACACCAGCTTGACCGGTGCCTTGACCGCCTTCGATACCGCGACCGCCTCGCGCACGAAATCGCTGGCCGGATTGGCGCGCCGGCCGAAGCCGCCGCCGAGCAGCGTGGTGTGCAGCACCACCTTGTCCGGGGTGGTGCCGGCCACTTGCGCCGCGGCCATCTGGTCGAAGGTCTGGAACTGGGTCGGCGCCCACACCGTGACGCCGTCGTCGCGCACATCCGCGGTGGCGTTCATCGGCTCCATCGGCGCGTGCGACAGGTAGGGGAAATCGTACTCGGCGCGGATCGGCTTTTTCGCATCGGCCAGCACTTTGGCGGCATCGCCCTCGGCCTTGACCTTGGCGCCATCGCCCTTGAGTGATTCGTCCATCGCCGCGCGCTGGCTGGCGCTGCTGAAACCGGCGGCCTCGCCGTCGTCCCATTCGCAGACCAGCGCGTCGAGGCCCTGCTTCGCCGCCCAATAATGCTCGGCGACCACGGCGACGCCGGAATGGATCTCGACCACCTGGCGCACGCCCTTGACCGCCGTGGCCTTGCTGTCGTCGACCTTCTTCAGCTTGCCGCCGAACACCGGCGGACGCGCGACCAGCGCGGTCAGCATGCCGGGCACGCGCACATCCAGGCCGAAACCCGCGGAGCCGGTGACCTTGGCGCGGCCGTCGATCCGGTGTTGCGACTTGCCGACCAGCTTGAAGGCCTTGCTGTCCTTGAGCGCGACTTCGGTGGGCGCGCTGAGCTTGGCGGCGTCCGCAGCCAGCTCGCCGTAGTGCCAGCGCTGGCCGGGCTCCGGGCCGATCACGGCGCCGCCCTCGGTGCGCAGCTTGCCGCCTCGATCCCGCTCTTCGCCGCCGCGGCGGCCAGCATCATCGCGCGCGCGGTGGCGCCGACCTTGCGCATCTGCTCGTAGGAGGTGTGCGTGCTGGTGCTGCCGCCGGTGGCCTGGATACCCCATTGCGCATGCGCGAACTCGGGGCGCGCGTCGCCCGGCAGGGCGCTGACCTTCGCCCAGTCGGCGTCCATTTCCTCGGCGACGATCATCGCGATCGAGGTCATGATCCCCTGCCCCATCTCCGAATGCTTGATGTACACCGTGATGGCGCCATCCGGGGCGATGGTCAGGAAGGCGTTCAGCTCGACCGGCCCGGCAGCTGCCGCCGTGGCGGTGGCGGCCCAGGACTGCGGCGCCAGGTGCACGCCGAGCACCAGCGCGCCGGCGAGCGCAGAAGACTTCGCGATGAATCCGCGGCGCGACAGGTTGACGATCTCGTTCATGGCTCCGGTCCCCGGTTCGCTGTGCTCTTCAGTGGAATGGAAGCTGTTTTTTGTCCGCAAAGGACGCAAAGGACGCGAAGAAAAGCCGCAGCGATGATCTTCCCGCTCTTCTTTGCGCCCTTCGCGTCCTTTGCGGACAAAGAAATCTGTTCCGACGATTCAGCCCGACAACTTCGCCGCCGCCGCGTGGATCGCCGCGCGGATGCGCGGGTAGGTGGCGCAGCGGCACAAATTGCCGTCCATCGCGGTGTCGATCTCGGCGTCGCTGGGCTTCGGGTTGCTCTTCAGCAACGCCGCGGCACTCAGGATCTGGCCCGACTGGCAGTAACCGCACTGCACCACATCGAGGTCCAGCCAGGCCTGCTGCACCGCGTGCAGCGTGTCGCCGTCGGCCAGGCCTTCGATGGTGGTGATCTCCTTGCCGGCCACTGCAGACGCCGGCAGCACGCAGGAGCGCGTGGCCACGCCATCGATCTGCACGGTGCACGACCCGCACTGGGCCATGCCGCAGCCGAACTTGGTCCCGGTCATGCCGAGCAGATCGCGCAGCACCCACAACAGCGGCATGTCGTCGCTGGCATCGACCTGATGCACCTTGCCATTGATCTTCAGTTCCATCGCCCTGGCTCCGCTTCCGGTCTCGTGCGGCGAGGATACGCCTGCGCCGCGAACGTGGGGCGAAGGCCGAAGCCCATGCGTCGGAATCGGACGACGTTCCGGCTCCAACACCTGCAACCAATACCAACACCAGGCTGCACTTTGCGTCCTTTGCGGACCAATCAAATACTCAGCCGCGACACAGTCACCATCCATACTCGGCTCATGGCTGCGCGAGGACGCCGATGGACTCAAGGCCGCTGGACCGCTTGCTTGCTCCCCGCTCGCTGGCGCTGATCGGCGCCAGCGACCAGCCGGATTCGCTCGGCACCGCGTTCACGCGCCAGGCGCTGGATGCCGATTTCGGCGGCGCAGTGCACCTGGTCAACCGGCACCGCGACGAGGTCTTCGGGCGCGAGTGCCTGCGCGATGCTTCCGCGCTGCCCGAGGGCATCGACCTCGCCCTGGTGCTGACACCGTGGGCCAGCGTGGCCGAGATCATCGAGACCCTGGCGCGGCGCGGCTGCGGCGGCGCGGTGGTGGTCGGCATCGCCACCGAGAGCGGCTGGCCCTGGGCCTCGCGCGCGACCCTGCTCAAGCGATTGCAGAAGCAAGTCGCGAAGACCGGACTGCGCATCATCGGGCCGGCCAGCCAGGGCCTGACGCTGGCCCGCCTCGGGCTGAACCTGTCGCTGTGCCCGGCGCTGCCGCCGCCCGGCGGCATCGGCTTCGTGTCGACTTCCGGCGCGGTCGCGGGCGTGATCGCTGACTGGGCCGCGACGCGCGGCGTGGGCATGTCGGCCCTGGTCAGCCTGGGCGATCAGGTCGACGTGGACATCGCCGATTGCCTCGACTGGTTCGCGCGCGATGCCGCCACCCGCGCGGTGCTGCTGCACCTGGAGCAGCTGCCGCAGGCGCGCCGGTTGCTCTCGGCCGCGCGCGCACTGGCCTTCCGCAAGCCGGTCGTGGTGCTGAAGCCGCACACCCTGGGTTTTGCGCCGGGCGATCCGCTGGCAGCGCTGTCGAACGAGGTCCACCGCGCGGCATTTGCGCGCGCAGGGATGCTCCAGGCGCAGGACCTTGAGGAGTTCTGCGCCGCGGCCAACGTGGACCTGCCGGCCTGGCCGCACGCCGGACAACGCTTCTACATTGCCGGCAACGGCGGCGCCCTCGGCGCGCTGGCGGCCGATGCGGTGCTCGATTCCGGCGGCAGCCTGGCGCAGCCGTCGGCCGAGACGCTGCGCCAGCTGCAGTCGCTGCTGCCGGCCGGATCGGCGGTGAGCAACCCGCTCGACCTGATGCGCGACGCGGGCCCCGAGCGCTACGCCGTAGCCGGCACCGCGCTGGCGCACGACAGCGGCAGCGATGTGGTCCTCCTGCTACACCACCCGACCAGTTTCAGCAGCGGCAGCGAGATCGCGCGGGCGCTCAATCCCGTGCCCCAGGGCGAGGCGCTGGTGCTCGCGGCCTTCGCCGGCGCCGAACAGCAGCAGGCGCGGCGCATCCTCGGCGAGCGCGGCATCGCCGCGTTCCCGACCCCGGAGGCCGCGGTGCGCGCCTACGGGCTCAACCGGCGCTATTTCCAGCAGAAGTCGGAACTGATGCAGACGCCGCCGCCGCTGTTGCGCTGGCCAGGCCTGGACGCCGAGCGCATCGCCAGCAGCCTGCTGCGCCTCGGCGGCGACCCGCGGCGCCTGGGCGCGGGCCTGCTCGCCGAGATCGGTGTCGACATCGAGCTCGACGAGCGCCGTGCCGGACTGCTGCCATCGATCGGCCTGCGCTGCCATGCCGAGCTCGGTCCGTACGCCGTGGCCTGCAGTCGCGGGCGGCGCCACATCGAGTGCCTGCCGCTCGACCGCCTGCGCGTGGACCGCCTGATCGAGCGCGGCTGGGATGGCGTGGAGATCCCCGCCGACACGCGCGCCACGCTGCACGGCCATCTGCTGCGGATCGCCGAACTGATGGTCGCACGCCCGGAAATTCAGCGCATCGAGTTCGAGGGCGTGACCGGCGGCAGCAGCGGCGAACTGCTGGCGCACCTGGTGTTCGACTGGCAGCCCGGCAGCGAGCGCGCCGCGACCGCGTTCGCGCCTTTCCCCTGGTCGCTGGCGATGCCGCTGACCCTCGCCGACGGCACTGCCCTGCTGCTGCGCGCGATCCGTGCCGAGGACGAGCCGCAGTTGCAGGCTGGCTTTACCCAGCTTAGCCCGGAGGAGGTGCGCATGCGCTTCCTGTACCCACTCAAGGCGCTGACCCACGACCTGGCCGCGCGCCTGACTCAACTGGATTACGACCGCGAGATCGCGCTGGTGCTGGCCGACCATGAGCCGCCAGGCCAGGCCAAGCTGTATGGCGTGGTCCGCGCCAGCTTCGATCCGGCGCAGCGCAGCGCCGAGTTCGCCATCGTGATTCCGAAGCAACTCGGTGGGCAGGGCCTCGGCACGCGGCTGTTGCAGCGGATCATCGAACTCTGCCGCGCGGCCGGCATGCGCCGGATGCACGGCGACACCCTGCCGGAAAACCAGGCCATGCGCGCGCTGGCGCGCAAGTGCGGCTTCCACGAGGAACTCAAGGACCAGTTGATCCGTTTGACCCTGGACCTGTAGAGCGAAGCTTGCTCGTGCTTGCTCCGCTGCTGCCGGCCTTCAGCCGAGCAAGCTCGGCTCTACCAGGGCGACCGCGTGTCGTTTCCGCCGCGCGACTGCGTACTGCTGGATGAGCCGGGGCATTCCGCCCCGCTGGGGCCGGACCATGCGGCCTCGACCATCCGCACCCGGAGACTCGACATGCAGAAACCGAAGCCGAAACCGAAGCAAGCCGCCAGTGCCAAACCCGTCGCCCGCGACCTCAAGCCCAAAGCCGACGCCAAGGGCGGAGTGTTGATCGGCTTGCTGCTGCCAGCCGTTCAGAAGGTGCGCGAGGGCGGCTGAGGCCGCGCACGCAGGGGCCCACGCTAAACGCGGAGAACCGGCGCACACAGATCATGGCCTGCCAGCGTAGGCTTCGCTCCGCGTTCCTTTGCGTCTCCGCGTTGAACTGTCAGTCGAAGGCAATCAGCCGCCGAACTCAGCGCGCATCCACTTGTCCAGCATGCGCTTCTCGTAGCGCAGCGCATCAGAACTCAGGCCGGCGCTGTGGGTGTCGAAGCCCACATCGCTGAGCTTGGCCTCGCCCGAGTCCAGCACCTGGCCATTCGCATCCTTGAGCACAAAGTTGAAGCTCATGCGCGGCGGGTACAGGCCGGTGACCAGGCGTACATCCTGCATTTGCGGCCTGAGCTGCGGCTTGTGGTCGCCGGCGAGGTCGATGTCAGTGAAGGAAATCGCCAGCGTCTGTCCAGCCTTGAGGTATTTCGCGCCCTTGGTCTCGACGTGCTTGCGCAGCGCCGCAAGGTTGGTGTTCTTCTCGGGCGAGGTCTTGAACGCGCGGTCGTTGACGTCGGTGAACTTCTCGGCGTTGACGAACTCGACGGATACGGGCGTGGGCCCCGCCGCCTGGACGCTCGTGGCGAGCAGCAGCAACGAAGCAAGGGTGACGTAGTTCGTGCGGTACATGGTCAGGCCTCCGGGACAGGACTGGCGCCAAACGTATCACGCGGCGGGGCCGGATTCGATCACGCCACCTGAATGCGCGAAAGCAGCTTCAGCGTGCGCCGGTCATCATGCGCACGCGGGCGCAAGCACCTATGCTGCCCGCCAACCCAAGTCACTGGAGTGCGCATGAACCGCGAACAGGCCATCGCCGACATCCGCCGCTATTACGGCGAGGTGCTGCAATCGAGCAAGGACCTGAAGACCGGCGCCTGCTGCACCATGGAAGCCATGCCGCCGCACCTGCGCGCACTGCTGGAGGATGTGCACCCGACCGTGCGCGAACGCTTCTATGGCTGCGGCTCGCCGCTGCCACCGGCGCTCGCGGGCATGACCGTGCTCGACCTCGGCTGCGGCTCCGGCCGCGATGCCTACCTGCTGTCGCGGCTGGTCGGCCCGCAGGGGCGCGTGATCGGCGTCGACATGACCGTCGAACAGCTGGAGGTGGCGCGCGCGCACCAGGCCTGGCACGCGGAGCGCTACGGCCATCCGCGCAGCAATGTCGAATTCGTCGATGGCTACATCGAGGACCTGGCCGGCTGCGGCATCAGCGACGCCAGCGTCGACGTGGTGGTGTCCAACTGCGTGCTCAACCTGTCGCCGGAAAAGGAGCGCGTGTTCGCCGAAATCATGCGCGTGCTCAAGCCGGGCGGCGAGCTGTACTTCTCCGACGTGTTCGCCGACCGCCGCATCCCCGAGGGCCTGCGGCGCGATCCGGTGCTGCTCGGCGAGTGCCTGTCCGGCGCGCTCTACGGCGAGGATTTCCGCCGGCTGATGGCGCGCGTGGGCTGCGCCGACACGCGCAAGCTCAGCGAGAGCCCGGTGCCGCTGTTCGACCAGGCGATCATCGCGAAGATCGGCATGGTGCGCTTCTCGTCGATCACCGTGCGCGCGTTCAAGCTGGCGCTGGAGGATCGCTGCGAGGATTACGGGCAGGTGGCCACTTACCTCGGCAGCATCCCCGAGCACCCGCACGCCTTCGAACTGGACGATCACCACCGCTTCGAGACCGGCCGGCCGATGCTGGTCTGCGGCAATACCTTCGACATGCTCGCAGGCACCCGCTACGCACCGCATTTCCGCCTGGCCGGCGACAAATCCACCCACTTCGGGCTGTTCGACTGCGCGGCGCCGGCGGCCGCGTCGGCACCCGCCGCCAGCTGCTGCTGAGGACGCCATGCACGACACCTGGCCGCGCCTGAAGGCGCTCGGTTTCCCCGCGATCGAGCGCGAGCGCATCGACACCCTGCAACTCAACCTCGGCTATCTGTGCAACATCAGCTGCATCCATTGCCACGTCAATGCCGGCCCGCGGCGCACCGAGCTGATGGACCGCGAGACCCTGGAACTGGCGCTGGAAGTGGCGCAACGTCGTGGCATCCGCCAGTTCGACCTGACCGGCGGCTCGCCGGAGATGAACCCGCATTTCCGCTGGTTCGTCGGGGAGGCGCGCGCGCGTGGCATCGCGGTGATGGACCGCTTGAACCCGAGCCTGCCGGATGAACCCGGCTACGAATGGGTGCCGGAGTTCCTCGCCGAGCATCAGGTGGAAGTGATCGCATCGCTGCCCTGCTACAGCCAGGCGAATGTCGACGAGCAACGTGGCAACGGCGTGTTCGAGTCCTCGATCCGCTGCCTCAAGCGCTTGAACGAACTCGGCTATGGCCAGCCGGGCGGATTGCCGCTGAACCTGGTTTACAACCCCAACGGCGCCTTCCTGCCACCGGCGCAGGCCAAGCTCGAAGCGGACTACAAGCGCCTGCTCAGGGACAATTTCGGCATCGAGTTCAGCGCGCTCTACACCCTGGCGAACATGCCGATCCAGCGCTTCGGCTCCTGGCTGGTCTCCAAGGGCAAGTTCGACAGCTATCTCGACACCCTGGTCGGCGCGCACCGCGACGAGAACCTCGCCAGCGTGATGTGCCGCTTCCTGGTCAGTGTCGACTGGCGCGGCTACCTCTACGACTGCGATTTCAACCAGATGCTCAGGCTGCCGATTGGCGGTGGCGAGCGCGAGGTGCACCTGCGCGAGTTGCTCGACAGCGAACCCACGCGGCGCATCGGGGTTGCCGGCCATTGCTACGGCTGCACCGCCGGCCAAGGATCGAGCTGCGGCGGGGCGCTGGCCTGAGCCAAGCCGCCCCGCACGGCGCCGGCCATCAAGGACCCTCGAAACCGTTCACCAGCAGCGGCGCGACGACAGTCAGGCGCACGCGGTCGGACAGCACCTCGACCCGGGCATCGAGCCCGGCGTACTGCGGCGGCAGTTCGACCGACTGGAAGCGCCCGCTGATCATCGCGCCGGTGATCAGGTCGAAACTGGTGCCGAGCGGCGGCACATAGGCACCGAGGGCCGAGATCACCAGCGTGCCGCCCAGCTGGACATTGCCGCTGCCGCCGATGCGGTCATGGCTGGCCGCGCTGGCGATGTCGATGACGGTGCTGGCACTGGCGCCGAGGGCGAGCGTGGTGCCGGCGTTGAGGTCGATGCGCCCTACCGGTCCAACTGGCGCATAACTCTGGTCGGGTGAGATCGCGCCATTGAGCTGCAACTCGCCGCCCAACTTGCCGGTCCCGGTCAGCACCTGGCTGGGCCCGAGTGTCAGCAGGCCGCCACCGCTGGTCAGCGTGACGTTGCCCGAGGGACCATTGGCGCGCAGCCGTATCTCACCGGATTGCGCCAGCGCGGTCACCCCGCTGCCGCGCACGATCGCGTAGCTCGGGCCGCAGCCGGCGTTGTCCAGCGTGATCGTGCCGCGGTTGTTGATCGTGCCGACCAGCGTCAGCTCGCGCGCGCACGGCACCAACAGATTGGCGCCGGCGGCGAGCGTCAGGTTCTCCAGTCGCGCCGTCGCGGTGTTCGTATAGATCACGCCATTGCCGCTGGTGGCGAGCGTGCCGCCGATGACCGTACTGATGCCTTCGAGCACGAAGGCGGAATCCTGTTCGGCGCGCACCAGGCCCTGCGCGTTCTGGGTCAGGGTGACCGATTGCAGATTGAGCGATCCGCCACCGCGCGCCACCATCGTGCCCTCGTTGACCTGCCCCGAGGTCTGCAGCGTGAGCTGGCTGGGACCGCTGCCCAGACCATTGCGGTCGGCCAGCACCTCGCCCTGGTTGGTCAGTGCCAGTGCGATCGTGCCAACGCCGCCAATGGTGTGGCCCGCACCGTTCACCATCGCCTGCCCGCCACCGCCGAACAGCGCGGACAGCGCGCCGCCTTCGAGCTGCAGGCGCCCGTTGCCGGTCAGCGTGGTGCTGGCGGCGAAACGCGAGGTCACGAAACCGCTCGGCCCGGTGTGGATCAGGCCATCGTTCTCGATCCCCAGTGGGCCGATGTAGATACCCGCGTTGCCGGAGAAGGTCATCCGCGAACCGGCTTCGAAGTGGATGTCCTGGATCGGGAAGCCCTGGGTGAACACGGTGACCACGCCGCTGCCGATGGTCTGCAGGCGCCCGCCGCTGAGACCCTGGTCGCCCGCTGCGACCAGCGCCAGCCCGGAGCCGTTCTCGATGACGATCCGGCCCTGGCCGAACTGGCGGAAGCCGTGGTTGCCATTGGCCATCGACAGGATCAGCGTTGCGCCATTGCGGGCGCGCACCAGGTTGTTGTTGTCGATGTTGTGGAGGCTCTCGAAGGTCAGCGTACGTCCCGCCACATTGGCATCGACCAGGCCATCGTTCTGCAGGCGCACACGGATCGTGCCGTTGCCTTCGATGGTGTGGCTGGGCCAGTTCACCAGCAACCAGCCGAGGTTGGAGTAGGGCGAAAGGTAGGCGCCATGATTCGGCGGTGCCGACAGGCGGATTCGTCCATTCGCGCCGTTGGCATTGGTGTTGTTGTGGATGATCAGAGACGAATCCTGCAGCGCGTCCTGGCCGCCGATCAGGATCAGGCCGTTGTTGTCCATCTGCGTGCCGTGCACATTCAGCTCGGCGCGGAAGGAGGAACCGGCCACGCGCACGACGGCGCCGGTGTGGTTGAACTGCAGATGGTGGCAGGAGGCGCCTTGCCCCTGGCCAAGCACATCCACCTGCACCGCCAGTTCGATCCGGCAACTGACGCTCGAATTCGGCACGCCGCCCTGCCACGGCAGGATGCCGCCCCAGCGGAAGGGATTGAACCAGGAATCGTTGACCTCGGTGCCCCAGAAGGCGCACCCGCCAGTGCCGCAGCTCTGTGCGGATGCGGTGCCGGTGGCGGCGACGGCCAGGGCCAGTGCCAGTGCCAGCGACGACATTTCGCGTCGCGAGCGACCGTGGCGTGCGGTGGAAACGGGGCGCTGCAACATCGGAGGACTCCATCGGGCGCGGGCGAAGGGCCGCGTCTCAGTCCTCAAGGCGCAGGATCGCGCCCGCGTGTCGCATCCGGTTTTGCGGCCAGCGCCTGCGCCTGTGCGATGAGCGTGTGTGCGCGCTGCGACCAGACCGGATCGGCGGCATCGGCGCGCTCGAAAACCGCCAGCGCTGCGTGGGCATGGTCCAGGGTGCGGGGCGCATCGCCCTCGGCCAGTGCCACCTGGGCGGCAGCCAGCTGCACATGGCCGCGGCCGATGTAGCCCGGCGCGAAGGCGCGTTCGGCCAGCGCCAGCGCGCGGTCGATGTCGCGGCGTGCGCCTGCGAGGTCGCCGAGATCGACGCGGATGCGCGCGGCATTGGTCAACGGCCCGGCGAGATCCGCGTGGTCCGTCCCGAAGGCCGATTCGCGCACCGCCACTGCACGCTCGAACAGGGCCAGCGCCTCGCGCAGGCGCCCGGCATCGCGGTGCACCAGCGCGTAGTTGTTGAGCGCCACGGCGAGCGCGACGGTGCGTTGCGGCAGCGCCTGCTCCAGCGCCGCGATCGCCTGGCGATAGACAGCATCGGCTGCGTCCAGCCGCCCGGAACCCTGCAGCGCACTGCCGAGATTCTCCAGCCGCGCCCCGAGGGCACCGGGATCCAGCCCGAGAGCGCGCGCGTCGGCGACCGCAGCCTCCGCCAGCGACGCAGCCTCGTCGTAGCGTCCGACATCGCTCAGCAGCGAGGCGAGATCGTTGCGCACCGCTCCCGCCTGCCGGCGCAAGGCCGGATCGCGCGCGAACACCGCCAGCGCTTCGCGGTAGCGGGCTTCTGCGGCATCCGTGCGCCCCAGCGTCCAGTCGAGCAGCGCCTGTCCCTGCAGCACCTCGGCGTGTCCGGGCGTGCCCGGTGTGCGCAGCTTCAAGGCGAGCGCGAATTGCGTCGCGGCGGCATCCAGCTGCATCAGATTGGTATACGCGCGGCCGATGCCGAGGCGCACATCGGCCTCGCTCTCGGCTTGCCCGGCGAAATGTTCCGGAATGCGCGTCACCGCCTGGTCGAGCGCTTCCTTCAGGCTGGGTTCGCGCCCGCTGGCCACCGGATCGGCATCGGCGATGAGGCGCAGCAGGAACTCGTTGGCGCTGCGGGCGCGGGCGGCCTCCGCGCGCGCCAGGGTAGCCTGGTAGGCCGCCAGCGCGAGACCTGCGGACAACGCGAGCACGGCGGCGCTGCCAGCCGCAACCGCGAGCCGGTTGCGCCGCACGAACAGTCGCAGGCGATAACCGCGATCGCCCTGGCGCGCCACGACCGGACGAAAGTCCAGCCAGCGCTCCAGGTCCGCGGCGAGCTCCGCCGCACTCGCGTAGCGGCGGTCGACATCCACCGCCAGCGCCTTGAGCAGCACCCGGTCCAGATCGCCTTCGAGGTGCCGGCGCCAGACGGCCGCCTCGCGCGGCGCCAGGGCCAGCGCGGCCCGGTCGATCACCGCGCTCGGTCGCGTCGGCACGGCAGTGCGCAGCAGCGCCTCGATCTCCGCGGGCGAGCGCGTGGCCAACTCGTGCGGCAAACGACCGGTCAACAGCAGGTGCAGCACCAGGCCCAGCGAATACACATCCGATGCGGTCGTGAGCGCCCGACCGGCGAGTTGCTCCGGACTGGCGAACTGCGGCGTCAGTGGAGCATGCCCGGTGGCGGTCAGGCCGGCCTCGGGCGAGAGACTCTTGGCGATGCCGAAATCCAGCAGCTTGGCCTGGCCGTCAGGCGTGACCAGGATGTTGGCCGGCTTGATGTCGCGGTGCAGGATCAGCGCGCGGTGGGCGGCCTCGACTGCCGCCAGTACCTGGCGGAAGAGTTCTATCCGCGCTCGGATCGGCCACTGGCGGAGCGCGCACCAGCGGTCGATCGGCTCGCCCGCGACGTACTCCATCACCACCCACGGACGTCCGTCCGGGGCGGTGCCGCCGTCGATGATGCGCGCCACGTTCGGGTGCTCAAGCCGCGCCAGGAAGGCGCGCTCGGCATGGAAACGCGCGATGGCCTCGGGCCCGGCCCAGCCCAGGGCCGTCAATTTCAACGCCGCCTGCTGGCGATAGCCGCCATCGCTGCGTTCGACCCGGTAGACCTCGCCCATGCCGCCAGCGCCGAGGCGCTCGAGCACCCGCCACGCGCCGATGCGCTCCGGCAGGCGCGGGGTTTCCAGCAAGCCCGCGCTCGCGCCATGCGCGCGCAGCAGCGCGAGCGCGTCGTCCAGCAGTCCGGAATCGCCATCCGCCGCGCTGCGCAGGAAGGCCTCGCGCTCGGGCGGCGGACGCGTCAGCGCCTGGTCGAGCAAGCCGAGTGCGCGGCCGTCCATTGTGCGCGCTCAGCCCAGGCGCAGGTGCAGGAAGGCGCGCGCGACCTCCCAGTCGCGCTGCGCGGTCGCGCGCGAGATGCCCAGCGCGGCGGCGATCTCGGCCATTTCCAGGCCGGCGTAGTAGCGCAACTCGACCACCCGCGCCTTGCGTTCGTCCATCTGTTCCAGTTGCGCCAGCGCCTGCTCGAGCGCCAATGCGTCGATGTCCCCTGCGCTGGCGGACTCGTCAGCCGCCCGCGACAGCGTGATCGCGACCGCGCCCCCGCCACGCTTGTCGGCATCGCGCCGGCGCGCGTGGTCGATCAGCACCTGGCGCATCCTGCGCGCTGCCAGCGCGTAGAACTGGCCGCGATCCTGCGCCGCCTGCGCGTCCTCGGGCGCGAGGCGCAGCCAGGCCTCGTGGATCAGCGCCGTGGGCGTCAGCGTGTGCCCACCGCGCTCGCCGCGCATCTGCCGTTCCGCCAGGCGGTGCAGCTCATCGTAGATCAGGGCCACGAGGCGGCCGTCCGCCGACACATCGCCGGCGGCGCGCGCGCGCAACAACTGGGTGATCGGACCTTGCGCCAAGGACGTGCCTCGAATTGGCCTGTCTGGCTATTTTAAGGTGGACGGCGCTGGAACTCGACGCCTGCACTCACATCCGGCGGAAGCCCAGAACCGCTTCACGCAGGCGCTCGATGTCGATATCCGGCGGGCGCGGTTTCGCCGCGAAGTGCGCATCGAACAGCTTCCCGGCGGCATCCTCGGCGAGACGCCGGGCGTCGTCGTCGACTGCCACGCGCAGCCGGTCCAATGCCGCTTCGGCGCGAGCCTGGTCGGTGCCGTTGCAGACCCGCTTGCACAACGTGGCATAGGTCCAGGCCTTGGCCAGGTCCTCGCCGAGCACCTGCTGCAACGGGCTCAGCGGGCGCATCGCCTGGATCATCTTGCGCGCCACCGCAGCCTGCATCTCGGTGCCGCGGGCATCCGGGCCGCGCCAGCCCTCGAAATAGTTCTCGTAGCCTTCCATCAGCGCGGCGACCGCCTGCCCGCTGCCCTGTTCCAGCGCGCGCTGCAGGTACTGCGGCGCGCGCTCGCGATAGATCTCCAGCCGGTCCATTTGCAGCAGCGCCTTGTTCAAGGTCAGCGCCGGTGCCAGTGCAAAGGCCAGCTGGCCGGCGAGATCGCCGCTGTCGGCGGCCAGCCGCTGCACCTCGAACAGCAGCGCTTCATCGATGTCGTCGGGCAGGTCGGCGCAGGATTCCTCAAGCTCGGCCAGGGTGCCGGCGGCGCTGCTCATCATCTCCTGCAGCCGCTCGCCGCCGCGGCGTCGCCCGCGCGGGGTGTCCTCCCAGGCGATCATCATGTCCATCCGCAGGCTGGTCCAGTGATGCCGCTGGCAGTCGGTCAACTCGGAGTGGAGGCGCCGCGTCGCGGCCCGGTCGCCTGCACGCGCGGCCTCGATCAAGGCTGTGGCGGACTCGCGCAGCGGCAGGCCTTCGGGCGGCAGGGCAAGGACCCGGGTGGACGCAACGGGCGCAGTCGCTGCCGCCACCGAGGTCGACGTGGATCGGACTGCGGCTGGCCCGGTCTGATCTTCGTTCTCGGCCGCGGCGGCATCGCCACGCGTCTGTCCGACCGTGGGCCCATCGATGGTTTGATCCGCGACGGCGGATGCCGCGGGCTGCGGCGCCGGCATCCGGTAGACGGCGACCACCCCGCCGACCAGCAGCACGGCAGCCGCCAGTCCCCATGCAATCAGTCGTTTCATCGGCCTTTCCCATCCATCTCACCGCCATGCTGGCAAGCATCGCATGGGCGCGACAGTGTCGATGGTCCGCCGGGGCGCCTCAGTCGCTGCGCAAGGCCATCACCGGGGCCACCCGCGTGGCGCGCCGCGCCGGCAAGTAGCAGGCCAGCAGGGCTGCGCCACCGAGCAGTGCCAGGACCAGGCCGAGCGTCAGCGGGTCGCGGCTCTCGATGCCGTAGAGCTGCGATTCGAGCAGGCTGCCGCCGAGCAGCGCCGCGAGAGTGCCGATGGCGAGGCCGATGCCGGCCAGCTTCATGCCCTGCCGCAGCACCAGCTTCTGCACATCCGCCGGGCGCGCGCCGATGGCCAGGCGCACACCGATTTCCCCGGTGCGCTGTTGCACCGCGAAGGCGAGCACGCCATAGATCCCCACCGCCGCCAGCAACAGGGCCACGCCGGCGAACACCGCCAGCAGGATCAACGGCGCCATGCGCCCCTCCAGGCTCAAGGTGATCCGCGCATCCAGCGATTTCAGGTCGTACACCGGTTGCTGCGGGTCCACCCGCTGCACCGCGGACTGGATTGGCCCGAGCGCCGCGCCCGCGTCGAGGTCCGACTTCAGCACGATCATCGCCTCGCGGCTGCCGTACTGCGCCAGCGACAGGAAGTAGGTTTCCTTGGTGGTGTCCTCGCTCAACTGACCGCGCTTGACCGTTCCCACGATGCCGATGATCTCGGCCTCGACGTTGTCCTCGGCGCCGTTGATGCCCGGCATCACCAGGCGCTGGCCCAGGGCGTCGCCGTTCGGGAAATGCTTCTGCGCCAGGAACTGGTCGATCACCACCACCGGCGCGCCATCCGCGCGGTCGCGCTGATCGAAACTGCGCCCTCGCAGCAGCGGGATGCCCATCGCCTTGAAGTAGCCGGGGTCGATGATGTGCAGGTACCCGTGCGGGCTGGCCGTGCCCGGCGCCGATGTGCGCCCGGCAATCTGGTACGAGGCCATCCAGTTGTTGTTGCTGAAAGGCAGGTTGCTGACCACGCCCACCTCGCGAACGCCTGGCACCGCACGCAACTCGCCGGCCAGGCGCTCGAAGAATGCCGTCTGCGTGGCCATGTCCGGATAGCGCGTACGCGGCAGGGAGAGCCGCGTGGTCACCACGCCCCGGCGGTCGAAGCCCGGATCCTGCTGCTGCACCCGCTCGAAACTGCGCAACAGCAGTCCGGCGCCGACCAGCAGGCACACCGCCAGGCCGATCTGCACCACCACCAGCACCCCGCGCAGCCGTTGCGCCACGCGGCTGCCGCCGCTACGGCCGCTCTCGCGCAGCACTTCAGAAGCGCGCACGCCGTCCTGTCCCAGCGCCGGCACAGTGCCGAACAACATGCCGGTGAGCACGGCAACCACGAAGGTGAAGGCGAGCACGGTGCCATCGATGCCGATGCGCTCACCCAGCAAGGTGCGGTCCAGGCCGAGCACGTGCAGGAAGCCCAGGCTGAAATAGGCCAGCAATACCCCTGCGATACCGCCGGCCAGCGCGAGGATCAGCGCCTCGCCGAGCAACTGGCGGGCGATCCGCCAGCGGCTGGCGCCCAGCGCGGCGCGCACGCCGAGCTCGCGGCGACGCGCGGACAAGCGCGTCAGGAACAGGTTGGCGACATTCGCGCAGGCAATCAGCAGCACCACCAGCACCACCGACTGCAGCAGCAGCAGCACGGGCTTCATCTGGCCTACCCACTGCTCGCGCAGGCTCTTGGCGTGCCCAACGAAGCCGCCGTTGCGATAGAACGCGGCGTCATCGGCGCGCGAGGGATCGGCCGCGGCGATGCGGTCGGCGTTGGCATTGACGATCGCCTTGAACTGCGCGTCCAGCTCGGCCACCGTCGCGCCCGGCTTCAGGCGGCCGATCGAGGCGGAGTATTCGTTGCCGCGCTCGGCGTCGCTGCGCTGCTCAGGCGTGAACGCGAACGGCACCCACAGCGCGGTCTCGCGATCCGGGAAGGCGAATCCTTCAGGCATCACCCCGATCACCCGCCAGGGCTCATCGTTCAGGCGCAGCTGGCGGCCGATGATCGCCGGATCGCCGGCGTACTGGTTCTGCCAGGTCGCGTGACTCAGCACCACCACCTTGTCGGCGCCGACCTGCGCCTCGTCCTCGGTGAACGCGCGCCCCTGCGCCGGCTGCACCCGCAGCGTGGTGAACAGGCTCGGCGTGGCGCGCACCGCCACCAGTCGCCGCGGGCCGGATTCGTCGGCGGTGTTGACGCTGCCCGAGGTGTACAGCGCCAGGTCTTCCAGGCCCGGCGCCGACTTGCGGTCGAGGTAATCCGGAATCGACGAGCCGGCGTAATCCAGCCCGCTGGTCGGGTAGCTGTTGTAGACCTCAACCAGGCGCTCGCCATCCGGATACGGCAAGGGCTTCAGCAGCAGGCCATTGACCACGCTGAAGATCGCCGCATTGGCCCCAATGCCGAGTGCCAGCGTCGCGATCGCCGCGAAGGTGAAGGCGCGGTGCGCAGCGAGGTTGCGCAGGCTCTGCCGCAGGTTCGAGAGTGCCATGGCCGGCTCCCTTGGTTTCGTTGGGCTTCATCCACGCAAGGGTCGTGCCGGGGCGGATTTTGCCGCATTCAGGCCTGCCTGGCGTCCGTGCGACGCGTAATCGAACAGGCGAGTCCGAAAGCGGACGGCGACACCCAACGCTCACGCTGGCGTTGCTCGGCTTCGAGCGCAGACCGCGTGGCTTGCGGCGGAGTCTCAGGCGCCAAGCCGGCAACCACAGGGCGGCGGCCAGCGTATCGTCAGGCATGCGCCGGTCGAGCGGCTGTGACCAGTCCACCCTTTCGATCCACGAGTCCGACCATGTCCGACTTCGCCGACATCCTTGCCGTGCTGCGAGCAGACGCCGAACCCGAACGTCCCGCACGTCGTAAGTCCAAGCCTGCGTTTGCGGCGCAAGGACAGATCGACGGCGCCCAGCTTGCGCTGGCCATGGATCATGTCGGCACGTTGGAACTTCCGCTCGGGCAGGCAACCGCGCAGAGGCTGCACAGCCTTGGGGAGCCAGCCCGATTCGGACTGCGGGAAAAGACCCTTTGGGACCCTTCGGTGCGCAGAACGGCGGAGATCTCCGGCGAGCATCTGGCGTTGACCTGGGATGACCCGTCGCGCATCGCGCTGTTGCAGCAACTCGCCGCCGTGCTGGGCATCGAGGCCCTGGATTGCCGCGTCCATAGCTTGCTGGTCTACGGCCCCGGCGAATTCTTCAAGTCGCACCATGACACCGAAAAGTCCGACGGCATGGTGGGCACCCTCGTGCTGGTGTGGCCGTGCGCGCATATCGGCGGCGCGCTGCGGATCCAGCTCGGCGAGCAGGAGGTTCGCTTCGAGTCGCAGCAACTTGGCCAGACAAGCGCACTGCGCTGGTATGCCTTCTATGCCGACTGCCGCCACGAAGTCGAACCCGTGATCGAAGGCTGGCGGGTGGTACTGACCTTCGACTTGCTGGTTCCGGCCGGCGCGCCGATGCCCGAGATAGCAGCCAACCCCGCGCTCACAGCATTGCTGCGCGCATTGTTTTACTCCCCTGCGGGCGAGCGCGCGGAGCCCTTCGTGTTCCTGCTCGATCACGAGTACAGCGAGCATGGGCTGTACTGGCGACTGCTCAAGGGCCGTGACCGGCAGTACGCGCAGGCGCTGCGCGCGGCCGCCGGCGCTGCCGGACTGAGCGTCCATCTGGCCTTGGCGCAGCACCACGAGATCTGGAATGCGGAGTACCGCGGGCGACACGCGCAACCACACAAGGGCGAGTTGATCGACGACGAAATCACTCTCGACTTCTGGCGCGACGGCAAGGACCAGACAATGGCGGCCGAACCGGTGTCCGTCCGACCGCAACATGTCGCACGACTTGTCGAATCCGGCGAAGAACACCTGGAGACCTTCGAACACGAAGGCTACATGGGCAATTACGGCGACACCCTCGAGTACTGGTACCGGCGAGCTGCCGTGGTGATCCAGTCGCCGCTTGGCGCCCTGCGCATCCGCTTCAAAGCGGATATCGACTCGAACCTGGATGAATTGCTCGCGCTGGCCGCGCATCCGGGCCGCCGAAAAGCTTTGGATGCCATCGTTGCCGCGATACACGATTTGATCTCCAAGCACATACGGAAGATCGGTCAAGGAGCGTTTCATCGCGTTGCCAGAATTGCCGCAAACCTGTCCGACGCACAGATGGCGAGCGAGCTGATCGTGGGCTTCGACCCGGACAATCTGCTCGCGTCGGACGGGCCGCTGGTCGGAGAACTGGAACGCATCCACGGCGCGCCGTGGATGCGGAACCTGCTGCAAGCATGGTCCGATCGGCGGATGCGGCATTCACCAATAGTGTCCTACACCGGTGAGGTGCCAACACCCCGGGTCTGCCCGAAAGGCATCGCTGACCTGCTGCAATCGGCCATCTCCGCCGGGCTGTCGCGCGCGAGCGCCGGTCATTGGCTGAGCGACGCATTCTCCGCACTCAAGCGCTACGACGCGTCGCGCGAGTGTGGATCTCCGGCGAGTCGCCAATCTGTACTGGGCGCGATAATCGAAGCCGTGGCCGAACTGGTGCAGGCATTTACCCTGGTGCCGGACCACCCGGCGCTCATGGAACTGGTCCGGCACATCGACACGAATTCCCGCAACTACCCATCGGAAGCACTCGGACCCATCGTGAGGGCGCTGGAATCCACCGGAGTTCATGGCCCCGGGACCGCGCTGCGCGCCTCGGTCATTGCCGCGCTCGAGCTGCGTCTGTCCCGACCCGAACGCACCGCGGGCGATGCCGCGCTGCGCGAGCTGGAATGGACCTGTCGCTGCAAGGACTGCGCCACGATGATCCGCTGGGCCGAAAGCACCGGTGCAGAGCCATTGCTGCTGCCGATGGCCGAGCCCCGCCGGCTGCACTTGATCGATCAGATCGGAAGAACCGGCGCTCCGCTGGCGCACCGGACCATCAAGTCCGGCAATCCATACAGGCTGGAACTCACGAAGCCCATCGACCTGGCCCAACGTGACCGCCAACGACGGGCACACTGGCGCGAAGCGCTGACGCAATTGACCCAGGATCCGAACGTGTCCTCGAATGGTCCGACGCTTCGTCGCTCCGCATCTCGGACCGCGCCTCACTAGTTTATATTTTCGCGCCATCCTAAAATAGAGCTCGCCGCTAATTTAGGCTCGCGTCCGATGAACCGCCCACAGCTGGGCCGATACCTGTCGGTCAGCACGACCGGCGAGGCGTATTCGGCCTTCATCCCGGCACCACTGCCGCCGCAACCGCCGATTGACTGGGCGCCGGCACTGCGCAGGCGTTTCGACGATGCCCTGCTGGCGCTCGGGCGGCTTGATGCGGTGACCGACCTTCTGCCGAACGCAGGCCTGCTGCTTTACGGTTATGTCCGCAAGGAAGCGGTGCTGTCGTCGATGATCGAAGGCACGCAGTCGTCGCTCGCCGACCTGATGCTGCACGAACTCGGGGAGGCGCCTGGGGTCCCGCTCGCCGACGTGCGTGAGGTGAGCCGGTGCGTGGCTGCACTGGACCACGGCCTGGCACGCCTGCGCGAGGGGTTCCCCCTGTCGATGCGACTGCTGCGCGAAGTGCATGCGGTATTGCTCAGCCACGGACGCGGTACGCAGCACGCTCCGGGCGAGTTCCGCCGCAGCCAGGTCTGGATCGGCGGCACCCGACCCGGCAACGCTGTGTTCGTGCCGCCACTGGCAAATGAAGTGCCCGAATGCCTGAGCCAGCTCGAACGCTTCCTCCACGACGAACCGGAACCCACGACGCCGCTGGTCAAGGCCGCACTGGCGCACCTGCAGTTCGAGACCATCCACCCGTTCCTCGATGGCAATGGCCGCATCGGTCGCCTGCTGATCACCTTGCAGCTTTGCAACGACGGCCTGCTGCGCGAGCCCATGCTGTATCTGAGCCTGTACTTCAAGACCCACCGGCGTCGCTACTATGAGCTGCTCAACGCCGTGCGCGAGAACGGCGACTGGGAAGCATGGCTGGATTTTTTCGCCGAAGCCGTGCAGGTCAGCGCCATGCAGGCAGCGGCGACCGCCAGGCGCCTGGTCGACCTGTGCGCAGCCGACCGTGCGCGGATCGCAGGCCTGGGCCGTGCCGCGTCATCTGCACTGGCGGTTTTCGACGTCCTGCAACGCCAGCCTATGGTGACATCCACTTCGCTGGTAGCAGCAACGGGGCTCACTCCGGCGACTGTGAACAAATCGATTGCGCACTTGGCCGCCATCGGCATCATCAACGAGCGCAGCGGCCGCCGCCGTGATCGCGTGTTCGGCTACACGCGCTACCTGGAGGTGCTGAACGAAGGGACGGCGCTGCCTGGGTCCTGAACACGCCCCAAAACTGCGGGTCAAGAACGGGGTACGGCCGGCCCTTACCCCACAAAGTACCCCGCACCGCTGGCGGGACGCAATGGGCCCCATGGGAACCCTCCGGGCACAAAAAACCCCGCAGTTACGCGGGGTTTGTTGTTGCCTGGGTCTCCGTGGGAAACACCGAAACCCGATGTTGGCTGGGGGACTAGGATTCGAACCTAGATAAACGGAGTCAGAGTCCGTTGTCCTACCGTTGAACGATCCCCCAATACTTCTGCAGCACGGATCGAAAGGACGATCAGCGCTTGCTGTACTGCGTGGCGCGGCGGGCCTTGTGCAGACCGACCTTCTTGCGCTCGACCTCGCGGGCGTCGCGGGTGAGGAAGCCGGCCTTGCGCAGGTCGCTCTTCAAGTTCTCGTCGTACTCGACCAGGGCGCGGGACAGGCCGAGGCGGATGGCGCCGGACTGGCCGGTGATGCCGCCACCTTCAACCGTGACCAGCACGTCGAAGCGGTCGCCGAGCTTGGTCAGCTCGAGCGGCTGGCGCACGACCATGCGCGCGGTCTCGCGACCGAAGAACGCGTCGAGCGTCTTGTCGTTGACCGTGATCTGGCCCTTGCCCGGGCGCAGGAACACGCGCGCGGCGGAGGACTTGCGACGGCCGGTGCCGTAGTACTGCGTGATCGCCATGACGCTTCCTTAAATCAGATGTCGAGAACCGCGGGCTGCTGCGCCGCGTGCGGATGCTCGGATCCGCTGTAAACCTTGAGCTTGCGATACATGTCGCGGCCCAGCGGGCCCTTCGGCAGCATGCCCTTGACGGCGATCTCGATCGCGCGCTCCGGGTGCGTGGCCAACATGTTCTTCAGCGGGGTGGTCTTGATGTTGCCGATGTAGCCGGTCACCCGGTGGTACATCTTGTCATTGAGCTTGTTGCCCGTGACCGCGATCCTCTCGGCGTTGATCACCACGAGGTAATCGCCGGTGTCGACGTGCGGGGTGTAGATGGCCTTGTGCTTGCCGCGCAGGCGCCGTGCGAGTTCCGTGCACAGGCGGCCGAGCGTCTTGCCCGCGGCATCCACCAGAAACCAATCGCGCTTCACGGTTTCCGGCTTCGCGCTTACCGTCTTCATGGAGACCTTCCCTGGACCTTGCCTTACAAAGACCAACAAGTTTAGATGGCGGATCGGGAGCGTGCAAGCCCCCGCGAGCGTTGTGAGTGAAGTTTGCGTTCAGTTGCCGGCAAGCCGGGCAGCGCCGGGCACCAATCCACTGCAGCGCAGGTGGAACTCTGCCAGCATCAACCGATGGCAGGCGCGAAGCATGACGGTGGCGATCTGAACGGAGCCAGCGAGGCGCTGCGGGCGCGTGCGGACGAATGCGTGATGTGCGGGCTGTGCCTGCCGCACTGTCCCACATTCCGGCTGAGCGGGTTGGAGACCCGCTCGCCGCGTGGCCGCATAGCGCTGGCGAAGACCCTGTCGGCCGATGCACCGGTAGACATTGCGGTGACCGAGGCGTTCGCGACCTGCCTGCAATGCCGCGCGTGTGAGTCGGTGTGCCCGGCGCAGGTGCACTACGGCGAGATCATCGAAGGCGCCCGCGCGCTGTTGCGCGATGGCCGCGGCCCTACGCTGGCCGAGCGCGCGGCGGGTTACCCGACTGCTGCAGCGGCGTCACTCTCGCTACTGGGACGATTGGCGCGCGCGACGCCTGCACTGACGCATCGGCTGGGCCGCCGCGCGCGCTGGTTGCTGCGCGCCGGCAAGCCCTTGGCACCCGACGCCGGCCAGGGCGCGACCACCGCGCTGTTCACCGGCTGCCTGGCGCGCAGCTTCGAAAGCGACGCGCAGCGGGCGCTGGTCGAGGTGGCGCGCGCCATTGGCGAGTCCCTGGCGGTGCTGGCTGATCCTGGTTGCTGCGGCGCAATTGCGCGCCATCTGGGCGATCCCGTCGGCGCTGCTGGGATGGCCGCCCGCAACCGCGAAGTGTGGGCGCACAACCGGATCCGCGAGGTGGTCGCGCTCGACAGCGGCTGCATCGAATCACTGCGCCGGGATGCCGGCGAGGTCCAGGTCGTCGAAGCCTGCCGCTGGCTGCTCGCGCGGCGCGCCGCGTGGGCGCCACGGCTGCGCGCGCTGCCCGCCCGCATCGGCCTGTACGCACCGTGCACGCATCGGCATGCGCTGCGTGACGCGGCCGCCGCGCGCGAGTTGCTGGCGGCGCTGCCGGGCGTCGAGGTGGTGGCCATCGATGCCGGCCATGGCTGCTGCGGCGCGGCCGGGCCGCACCTGCTCGACCACCCGGAGCAGGCGGATGCGCTGGCGCAGCCCATCGTGGAGAAGATCGCGGCGCTCGAGCTGGATGCGCTGGCGACCACCAACGTGGGCTGCAGCCTGCACCTCGGTGAGCGTCTGCTGCTGAGCGGCGTCAACCTTTCATTCCAGCATCCGGTGGCATGCTTGGCGCAACGATGGTTGCCCGCTTCCCCACCATGAGCCGACCGCTGCGCGAATCCTCCAACCTAGACCGCCTGCTGGCCGAAGCCGACCGCGCGCTGCGCACGGTGTTCGCCCCAGCCGAGGCACCGGACCGGCCGAGCCCGGGCGCGCCCCATCCGCGGATCGAACTGGACGACGCCCAGCGCCGACATGTCGCGGGGCTGATGCGCATCAACCACGCCGGCGAGGTCTGTGCGCAGGCGCTGTACTACGGCCAGGCCGCGGTGGCGCGCGATCCGGCGGTGGCTGCGCACCTGATGCAGGCCGCGCGCGAGGAAGGCGATCACCTGGCCTGGTGCGAATCGCGCCTGGCCGAACTCGGCAGCCGCCCGAGCGTATTGAATCCGTTCTGGTACGCCGGCGCCTTCGCCATCGGTGCCGGCGCCGGATTGATCGGCGACCGCCTCAGCCTCGGATTCGTGGTGGAAACCGAGCGTCAGGTCGAGAGCCATCTCGGCGATCACCTGACTCGTTTGCCCGAAGGCGACGAGCGCACGCGCGCCGTGCTGGAGCAGATGAAGTCCGACGAGGTGGAGCACGGCGCGAACGCCCAGGCCCGCGGCGCGATGGAACTGCCGTGGCCGCTACCGCAGGTGATGCAGGTAGCTGCCGACGCGCTGCGCGCGGTCGCTTACCGGTTCTGACCGCGCCCGTCCGGCGGGCGCGGTCAGCGATGCAACCGCTCAGTCCAGGTTGCGCCCGTGGAACAGCTCGCCGATCTCGCGGCGCACCTGCGCCTCGATCCGCGCGCGGTCCTTGAACGAGAGCTCGTTCTTGGTCGCCTCGAACAGGTAGGTGTCGAGGTCGAACTCCTTGATATGCATCTTCGTGTGGAAGATGTTCTCCTGGTAGACGTTGACGTCGAACATCTCGTAGCGGTTCTTGATCGGCTTGGACAGGAAGTCCTGGATCGAGTTGATCTTGTGGTCGATGTAGTGCTTGGTGCCACGCACGTCGCGGGTGGCGCCGCGCACGCGGTAATCCATGATCACGATGTCCGACTCGAAGCTGTCGATCAGGTAGTTCAGCGCCTTCAGCGGCGAAATCACGCCACAGGTGGCCACGTCGATATCCGCACGGAAGGTGCTGATGCCGTTGAACGGGTGGCTTTCCGGATAGGTGTGGACGGTGATGTGGCTCTTGTCCAGGTGCGCCACGACGCTCGCCTCGGCGGGCTCGTCCGATTCGCGCATCGCATCCTTCAGCATCTCGCGGCCGACATCGGCGCGGTCGATGACCGGCTGCTCGGAGATCAGGATGGTGACGCTGGCGCCCTGCGGATCGTAGTCCTGGCGCGCGACGTTGAGCACGTTGGCGCCGATGATGTCGGCAACCTCGGTCAGGATCTCGGTCAGGCGCTCGGCGTTGTAGGCCTCATCGATGTACTCGATGTAGCGGTTGCGCTGCTCCTCGGTGACCGCGTAGCAGACGTCGTAGATGTTGAAGGACAGGGCCTTCGTCAGGTTGTTGAAACCCTGCAGCTTGAGGCGCGGAATCGGCTTGACCATGGGTGTCTCCCAACGGGGGTCGAAAGACGCGTGTGGCCGGGGTCCGGTTACGCGGGGCGCGGATTATGGGGCAAGAATCCCGAGCGCAACACCACGTGAAGATGACAGTGCGCGCCGGGGTCGGGTAGCTGAACGACGCAGTCAACGTGCGCGACCGCAGCGCCGCCGCGCACAGTGCTATAACCTTGCCGCACCAACCGCGCAGGGGAAACGCGATGGCCAGCCCGATCGCCAAGCCGGAAAAATCGTTGCTGCGTTATTCGCTGCAGGCCAGCCTGCGCAAGCTCGCCGCGGCGCGCCCGCTGGCGCCATCGCCGGCCGACATCGAGCACTTCCTGTCGATGTGCCACCGCCGTCGCTATCCGTCCAAGGCGCCGATCATCCGCCCGGGCGACATGGCCAACACCCTGTACTACATCATCGAGGGCTCGCTCGCGGTGATGAGCGAGGACGACGAGGGCCGCGAACTGATCCTCGCCTACGTCAACGAGGGCGACTACATCGGCGAGATGGGCTTGTTCATGGAGCCGGAGAAGCGCGAGGTGCTGGTGCGCTCGCGCACGCCCTGCGAACTGGCCGAGATCAGCTACGAGCGGCTGTTCCAGTTGTTCGATGGGCCGCTGAAGGACGAGTGCCCGCGCATCCTGTTCTCGATCGCCTCGCAACTGACCAAACGCGTGCTGCAGACCAGTCGCAAGGTCTCGCGTCTCGCGTTCATGGACGTCACCAGCCGGGTGGCGCGCACGCTGGTCGATTTGTGCGAGGAACCGGATGCGATGAGCCACCCGCAAGGCACCCAGATCCGCATTTCGCGCCAGGAAATCAGCCGGATTGTCGGCTGCTCGCGCGAGATGGTGGGCCGCGTGCTCAAGCAACTGGAAGAGGAAGGCAAGATCGCGGTGTCGGGCAAGACCATCGTGGTCTTCCAGACGCGCTGACACCCCCCGCGGTGGGCGCAATCTGCCAAACCCATCGCGCTTCGTCGGAAGGTTCAGCAAAACGATTGACGAGGCCGGCTTCGTTGGCGTTATCCTGATTGCCCCGTTTTTCCCGCCACCCCACCCGATCGCTGCGCATGCGCGGCGCGGGCGCCTTGTCCCTCACGGGAAGGAATGTCGATGAACGCCGCCAACCTGCATGACCGTATCCCGGAGCCGACACGCAGCGAGTCGACCCTGCGCGATGCGGCTGCGCGCGTGGTGCGGCGCTACCTGCATGACCTCAATGGCAGCGAGTGTCGCGATCTCTACGACTTGATGCTGAGCCAGGTGGAGCGCCCGGTGCTGGAAGAGGCGCTGCGTCATTGCGGCGGCAACCTCACGCGCACGTCCGAACTGCTCGGCATGAATCGCGCGACTTTGCGCAAGAAGCTGGTCGAACACGGCATTCCGCACTGACGTCCGCGCCACGAGCGGAGCAAGCTCCGCCCCACAGTCCGCCCCGCCGGTAAAGGCGAGCGGGCTCGGCTGATCCGCCGCAACCCGGCCGGCCCGCCATCCTTGCTTGCATGCCAAGGCCCGCGGCTGCAGCATCGCGGCCCCTGCTCCGAACCCTGGCGATCCCGGCATGAGCCCTTCCCACTTGCACCCGATCCGGCGTGCGTTGTTGAGTGTCTCCGACAAGACCGGCCTGGCCGAGCTCGCGGCCGATCTGGTCGCGCACGGGGTGGAGCTCTGGTCCACCGGCGGCACCGCGCGGGCCCTGCGCGAAACTGGCTTGCCGGTCACCGATGTCAGCCGGGTCACTGGCTTTCCCGAGATCATGGACGGGCGCGTCAAGACGCTGCATCCGAAGATCCACGGCGGCCTGCTCGGCCGTCTCGGCGTCGACGAGAGCGTGATGCGCGAGCACGACATCGAGGCGATCGATCTGGTCGTGGTCAACCTCTATCCCTTCGCCGCGACCATCGCGAAGCCCGACTGCGCCTACGACGATGCGGTCGAGAACATCGACATCGGCGGGCCCGCGATGCTGCGCGCGGCGGCGAAGAACCACGAGCGCGTCGC
The DNA here is from genome assembly GCA_016713135.1 of Rhodanobacteraceae bacterium. Classification (NCBI taxonomy): domain Bacteria; kingdom Pseudomonadati; phylum Pseudomonadota; class Gammaproteobacteria; order Lysobacterales; family Rhodanobacteraceae; species Rhodanobacteraceae bacterium. The sequence continues at coordinate 258,709 of JADJPR010000003.1, read as the reverse complement.
CGTGGTGGTCGATCCGGCCGACTACGCGGAGCTGCGCGCTGCATTGAAGGCCGGCGGCACCACGCTGGCGCAACGCCGCCGGCTGGCGGCAGCCACCTACGCGCACACCGCACGTTACGACGGCCAGGTGGCCGAGTACCTGGGCGCGCGCGCGGCCAACCCGGAAACGCCGGAAGCCTTCCCGCCGACGCTGCACCTGTCGCTCACCCGCGGCGAGGCGCTGCGCTACGGCGAGAACCCGCATCAGGGCGCAGCGTTGTACCTGGAACAACCGCTGCCGCCCGGCAGCGTGGCAGCCGCCCGCGTGCTGCAGGGGAAGACGCTGTCTTTCAACAATCTCGCCGATGCCGATGCGGCGCTGGAGTGCGTGCGCCAGTTCGATGAGCCGGCCTGCGTGATCGTCAAGCACGCCAATCCCTGCGGCGTGGCCGTCGCGGCAAACCTGACCGAGGCCTACGAGCGCGCCTACGCCACCGACCCGGTCTCGGCCTTCGGCGGCATCATCGCCTTCAACCAGCCGCTGGACGCTGAGGCCGCGCGGATCATCGTCGAGCGCCAGTTCGTCGAAGTCGTGATCGCGCCCAGCTACCACGACCTCGCCCTCGCCGCGCTCGCGAGCAAGCCGAATGTGCGCGTACTCGCCACCGGCGTGCTCGCCCCAGCCGCTCCCGCGCGCGACTTCAAGCGCATCGCCGGCGGCCTGCTGGTGCAGGATGCCGACCGCGACTCCTTGCGCGCGCACGACCTCAAGGTGGTCAGCCAGCGCGCGCCGACCGCGCAGGAATTCGCCGATCTGATGTTCGCGTGGAAACTCGCGATGTACGTCAAGTCGAACGCGATCGTCTACGCGCGCGACGGCCGCTCGATCGGCATCGGCGCGGGGCAGATGAGCCGCGTGGTCAGCGCGCAGATCGCCGGCTGGAAGGCGCAGCAGGCCAATCTGCAGGTTCCCGGATCGGTGATGGCCTCGGATGCCTTCTTCCCCTTCCGCGACGGCATCGATGCGGCGGCGAAAGCCGGCATCCGCGCAGTGATCCAGCCGGGCGGTTCGATGCGCGACAAGGAAGTCATCGAGGCCGCGGACGAACACCGGATGGCGATGGTGTTCACCGGCGTGCGCCACTTCCGACACTGAACAACGCGCGCGGACACGTCTCGATGACGCCGGGCGCGCGTATGCTCCGGCGCCACGACCTGTCCCTGCGGCGATGGTCGCATCGAGTCCGTGCGCGCCGCGGGCGATGATCCCGTGATGCACGCACCCGCCCCGGAGCACGCTTGAGCTCACCATCGCCGGTCAATGGGAACACCCGGGTCCACATCGGATTCGGCCGGCTCGTCGCCTACTCGGCGTTGCAACTGCCGTTGGCGATGGCCGCGCTGCCAGTGGTGCTCAACGTCGCGCACTACTACGGCGAAGTCCTGAAACTCTCCCTGGCGCTGATCGGGCCGATCCTGATCGTCTCGCGCATCATCGATGCCATCCAGGACCCGATCCTCGGCTACATCAGCGACCGCCTGACCCACCGCAAGAACGGGCGCTTGCTGCTGGTCGGCAGCATGGTGCCGCTGCTGATCATCGGCTTTTTCATGCTGTTCGATCCGCCGGCGATGTTCCATCCAGGCGCCGACGGCGTCAGCCCCAACCCGGACCTGCTCAGCATCTGGCTGTTCGTCTCGCTGGTGCTGGTCCACCTGGGCTACGCAGGCGTGTCGATCAGCTATCACGCACTCGGCGCCGAACTCAGCGACGACTACAACGAGCGCACCCGCGTCAGCGTCGGGCGCGAGGTCTTCGGCCTGACCGGCATGATGCTGGCGGTGGTGCTGCCGACCATCCTCACCTCGCGCTTTGGCGAGGCGGCCGGCTACCAGTGGCTGGGCATCATCTACCTGCCGATTGCCATCGGCGCCGCGCTGCCCACCCTGCTGTACTCGCCGCCATCGGTGCATGGCCCGGTAGTCCGCCAGCCCGGCCACACCATCCTCGGCGTGTTCCTCGCGCCGCTGAAAAATCCGCTCTATCGCCGCTTGCTTGCGGTGTTCGTGGTCAACGGCTCGGCGCTGGGCATCGCGGTCAGCGTGATGCTGTTTTATGTCGAACACGTGCTCGGCGGCGGCAAGCTGCAAGCGGGCCTGATCCTGCTGGCCTACTTTGTTTCCGGCGCCGCCAGCGTGCCCTTGTGGATGTACCTGTCGAAGCATCTGTCCAAGGCCGCCGCGTGGTTCATCGGCATCGTCCTGACCGCCGTTGCGATGGCAGTGGCAGCCTTCATCGGCCACGGCGAGATCGGCCTGTTCATCGCCATTTCCGTCGTCACCGGCATGGGCCTCGGCGCGGATTACGGCCTGCCTCCGGCGATCCTCGCCGATGTGATCAACGCCAAGGAAGGCAAGGAATCGCGCGGCGCCACCGGCGCCTATTTCGGCCTTTGGGCGCTATGCACCAAGCTCGCCACTGCAATCGGCGCTGCGGCCTCGCTGCCGATCCTCGACCTGCTCGGCTTCAACCCCGGGAACGGCCATTACGACACCTCCGCGCTGGTCATTGTCTACATCGCGCTGCCGGTGGGCGTGAAACTGATCGCCGCGGCGATGCTGTGGTTCATCCGCATCGAGGCGGAGCGGCCGGAAGTCGGCAAGGTGCTGTGGAAGTAGCCGAGCGTGCTCGGCTCCTACCACCCCGATTCGGACTTTGCGCGCGCGGCGCACCTCGGATGCAACGGTGCCCATGGTATAGACTGAGCCCAGCACACGAACGGCTTCGGCGGACATGGCGGAACGCGTGGCGGTGGAAAGCGAACTCAAGTCGCTGGCGGACAAGCTGGACCGCCTGCTGGCGACCAATGCGCGGCTGAACGAGGAAAACCGCAGCCTGCGCTCGGCGCATGAGCAACTGGCGCAGGAGCGCGCGGCGCTGGTGGCCAAGAATGAACAGGCGCGCGGCCGCGTGGAGGCGATGATCAGCCGGCTCAAGGCGCTGGAGCAGAACGGATGAGCCAGGAAACGGTTCACGTCAGCATCCTCGACCGCGACTACGCGGTGGCCTGCTCGCCGGAGGACCGCGCGCGCCTGATCGAGGCCGCTGCCTACCTCGACGGCAAGATGCGCGAGATCCGCGGCCAGTCCAAGCTGGTCGGCCTGGAGCGCATCGCGGTGATGGCGGCGCTCAACATCGCGCACGAATCGCTGCAGGCACGCACCGAGCTCAAGCAGGTCGGCGTGGACGTGGGTGAAGAATTGCGCAAGATGAACGCCAAGCTTGAGGCGGCGCTGGCGCGGACGTAAGATGCTCCTGCGTCCTCTGCGTTGTTCGACAGCGCGTCCGCAATATACCTTGACCCTGTTTTTCGACCTTGGGTAGAGCTCCAGACCGCGCATGCGCTTGTCCGCCTCGCAGCGGACCGCCTTTAGCGGTTCTCTTCTTCCCACCTGATCCCTAGGATCAAGGTCGTGAGACCCGCATCGGCATCGGCGGAGGACCCTTTCTTGCAAGCTGATGAATTGCGCCATCGCCTGCGCGAGCAGGCGCGCGCCGCGCGGCGTGCGCTCGACGAGCCCGCACGCGAGGCCGCTGCGTGCGCATTGCCCACGCAATTGCGCGCCCTGCCGGCCTTCGATTCCGCCCGACGTGTCGCGGCCTACGCCGCGGTGGCCAGCGAACTCTCGCTGCAGCCCTTGATCGACGCGATGCTTGCGCGCGGCCAGCAGGTGTTCCTGCCGCATGTCGAGCAGCACGCGCCGCAGATGCACTTCGCGCCATGGAATGGCGATCCGCGACGGCTCAAGACCAATCATTTCGGCATCGCCGAGCCGATGGTGGATGCCGCGCAGCTGGTCGCCGCCGAGACCCTGGACCTGATCCTGCTGCCGCTGCTGGCCTTCGACCGCCGCGGCGGTCGCCTCGGCTCCGGCGCCGGCTTCTATGACCGCGCCCTCGCCTTCCGCCTGCAGCAGCCCGCGCCGCCGCTGCTGGTCGGCGTCGGCCACGCCTGCCAGGAGGTCACGGAGATCCCGGCCGAGCCCTGGGATGTGCCGCTCGACGCCGTCGTCACCGACCGCGAACTCATCATCTGCGCCTGACCTCGGAGCAAGCCCGCGCATGCCCTACTGGCTGATGAAGTCCGAACCGGACGTGTTCTCCATCGACGACCTCAAGCGCAAGAAGCGCGAGACCTGGGATGGCGTGCGCAACTACCAGGCGCGCAACTATCTGCGCGCCATGGCGGTGGGCGACGAGACCCTGTTCTACCACTCGAGCTGCGCGGTGCCCGCCGTTGTCGGCATCGCCCGCATCTCGCGCGCGGCCTTCCCCGATCCCACCCAGTTCAACCCCGAGAGCGAGTACCACGATCCAGGCAGCAAGCCGGAAGACCCGCGCTGGTCGGCCGTCGAGGTCGAGTTCCTGCGCAAGTTCAAGGCGCCGCTGACCCTGGAGCGCCTCAAGGCCATGCCGGAACTGTCCGGATTGCCGCTGGTGCAACGCGGCACGCGCCTGTCCGTGATGCCGGTGGACGAGTTGCAGTGGCGGGCGATCGTCGGCGCCTCGTAGGCCCTGTTCAACGCGGAGACGCAGAGGACACGGAGCAGCGCAGAGGTCCTTCCCCTGGTTGCCCTGATCTGCTTCTCCGCGCTCTCTGCGTCTCCGCGTTTGCCGAAGCTTGGAGCACGCACAGCAGGCCCCGGTGAATCGCTGCGAATCGACGGCGCCCTTTGCTCCTCTCCGCGTCCTCTGCGTCTCCGCGTTGAACCGGCCCCGGCACTGCGGGCTACGCCAATGCTGGCCACGGGACTACAATCGGCGCATGACGCAAGCGCCCGAATTCGATGAAGCCGCGGCCGACGCGCTGATCCGCGCCGAGATCGCCGCCGCGCGCGCCTTCTACGGCGAGGATGCCCATGGCGCGACCGCGCTGCTGCCGGTGCTGCATGCGCTGCAAGCGCGATTTGGCTGCGTCGCGCCGCAGGCGCTGCCACTCGTCGCGCAGAGCCTGAACCTGTCACAGGCGGATGTGCGTGGCGTGGTCAGTTTCTATCACGACTTCCGCGAGGCCCCGGCCGGCCCTCACCTGCTGCAATTCTGCCGCGCCGAGGCCTGCCAGGCGCGCGGCTGCGAGCGCATCGCGGCGCACCTGGAGCGCGCCCACGGATTGGGCGCCGGCGAGACCCGCAGCGGTATCACGCGCGAGGATGTCTATTGCCTGGGCAACTGCGCGCTCGGACCGGCGGCGCTGGTCGGCGGGCGGCTGCTGGCGAACCTGGACGAGGCCGCGGTCGATGCGCTGATCGCCGGGCTCAAGGGAAGCGGGCCGTGAGCGCGCCGCGAGTCTTCGTTCCTGGCGACGCCGCCGCGCTGTCGGTCGGCGCCGATGCTGTAGCGGCCACCATCGCGACCGAAGCGCAGCGTCGCGGGATCGAGATCCAGATCACCCGCACCGGCACCCGAGGGATGCTGTGGCTGGAGCCGCTGGTAGAGGTCGCCACGCCCGCCGGACGCGTGGCCTACGGGCCGGTGCAGCCAGCCGATGTCGCCAGCCTGTTCGATGCCGGATTCCTCGGCGGCGGCGCGCATGCGCTGGCCCACGGGCGCACCGATGCAATGCCGTGGATGGCGCGCCAGCAGCGGCTCAGCTTCGAACGTGTGGGTGTCATCGATACGCTCTCGCTCGCCGATTACCGCGCCCATGGCGGCCTCGCCGGCTTGCAGCGCGCGCGCGAGATCGGCGCGCAGGCCGTGTTGCAGCAAGTGATCGATTCCGGCCTGCGCGGCCGCGGCGGCGCCGGCTTCCCGGCCGGGATCAAGTGGCGCACCGTCGCGCAGGCGCCGGGCCCGCGCAAGTACATCGTCTGCAACGCCGATGAAGGCGACAGCGGCACCTTTGCCGACCGCATGCTGATCGAGGGCGATCCCTTCGCGCTGGTCGAGGGCATGGCGATCGCCGGGCTCGCAGTCGGCGCCGACCGCGGCGTGGTCTACCTGCGCTCGGAGTATCCGCACGCGATCGCGGTGCTGCGTCGCGCGCTCGCGCTGGCGCGCAGCGAGGGCCTGCTCGGCGCGCATTTCGACATCGATCTGCGGGTCGGCGCCGGCGCCTACATCTGCGGCGAGGAGACCTCGCTGCTGGAAAGCCTGGAGGGCCGTCGCGGCCAGGTGCGCGCCAAGCCGCCGCTGCCGGCGCACCACGGGCTGTTCGGCCGGCCGACGGTGGTCAACAACGTGCTCACCCTCGCCGCCGTGCCGTGGATCCTGCGCCATGGCGGCACCGCTTACGCCAGTTTCGGCCTCGGGCGTTCGCGCGGATCGATGCCGGTGCAACTCGGCGGCAATCTGCGCCGCGGGGGCCTGTTCGAATGCGCCTTCGGCATCACCCTGCGCGAACTGGTCCACGACATCGGCGGCGGCACCGCGAGCGGCCGGCCGCTCCGCGCGGTCCAGGTCGGCGGCCCGCTCGGCGCCTATTTCCCCGAATCGCTGCTCGACACGCCGCTCGACTACGAGGCGATGGCCGCGGCCGGCGGCCTCGTCGGCCACGCCGGCATCGTGGTGTTCGACGACACCGTCGACATGGCGCGCCAGGCGCGCTTCGCCTTCGAGTTCTGCGCGCTGGAAAGCTGCGGCAAGTGCACGCCCTGCCGCATCGGTTCCACCCGCGGCGCCGAAACGCTGGCCAAGGTCGCCCGCGGCGAGGCACCCTCGGTGAACCTCAAGGTCGTCGAAGACCTCTGCACCGTGATGACCGACGCCTCGCTGTGCGCGCTCGGCGGACTGACGCCGCTGCCGGTCATGAGCGCCATCCGGCACTTCCGCGAGGACTTCGGGGTTCGGGGCACGCCATGAACATGCCCGCCTGGTGTCATCGTCGGCGCTCCGCAAGATGCTTTGGATTCTCTGACGCAAAGAACGCGAAGGTCGCAAAGGACGCAAAGGAAGCCAATGCTTGCTTCCGCTTTCCTTTGCGTCCTTTCTTTTCAACTTTGCGTCCTTTGCGTCCAACGCTCTTTTCTGATGTCAGCGCGAAGCAAGGCAAGCGGAGGTCGCCATGCCACTGCCCAAGGTGATCGACTACGGCACGCCGCTGCGGGAATCGGCGGACACGGTCGCGCTGACCATTGACGGCCGCGCGCTGCGGGTGCCGCGTTGCACCTCGGTGATGGCCGCGGCGCGCAGCCATGGCATCGAGATCCCGAAGCTCTGCGCGACCGATTCGGTCGAGGCCTTCGGCTCGTGCCGCCTGTGCCTGGTGGAGATCGACGGTCGGCGCGGGACGCCGGCCTCGTGCACCACGCCGGCCGAGGACGGCATGGTGGTGCACACCCAGACCGCGCGCCTGGCGGCACTGCGCCGTGGCGTCATGGAACTGTACGTCTCCGACCACCCGCTCGACTGCCTGACCTGCAGCGCCAACGGCGACTGCGAGTTGCAGGACATGGCGGGCGTCGTCGGGTTGCGCGAGGTGCGCTACGGCTACGACGGGGCGAAACACCGCACCGAGGCGAAGGACGAGAGCAATCCCTATTTCACCTTCGATTCGAGCAAGTGCATCGTCTGCTCGCGCTGCGTGCGCGCCTGCGCGGAGGTGCAGGGCACCTTCGCGCTGACCATCACCGGGCGCGGGCTGGAGTCGAAGGTCAGCACCGGCAGCTTCGATTTCCTGTCCTCCGAGTGCGTCTCCTGCGGCGCCTGCGTGCAGGCCTGCCCGACCGCGACGCTCAACGAGAAGAGCGTCATCGAGCACGGCACGCCGACCCCCGCAACCATCACCACCTGCGCGTACTGCGGAGTCGGATGCAGCTTCCGCGCCGAGACCCAGGGCGAAAAGCTGGTGCGCATGGTGCCGTACAAGCAGGGCCAGGCGAACGAGGGCCATTCCTGCGTCAAGGGGCGCTTCGCTTACGGCTACGCCACACACCAGGACCGGATCACCAGGCCGATGATCCGCGCGCGCATCGATGAACCCTGGCGCGAGGTCAGCTGGGACGAGGCCTTCGCCCACGCTGCGTCCGAGTTCCGCCGGATTCAGGCGCAATACGGTCGCGATGCCGTCGGCGGCATCACCTCCTCGCGCTGCACCAACGAGGAGACCTTCCTGGTGCAGAAGCTGGTGCGCGCGGCTTTCGGCAACAACAATGTCGACACTTGCGCGCGGGTCTGTCACTCGCCGACTGGCTACGGCCTGAAGAACACCTTCGGCACCTCCGCCGGCACCCAGGATTTCAAATCGGTGGCGCAGGCCGACGTGATCCTGCTGATCGGCGCGAACCCCACCGACGCGCACCCGGTGTTTGCCTCGCGCATGAAGAAGCGCCTGCGCGAGGGCGCGAAGCTGATCGTCGCCGACCCGCGGCGGATCGATTTGGTGCGCTCGGCGCACATCGCTGCAGCGCATCACCTGGCGCTAAAGCCCGGCACCAATGTCGCACTGATCAATGCGCTTGCGCACGTCGTGGTGACCGAGGGCCTGGTGCGCGAGGACTATGTGCGCGAGCGCTGCGACCTGGCGTCCTTCGAGTCCTGGGCGCGCTTCATCGCCGATCCGCGCCACGCACCCGAAGCGGTCGAGTCGATCACCGGTGTACCCGCCAGCGAAGTGCGCGCCGCCGCGCGGCTGTACGCGACCGCGCGCAACGCGGCGATCTACTATGGCCTGGGCGTCACCGAGCACAGCCAGGGTTCGACCATGGTCATGGGCATGGCGAACCTGGCGATGGCGACCGGCAACATCGGCCGCGTCGGCGTGGGTGTGAACCCGCTGCGCGGGCAGAACAACGTGCAAGGCGCCTGCGACATGGGCTCCTTCCCGCACGAGTTCTCCGGCTACCGCCACGTGTCGGACGACGCCACGCGCGAGGTCTTCGAGCAGCTGTGGGGCGTCAAGCTCTCGCACGAGCCCGGCCTGCGCATCCCGAACATGCTGGACGAGGCGCAGTCCGGCCACTTCAAGGGCATCTACATCCAGGGCGAGGACATCGCGCAGTCGGACCCGGACACCCAGAGCGTGATCGCCGGCCTGAAGGCGATGGAATGCGTGGTGGTCCAGGATTTGTTCCTCGACGAGACCGCCAAGTACGCCCACGTGTTCCTGCCCGGCTCCTCCTTCCTCGAGAAGGACGGCACCTTCACCAACGCCGAGCGCCGCATCAGCCGCGTGCGCCGCGTGATGGCGCCGCTCGGCGGGCTGGCGGACTGGGAGGTCACCTTCGGCCTCGCCGCCGCGCTCGGCGCGCCGATGCACTACAACCATCCCTCCGAAATCATGGACGAGATCGCGCGCGCCACGCCGAGCTTCGCCGGCGTGTCCTACGCCAGGATCGAGGAGCTGGGTTCGATCCAGTGGCCATGCAATGCCGCGGCGCCCACCGGCACGCCGATCATGCACGTCGACCGATTCGTCCGCGGCAAGGGCCGCTTCATGCTCACCGGCTTCGTGCCCACCGAGGAACGCACCGGCGAGCGCTTCCCGCTGCTGCTGACCACCGGCCGCATCCTGAGCCAGTACAACGTCGGCACCCAGACCGCGCGCACCCCGAACACCGCCTGGCACGACGAGGATGTGCTGGAGATCCACCCCTTCGACGCCGAAAACCGCGGCATTGCCGACGGCGACCGCGTCCTGCTGCAGAGCCGCTCCGGCGCCACCTCGCTGCGCGCACACATCAGCGAGCGGGTGCAGCCGGGCGTGGTCTACACCACCTTCCACCACGCCCGCACCGGCGCCAACGTGGTCACCACCGACCTCTCCGACTGGGCCACCAACTGCCCCGAGTACAAAGTCACCGCCGTGCAAGTCACCCGCACCACCGCCCCCAGCGACTGGCAACGCGCAGACCAGCAGCGCGCCGACTTCCTCCGCCGCATCGAACGCGAACTCCCCGAGGGCGCCGGATGAGTCCCGAGAAACTCCAGCGAATGGCCAACGACATCGCGCGCAACCTGGCTGCGCTGGGCGATGACGCACCGGCCGCGATTGCCGAGCACCTGCGTCAGTTCTGGACGCCGCGGATGCGAGAGGAGTTAAGGGCGCTGGTGGAGGCGGGTGGTGAGGGATTGGAGCCTTTGGTGGTGGAAGCAGCGGCCGGCCTTCGACGCGCGACTTGAGTTCCGACATAACGGGTCCGGAGCAGCAAGACCGGATCGCCGCTCGATGGTCGGAACGCCAACGTTGGGAGATCGACGGCGGTGTGACGGGACCTTCCCTGGACTGGTTGCGGCCGCCTACCATCTCAGCGGTTCGATTAGTCTCACTTGGCCAAGCTATGCAGTCCACTGATCTCTCAGACGCAGACAAAGAGTGGCTGAGACGGGGAGGCCCGTTTCCCGATCTCCTGCAGCTCACTACGCCGAGCGGAGGACGACTGATTTACGAAGTCGAGGGGCGCAATGCGCAAGGTCTCGTGGTCGGTGTCGCCGAGCGAGCCGGTCGAAAGGGATTCGTCCTGTTTGTCCGTGATCCCGAATCCTACGCAAGCTTCGCGGCAAAACTTTGCCTGCTACGGGACTACGGCGACGAGAACGGCCTGCGTCAGGAGTTGCGTTACGCTTCGCGGTTGACCGAAGCCGGTGATCTGTTTGCTGTGCCCATACTGGCTGGCGTCGTGCCCCGCTTCTACGGCCAACCCAACACGGCGCCGCATTGGGCCTGCTTCATCGTGCCGCGCATTGCTGGCAGGACACTTTCGAGTTGGCTCTCGCTCGAGCCCGACAAGATCACCCCCGACTTGTCGTGCGAGATCGCGCGCCGCCTTATCGCCGCCACGCACTTCCTCGCCTCGCGCGGGCTCAAGCACGACGATCTTCACACCGGCAATCTCATGCTTCGGCCCATCGATCCGGCGTTGTACCGCGGTTCCGGTGATCGCGTGGACTACGCTCTGACAGTCATCGACACAGGCAGCTTGAAGCCGGCCGATGAAGCCACCCAAAAGCCGCACGACGACTGGTCTCGCGTGGCGAAGGTATTGGCTGAACTGCACAACGCCATCTTCCGCAACCGGGTCTTGGCCAGTCGCTACCGAAAGTTTCTGGACATGCTCGCGGTGCTGTGTAGTGACCTGATCGAGCCCGACAAGTCTCGCGTCTTTCCTCACGAGAACAGCATTGGTGACCGGGTCGAAGCAATCCAGCGGGAGCTACGTTTCCCAGCTCCGCTGTCGACGCCACGGTTCGAGCCCTTCGACGCGATCAGTGCCGAACACCTCGCCAATGATCGATTGCTACTGGATTTGTTCGTGAAGGCGCTGCCCTGGATGGAGGGAGTCCGGACAGCGAGACCTACGGTGCTGACCGGCCCGCGTGGATGCGGAAAGTCCATGCTGATGCGCTACCTGGCCGCGCGAACGCATCTGGCGACGCCCGACACGAAAGCCGACTTCCTCGACGACATCCCATTTCTCGGCGTGTATGTCAGTTGCTCGAGTGACTTACAGGCCGACGTGCTTTGGTTGGGGCGCGATACTTCGATCGCCCTCGAAAAGGGTGCCCAGGTCTGCACGCTGTTTTCGCTCTTGTTGGCCCGCGAGACATTCCGCCTGCTCGATCAATTGCTCCATGCGCAGACCGCAGCTGACCGGCTTAATCTAACCACGTCACAAGTCAGCCAGCTGATCGAGTTCTGCAAGGAATACTTGCCCAGCTACCAGCCACTGCCTCGCTTGCGAGTGAGTTCTGTGGCAGGCGATTTCGCCGAGGAACTCGACCAACTGCGCCGCGAAGTGAGTCGACAGTTGGCTACAGGCGTACCGAGTTCGTGGTCGCTACCGCAGGGCTTCATTCGTGATGTTGTCCGGCACGCCGCCAAGCTAATCCCCAGCCTTGAGCAGCGACCTTTCGTCTACCTCTTGGACGACTACACCTCTCATCGCATCCCTCCAGTCGTGCAGCAACTCCTCAATCCCATCGTATTTTCCCGACAAGCTGAGTTCTTGTTCAAGATTTCTTGCGAGAAGTACGGGTTCGACGCGCAGACGCACGACGGACTTCACATCGACGAGAACCGGGAGTTCGAACGCACCGATGCGGGGAGCTACGTGTTGGTCGTCGCCAAGGACGAAGAGAAGCGCGAATTCATCACGCAACTGCTCGATGCCCGCCTGAAAGAGGCTGGCTACCACGGACGGGCAGAAACCCTCATCGGACGAAGCAGCTTTCCAAGAGATACTGACCTCGCTCGCCAGATCCGCGAATCTCGCGGTCGCTCGCATCACTACAACGGATTAGACGTCCTAGCCAATCTGTGGAGCGGCGACATCTCTACGATCCTGCATATGGTACAAGCCATGTTTCACCGAGCCGCGGTTAGGCGGGAGTCGGCCGAGCGAATTGCGGACAAGTACCAACATGAGGCAATCCGATCGGTATCCCTGGGCCTGCAGAACCAAGTCCAGCACTACCATCCCCACGGCGATGCCATGTATCGCGTCCTCATGGAATTCGGGGCACTCGCCTCACTGCTGCTTAACGAAGGGGAAGAAGATGAGCGCGACGGCGCGAAAACTCCCCAACGCAAGTATCGTCTCGAGATGACCAAGAGGGAGAGTTACGAGTTGATGGACCGCCTATCGGGCTTGGGCAGCGGGCTCGACTCGTTGGCAAAAGAGCTGCTGCGCCGCACTGTATTCGTCGACTTGGGTCCGAGCCGTGGGAAGGAAAGCCGCGCTTCGGAGACGGTTCGATGGGAGCTGCGGCCCTCGCTCCTGCCTAGCTTCGGCCTGTCCCTGGTAAGGCACCACTACCTCGACGTCAAGAGCCTCGAGGAGTTCGCACTGCTGCTGGAGAAGCCCTCGCAATTTCGCGCCTTGTTTCAGAAGAGGTACAGTTCCACGCGAGCCGCAGACCTGTTTGATGGACCAGCGCGATGAGCAAACCCAAGGTCTGTTCCATCCACCGGGTGGACTTTGCTGCCGTCGCGGAATCTCTTCCCAAGATCGAGCCGCACGTCCCCCGATCCAACGAGCTGATTGATATCCTCATTCTGGCGAGGGGCTTTGAGGAACGGGTTGTAGAGGTCCCAAGGCGGCTGGCGCAAGCCAAGGCCATCGACAGCCGCACCTTCGTCATGTGCGGGCGATACGCCACCAACCAGACCGACAACGACAATCGATTCACGGAGTTGGTGCAATGGCTTGCGGGCACGACGATCATCGACTGCGACGCCGACAGCCCTTCGAACACGGAGCAGCAGATCGCTGCGTTGCTTTCCCGGTGCCCAAGGAGCCGCGCTCATCGCGTAGTGTTTGACATCAGTGGCTCGTCTTCGACGTTCATCTTCTCCGTGATGGCGGCTCTTCGCCGGTCCAGCACGCCAGTCGAACTTGAAGTGGTGTACGCGGAGGCCGATCGTTACTACCCGGATGTGCAGGCTCTCGAGGGCGAGAGCTTCGAGCTTCGCCACAACGCTTCGTTCGCCAGTGGACGGCCGCGTGAAGAGGGCGCCGGAAGTGCAGAGTTTCACGAGTCCTATCGTGGACTCCAAGTGGAAAACCGGCCCAGCCACATCATCGGAGTGCCGTGTCTGAGCACGGGTCGATTCGAGCGCTGCCTGCAACAATTGGGCGAAGAAGACTCTGCCGACCCCTCCGAAGCCCTGACCCTCATCCTTCCTTATACCGACGCCGACGCGCACAACTGGCGGGAAGGCGCGATTGAAGAACTTGCGCGCACGTTCACCGCCAACCGAACCGACGATGCGACCAAGCTGCCACACGTTGAGCGATGCGACACCCACGTGTATGTGCAGATCCTGGGTGTCATACTCCGCTTGGCGGACACGCACCTTGGCAGCAACGTCTATCTGGTGCACTTTGGACCAAAACTGCAAACCATCGGCGCCTCGTTGGCATTGCTGGCGCGCGAGGAGATCGCCTTGATGTTCACTCGACCCCGGAAGTTCTTCGCTGACCGGTACTCCGAGGGCGTCGGTCAGGTCTGGTCCCTGCGCATAGGCGATCTGCGGAAGTTGGTTGGAGATCTGCGCAATGTGGGCTGCTTGCAGGTCCGCTGGGACGAGGCTGCGCCAGGCGAGTACCTGCCGACCCACTCGTGACCTCTCTGATTGACGTGAACCACGTGCCCGTGGCCAAATACTGCCATTGTTCCCGGGAGTGCCAATGGCAGCCGTCATCGTTCCGCGCTATTCGGCCGGACCCCCTCGACCCACTCCCGAACCCATTGATCGGGAAGGAGAAGTGCTGCGTGAGGAAATTGTCCTGGCCAAGCAGGCGTTCAAAGCGGCGATAGCAGAGGGCACCAAGGAGGCGGTTCGACGGGCGCATCTCGAGGCCAAGCATGCCGATGCCTCACGAAATCTGGCAGCGCTCTGGCGGGACTTCCGCGCCGTGGGCCACCGCTTTCGCGATCAAGAGCCGATTGACGTCGCGAAAATCGATCCAGTGCTCATACCGGTTCGGTCGCGTGAGTGGACCGAACGGGTCTTCCGCTTGGCCCGGGCGTACTGGAGCCTGCCCTACAGCAAGGGCTACGGGCGCAGGCTTCGATTCGTGGTGTACGACCAGGGCCACGACGCGGTCATCGGCATCCTCGGCCTTCAGTCGGCTCCTGCCGATCTGGCCTGCCGAGATCGGTTGTTCGAAGGCGAGGAGAAGCTGGCGTGGCTGAATTCGACCATGGACGCGTATACCGTCGGCGCTGTGCCGCCCTACAACGACCTGCTCGGCGGAAAGCTGGTAGCAGGAATGCTAAGCACTACCGATATTCGACGGCACTACTGGGCTGCGTACGCCTCGCGAACCTCGATCCTGCGCCAAGAGCGGTCCCAACAGCCTCTGCTTGCCGTGACTACCGCGAGCGCCTTCGGACGCAGTTCCATCTACAACCGACTTCGCTGCGGTGATCGTTTGCTGGCCGAGCCGCTGGGCTTCACCAAGGGCTACGGCATCGTGCACCTCGAAGCGCTGTATCCACGCATTGAGGCGTGGCTTGCGCGTCGTGGCGAGCAAGTGCCGGCCGGTTTCGGCAACGGTCCCAAAGTGCGGTGGCAAAACATTCAAATCGCCGCTCACCGCCTGGGTCTAGGCAGCCATGTGCTGGCGCATGGCTTGGGAAGGGAGGTCTTTCTTTTCCGCCACGCCGCTAATTTGGTTCCTGCTTCGGTAGGCAAGGAGTTGCCGCAACTCTTCGGCCTCAGCGCCGAACGCTGGGCGTCGTATTGGCTCGAAGCCTACGCCTTGCCCCGGCATCGGCGGCGGCCCGAGTCGACGGCGGGGTCGGGGCGTGCCGCAGTCGAACAGGCCTTGCGAGCCTTCGACTCGGCAGTGACAACCTAACGGCCAACCGGAATGGGAAGCGCTCGTCATCGCTCAAGCGGGGCACTGTTCTGCGCGAACTTTGTCAACATGCTCTCCGACGTGGTCAACCTCTGTCTGAGATCGTGGATGTGAGTCGATGCCACGCGCTGTGTTCAGCTGACGGCCAATCGTTAGGACACCCCCATATCGAACTTCCAACCCGACGCTCCGACCGTTCGGCGCCGCGCTGAGCTCGCCGCCGGTCGTTCCGAAACCTCCGCTCAACACCCCGAGCCTTTCGCTCTTGGCCCCAAGCGTTCCGTGCCTCGCGCCAAGCCTTTCCCTCTGCGCCCCGAGCTTTTCGCTCTACCCTTCGAGCTTCGTGCTCGCCGCTACGAGCTTTTCGCTCGCCTCTCCTGACTTCTTGCTCGTCGCGCCGAGTATTTTGCTCGCCTTTCCGAGCTTTTCCCTCAGCGCTACGAGTCTCTTGCTCGTTCCGTGGCGCTTTGGGCTCGGTTGGTTCCGGCGTGCCGCCAACGTGCCGAGCTTGCGAATCTCAACGCGCCGTGTGGACGTGCGTCGCCGAGACCGATGTCGGGGTCGTCAACGGGCCATGCGAACGCGGTGATCGGCGCGTCCAGCTGTTCGCCGGGTTCCTCATCACTCAAGGCACTGTGAATCCGACAAACGGCCATTGAATGTCTCAGCCGGTGAGACACCCATGGCGTCAAATGCTCCCCGTGCCGAGTGGCACACCGCCGGGTGATGGCATCCGGGGGACTTTCGATGAAATGGAGAAGTGAACATGCAGAACCTCGTCAGCCTCAACCTCACTGAGACTCAGCTCAACGCGATCGACTCGGCGCTGGCCGAACTGGAGAAGCAACTCGTCGACCTGGTGGCGCTGGATGCCAGCAGCAAGCAGCGGATCACCAAGCTCGGTGACAAGTCGGAGTCCTTCTGCCGACAGACCTTGCAGACGCTGTCGGACAATCCGCAGATCCTGCCCCCGAACCTGGATCTCGCGGGTGCGTTGTCGGACCTGAAGGCCAGGGATCAGTTGCGTCCGCGACTGGCTCGCCTGGAGTGCCTGCTCGGTCGTGGTAACGACACGTCCATCGCACTTGGCAGCGATGCCATGTCGGTGGCGATGCAGGGCTATGGCCTGCTGAAGCTGGTCGGCCGCAGTGCCGGTCTGGAACCCCTGCGCAGGGATCTGGGATCGCGTTTCGTCAAGACTCGCCGTGCGCCGGCGGAGGGGAAAAAGGTCGCGTAGGCGATACGCTACTGGGTGACAAGATGGCCGCCGTGAGGCGGCTTTTTTGTGGGCGATGGCCTGGAGTTGTGGGGCGCTGAGGACGGTGCACGCCTTGTGAGTCCCGCCCCTCATCCGGGTGCTGCGCACCCACCTTCTTCCCACACGTGGGGTGAAGGATCCGGGACGCCCGACTTTGCGGCGCATCAAGCATCGGCGCGCGCGCCGGCTTATCGTCTGCACACCTCCCAGGCGCAGGTGGAAGCCGTGAAATCCGACATCGAGATCGCCCGTTCAACCCCGCTCAGTGCCATCACCGATGTCGCGGCCAAACTCCAGATCCCGGCGGACGCGGTGCTGCCCTACGGCGCGGGCATGGGCAAGTTGTCGCCGGCCTACATCGAGTCGCTGAAGGATCGCGCGGACGGCAAGCTGGTGCTGGTCACGGCAATCAGCCCAACGCCCGCGGGTGAGGGCAAGACGACCACGCTGATTGGCCTGGGCGATGCGCTCAACCGCATCGGCCAGCGCACCGCGATCTGCCTGCGCGAACCTTCGCTCGGGCCGTGCTTCGGCATGAAGGGCGGCGCCGCCGGCGGCGGCTGGTCGCAGGTGGTGCCGATGGAGCAGATCAACCTGCACTTCACCGGGGACTTCCATGCGATCACCTCGGCGCACAACCTGCTGGCGGCGATGATCGACAACCACGTGCACTGGGGGAACGCGCTGACGCTGGATCGCCGCCGCATCACCTGGCGGCGCGTGATGGACATGAACGACCGCGCGCTGCGCTCGATCATTTCCTCGCTTGGCGGCGCCAACAACGGCTACCCGCGCGAGGACGGTTTCGACATCACGGTCGCCTCCGAGGTCATGGCGGTGTTCTGCCTGTCGCGCGATTTGCGCGACCTGGAAGAACGCCTCGGCCGGATGGTGATCGGCTACCGCCGCGACAAGACCGCGGTGACCGCGGCCGAGCTGAAGGCGCCGGGCGCGATGACCGTGCTGCTGAAGGACGCGCTGGCGCCGAACCTGGTGCAGACGCTGGAAGGCAACCCGGCCTTCGTCCACGGCGGGCCTTTCGCCAACATTGCGCACGGCTGCAACTCGGTGATCGCCACGCGCACCGCGCTCAAGCTCGCCGACTTCGTGGTCACCGAGGCCGGCTTTGGCGCGGACCTCGGCGCCGAGAAGTTCTTCGACATCAAATGTCGCAAGGCAAACCTGACGCCGGCCGCGGCGGTGATCGTCGCCACCATGCGCGCGCTGAAGATGCACGGCGGCGTGCCCAAGGACCAGTTGGCCGGCGAGAATCTGCCCGCGCTGCGCAAGGGCCTGGCGAACCTGGACCGGCATGTGCGCAATGTCGCGAAGTTCGGCGTGCCCGCAGTGGTCGCGATCAACACCTTCCCGACCGACACCGATACCGAGCATGAACTGGTGCGCAACTACTGCCGCGAGCAGCTCGGCGTGGACGCGGTGGTCTGCCGCAATTGGGCCGAGGGCGGCGCGGGTGCCGAAGACCTGGCGCGTGCGGTGGTGTCGCTGACCGCCACGCCGGCCGCGATGGACGGCCGCGGTTTCCGCCTGCTCTACCCGGACAACCTGCCGCTGTGGGAAAAGGTGCGCATGATCGCCACCGAGATCTACCACGCCGGCGACATCATCGCCGACAGGAAGATCCGCGACCGCTTCCGCGAACTGGAAGCCGAGGGCCACCGCGACCTGCCGGTGTGCATCGCCAAGACCCAGTACTCCTTCTCCACCGACCCCGATCTGCTCGGCGCCCCGAGCGGCCACACCGTGCCGATCCGCGAAGTCCGCCTCGCCGCCGGCGCCGGCTTCATCGTCGTCATCTGCGGCGAGATCATGACCATGCCGGGTCTGCCGCGCTCACCTGCGGCGGAGCGGATTCATATCGACCAGGATGGGTTGGTGCAGGGGCTGTTCTAGGGTTCCGGAAGCGGGGGACATGAAGCGGGGCGAGGGGCAGGGGACCGGCTACGAGGCTTGAACGTGCGATGTCGCGGTCGGGTGGCGAGCGCGGTTGGTGACCTCTCACCGAACATTTCGCAAGGCATTGATTTAGCGATGATAAATTCGGAGGGCACGAGGGCAAGAGGGCAAGAGGGCACGAGGGCACGCAAAGGCGCTCTTCCGGACGGAACCGGCTTCTTGCGTGCCCTCGTGCCCTCGTGGCCTCGTGCCGTCCAGTTCGATGCGCGAATAAGCGCACCGGCCAGGGGCGACCGGGACTCTCACCAAACATCCGATAACTCATTGATCTGAAGAGCAGTTTGTCCGCAAAGACGCGAAGGACGCAAAGAAGAGCGGAAACCGCTTTCGCTTCCTTTGCGTTCTTTGCGTCCTTTGCGGACAAAAAAGTGGCGCGGGTCGCGAAGAAGTTCGATGCGCGAATAAGCGCACCGGCAGGGGCGACCGGAACTCTCACCGACCATGCGCCAAGGTGTTGAATTTCATACATTTTCAGCCCGTGCGAAATGACGACCCTGTGATTGAGAACGCAAAGGACGCAAAGACAGCAAGTGCCGGGGATACCCCAGCGCTGTATCGCGTTTGATTTCCTTTGCGTCCTTTGCGTCCTTTGCGTCCTTTGCGTCCAAAAACAAAGTCCGCGATCTTGCGAGGGTCACGGTTCGATGCGCGAACAAGCGCACCGGCAGGGGCGACCGGGGCTCTCACCGAACATATCGCAAGGCATTGATTTAGAAGTGATAAATCCGAAGGGCAAGAGGGCGAGAGGGCACGCAAAGGCGCTCTTTCGCACCGAACCGGCTCTTGCGTGCCCTCGTGCCCTCGTGGCCGCGTGCCCTCCAGTTCGATGCGCGAATAAGCACCGGCCAGGGGCGACCGGGACTCCCACCGACCATGATTCAAGTCTCTGAAATACAGGACATTTGTCCGCAAAGGACGCAAAGTAGAGCCAAATCCATAGCCGGATGCGGGCACACCACCCTCAAGAGGTGCGCCCTGGGGGGCGCACAAGCAGAAAGCCCGGCACAAGGCCGGGCTTTCCGTTGCAAGGTTACAGCGACGAGAACGATTACTGCACGTTCAGGTCCGTACGACGGTTACGCGCGCGACCTTCGGCCGTGTCGTTGGTGTCGATCGGCTTGGATTCGCCGTAGCCGTTAACCGCCGAGATCTTGGCGCCGGAGACGCCATGACCGGTGAGGTAGTCACCGACCACCTTGGCGCGGCACTCGGACAGCTTCTGGTTGTAGGCATCGGTGCCGACGGCGTCGGTATGACCGGCGACTTCGACGCGGATCTCGTTGCCGTTCAGCACGCGCACTGCCTCGTCGAGGATCGCGATCGCGTCCGCGCGCAGGGTGCACTTGTCGAAGTCGAAGTTCACGCCGTTCAGCGTGATCGACACCGGCAGCGGCTTGACCGGCTCTTCTGGCGGAGCCGGCGGCGGCGGCGGCGGCGGTGGCGGAGCCGGCGGCGGCGGCGGCGGCGGGGCGGCTTCACCGCCGAAGTAATGCGAGAAGCCGACCGACACAGTCGTGTCCCAGAAACCCTCTTCGAGGTCGTCGCTGTGGAAGTCGCTGTACTTGTGGGCCAGCTCGAAACGCAGCGCGCCGGAATCGGTCAGGTCGTATTCCCAGCCGCCGATCGCGCCAATGTGCCAGCCCCAATCGCCCTCGATGGGAACGTTGTCCACCCGATTTTCCGCAACTCCCAGGGCGATGCCCAGGTACGGATGGATCTTGTCCATGTCGAAGAGGTGCCGAATGGACGCGGTGACGGCTGTCTGGCGCCACTCGAGCGGCGCACCGGCGCCCTCATCCTTGTCGAACTCGTGGTTGCCGAGTTCGGCTTCCACGGTCCAGTTCTCGCTGAAAACGTAGCCGACTCCAAGGCCGAGGTACAGACCATCGTCGGACAGACGATCCTGGTCCGCCCAGCCATATCCCAACTTCGGCGAGATGTACCACTGGCCTTCTTCACGCGGCGCCGCCGAGGCGACCAGCGGAAGGGCCATTGTCGCCGCAAGCGCGGCGCACAAAAGCGTCCTTTTCATCTTCAGCTCTCCAGTTTTCGTGATTCCAGCCCGGGCATCCGGCCGCAGTCGCAAACCTGACACCACTCCTCTCTGGTCAGCACATTATGCACGTTTTGGATGAATCGTTAGTCGACCATGAACAAAGTGAGGCAGGCATGAGCCTCGCTCCGCACGCCCGGCAGGATATCGCGCGCGCCCAGCCTGCGGGAGCCCCGTGCCATTGCGCCTTGGTCCCACGCAGCACGCGCGAACACGCGGGGAACGGGAGCACCGCTGGCAGGAACGATCGCGGGGTCATCCGCGGGGACAGGTGAAGCACTCCTGCGACGCGCGGCCTGAGCGGCTAGACTCGCACCAGTGCGCCAAACCGGGCCACGCCGCAGCCGCACCACGCCGACCCATGCATTGCAGCCATCCGGAACATCGACACGCCAGCGCCGACATGCTCGGGCGCCTCGAATTGGCCTGCGCGGAGCGTGGCCTGCGCCTGACCGAGATGCGCCGCCGCGTTTTCGAACTGATCGCGGACAGCGGCCGGCCGGTCAAGGCCTACGATCTCCTGGCGAAGGTAGGCAGGCAGGGGACCGGCCCGGCAGCGCCCCCCACGGTCTACCGGGCACTCGACTTCCTGATGGCCAACGGCTTCGTGCACCGGCTGGAAACGCTCAATGCCTACGTCCCCTGCCCCCACCCCGAAGCCGAGGCGCACGGCAGCCAGTTCCTGATCTGCGAGGAATGCCAGGAGACATTGGAACTGGACGCGGGAGACGTTGCCGAGCGCCTGCGGGACCACGCGCGCCAGCGCGGCTTCGAGCCGCGCCGGCATGTCATCGAGATCTACGGGCTTTGCGCGCGATGTCGCTCGGCGCACTGATCTTCGCGCTCGCGCTGGCGCAAGCAGCCGATCCGGCCGCGGCAGCCACCGGTACGCCGCAGCCGGCCAGCAATCCGGCCACGGCGACATCGCCCTCCGGCGCGGCCGGGGGCCCGCCACAAGACGCGGCGTCGCCGGCCGCAACCGCGCCCGAGGTCGGGGCGAGCCCCGCACCCTCGGCTGGTCTGGCAGCGCCAGTCGATGCCACCGCGCAAGACACGGCGCCTGCCGCCAACCCTGCGGGCGACACCCTGGAAAGCACCCCCGAGCCGCCGCCCGACCTCGCGCTCGAACTGCTCGGCAAACGCATCGAACCCGGCACCCGGGCGCGGGTCTACTGGCGCTCCGGCGCCACCTTCCTCGGCGATTCGATGCAAGTGCCGGTGACCGTGATCCACGGCGCCAAACCCGGCCCGGTCCTGTGCCTGACCGGCGCGATCCACGGCGACGAGCTGAACGGCGTGGAAGTGATCCGCCGGGTCCTCGGCACGCTCGACGCCGTCGAACTGGTCGGCACCGTGATCGGCGTGCCGATCATCAACATGGCCGGGTTCTCGCGCGGTTCGCGCTACCTGCCGGATCGACGCGACCTGAACCGTTTCTTCCCGGGCAATCCGAACGGCAGCAGCGCCTCGCGCATCGCCCACGACTTCTTCGACAAGATCGCGCGCCGCTGTACCGCGATCGTCGATTTCCACACCGGTTCCTTCGACCGCGCCAACCTGCCGCAGGTGCGCGGCGACCTGCGCCTGTCGAGCGTGGTCGACCTCACACGCGGCTTCGGGGCCACTTCGGTACTGCACACGCCCGGCGCACCCGGCATGCTCCGCCGCGCCGCCACCGATGCCGGCATCCCCGCAGTCACCTTCGAGATCGGCGCGCCGGTGCGCCTTGAGCCGATCGAGATCGAGCATGGCGTGACCGCGATAGAAACCCTGATGAACAATCTCGGCATGACCCAGCGGGTGCGCCAATGGCGTGAGCCGCAGCCGATCTTCTACGAGTCTCGCTGGGTGCGCGTGACGCGGCCCGGAATGCTGTTCAGCGACGTCAAGCTGGGCGACCGCGTGCGCCAGGGCCAGCGTCTCGGGCGCGTGGTCAACCCGCTCAACGACGAGGCCTCGGAGCTCGTGTCGCCGGTACGCGGCCGCATCATCGGCATGGCACTGAACCAGGTGGTGATGCCCGGCTATGCGGCTTTCCACGTCGGCGAGGAAGCCTCGGAGGCGCAGGTGATCCGCGATGCGGCGAGCGCACCGGCGGCGCCGGAGGAAGCCGAGACCATGGACGAAGGCGCGCCCGTGGCGCCGACCGAAGGCTCCACCGAGCAGGTCGAGGAGTACGCTCCCGAAGGCAACGGCGACGCGACCGAATAGAACTGCGCCGCGTCAGACGGTATCGGTTGCGCGCTCCACCCAGGCGTCCAGGATCTGCTGCTCGGACGGCGCGATGTCGATGATCCGGCAACCGGCCCAGTAAGTGCGCTCGGTGCGCGCAGCCTCGCTCCACAGGCACTGGATGCCGAGTTCCAGACGGCGCTGCTGGCCTTGCTCGTCGCGCAGCAGCAGTTGCACCTGGTAGAGACAGCCTTCGCCGATCGGCGCGGGGGTGATCAGCATCATGCCGTCCACCGACAGGTTGCCGATCCTGCCCAGAGTGTTTCCGGTCATCGCATTGGTGACCAGGATCGCCTCGCGCGTGCGCTTGCGCACCGAACGTCTGGGACTCATGCGCTGCTCCCGCCAATGATCCCGTCGCGCAGCGCGATCACGACCTCGCGCCAGGCACGGTCGATCAGCTGATCGTGTCCATCCTGCAGGATCCGCAGCCTTCCGGAAACCAGTTCGTGGGCCAGTTGCGCGAGACTGTGCTCCTCGCCCTTGCCACCCCGGGGACTGAGCAAGACCGTGCGCCCGGTGACTGCACTGAACCAGCACAGGCGCCGGCGCGACGGAGCCGCCGGGGACTTCGGCACAAACTCAAGCCAGGTGCCGAGCGGCAACTGACGCAGACGCTCGGCAGCATCCCCCTGCCCGGGCATCATGTTTGCCGGCACCTGAGCGAGCGCCGAAGTGTCCGTATCACTGCCGTTGCGCGCGTCGCCACCCAGGCGCGGACGCTGCTGCAACAATGTGGAAATCGAGCGCGCCGCGGCGTCGCCTGCCTCCGGCGCTGTCGCCAGCCTGGACAATTCATCCCAGGCTGCGGTGATCGCATCGTCGTGGAAACCGATGGCTGCCAGCCCTCGCTCGAGCGCTCCTCGCAGGGCTTCGAGTGCAGCCCGCGCCTGCGCCGCGGGCTGCGAAAATGCACGCACCAGGCGATCGATCAGCTCCAGCCGCTCGTGGGTTGTCGGATGGTCCAGCCCCTGGCGCAACAGCGCCAGCGCCACGGCATCGGTCCACGCGTTCTCGAGCAGCGTACGCACCGCCTGCGGGACGGCGTTCGCTTGCAGCAGTTCGCGCACGGTCTCTTCCGCAGCTGCCTGGGCGAGATCGAGCTTCTCGCGGCCGCGGGCAGCCTCGACATGCCGTCGCTCCGCAATCTCAGCCTTTTTCTGCATTGCACCGACGATGCGGTCGACCTCTTCCTGGGCCTGCTCGAACGCGACCAGTTGCTCGCTGTATTCCTTCAGCAGGCGATCAACCACCCCCTGCAGTCGCTCCAGGGTGGCGCGGTCCGCATCCTCGTCCTCGATCCAGTGAGCGAGCGCGTCGCAGATCGACTCCAGCAGATGGCGCGCGGAATGCGTGCGCCGCGGGAAGAACCCGGGATCCTTGAGGACCACGCGCAAGATCGGAATCTGCAGGCGACTCATCAAGGCGTGGCGGATGCTGTTGCCCGGGAAACTCGCCAACAGGCGCCCGAACAGGAGTCCGACCATCTCGATCGAATCGGCATCTTCGTCGCGCAATCGCGGCGTGACGCCACCGTGGCGATTGCGCAGAAGGTTCAAGAGGTCCTGCCGGATATGCGCAATGCCGCGGTTCTCCCATTTCCCGCCAACCATCACCGGCGCTGGCGCCTGCGACTGCATGACGCCGAGCGCGGCCAATACGTCCAGCTTGTCGGCAATCGACCGTTCGCGCTCCGCTGCTGGTTCAGACGCCGCATGGGCGCGCCGACGCGCGGCGATGGCATCGCGCAGTGCACGGAAGAAATGCAGATCGAGTGGGGCATCCGGCGCCGTCCTCGCCTCGCCACGAGCCGGTTCCCGGTTCGAAGCGCGGATGCTCGCTGCGGCCCCTGCTGTGGGCGCAGGCTCGACCGGAGCGAGCCTGACGGGAGAGGACTCAAGGTCGGGCGACTGCGCTGGCTCCGGCGGCGGCGCGGATGCGGGCGTCGAGGCGGTCGGCGCTTCGGCCGACACACGCGGCGCTGTCTGCAGGTGCGCAAACACCCGATGCTCGACCAGGAAGTCGTTGATCGCGGCGTACAACGCAGCGGCATCGCCGAACAGGCATTTGTCGATGCGCCGGAACAGCGACATGCGATGCGCGGGTGCCAGAGTCAGCCGGCTCGCCGCGAGGCAGATCGCGGCACAGACCTGCTGCGGACCGAGGGCGAGCGCGTCGAGTTCGATCGGCGGCGCACCGGCGATCACGGCGAAACGGTGCGCCAGGCCGTTCAACCCGGCCGCGGCGCGGATCTCGGCCCGCGCAGCGATCTGTGCCAGGGTGGTTCGCTCTTCGCGAGTGCCGCCGGGATCGGGCTCGACCAGCAGCTCTTCGCTGATGACCCCGGGCGCCGCGTGGTGGCGGACCATGGCCACCAGCGGACGCTGGATGGCGAGATTGCATCGGTGGATGAACTCGGCACGCTGGTTCTTCAGCTCACGCAGGCTGGAAAGACACAAGGCCTGTTCATCGTCGTGCAGGGTACGGTCGACATGGGCGCGCAGATCGCGTTCCAGATCGTCGATGGCGCGTTCGAGGCCGCTGTCGATGAGCGGCACCGCCGCGTGGTAGGCGCCCTCGATCAGGCTGCGAATTCGTGGCGGGAGCCCCGACTGCGCAAGTCTGGCGAGTGGCGCGGTTTCCAGCACCGCGTTGACGCTGCGACTCACCATGGATGCAAAGGTCGAGGGGCGAATGCGCCTGATTCTAGGGGAGTGCATGGGCCGGATTAAACCCGGCGCAGCCAACCTGCCCTTGCAGCCTGTTGCCCGCGTCCGGACGAATGCGTGCTGGATTCGCAACTGACCGCTTGTCGGTGGACGATGCGAAATGCAAAATCATGCGAGCGAATGCGTGGAGCAGCCCGGATGATCGATCCGGATGGCTACAGACCGAATGTGGGCATCATCCTGATGCAGGAGTGCGGCAGCGTCTTCTGGGCGCGACGCGTGCGCCGCGACGGTTGGCAGTTCCCGCAGGGCGGCATGAACAGCGACGAGACGCCCGAGGAAGCGATGTACCGCGAGTTGCGGGAAGAGACCGGCCTGGCAGCAGAGCATGTCGAGATCCTCGCCGCCACGCCTGGCTGGCTGCGCTACCGCCTGCCGCGGCACTGCGTGCGCACCAATGTGCGTCCGGTGTGCATCGGACAGAAGCAGGTCTGGTTCCTGCTGAAGCTGGTTGCAGACGAAAGCTGCGTGCGCCTGGACGGCACCGACCGGCCGGAATTCGACCTCTGGCGCTGGGTCGATTTCTGGTATCCGCTGGAGCATGTCGTCGCCTTCAAGCGTGGTGTCTACGAGCGTGCGCTGCGCCACCTGGCGCCCGCGGCGCGCCGGCTGATCGACATTCCCGAGGAGCCGATGCCGCTGGCGAGGGCAGCCGACGGCGGCTGATCACGATCAAGGCGTCCGGATGCCTGCTGTGGCTGAATGCAATCGTGCAATGCGGATCGGGTTGTAATTGACAACCATTCTCATTGGCAATACGATTTCAGCCAGCCCACTGGGAGCCGTCCATCCATGTATGTCTGCATGTGCAATGGCGTCACCGACAGCGCGATCCGTCGCGCCGCCCACGCCGGCATTCGCACGCTCGGCGAACTGGCAATGACCACCGGCTGCGGCGCGGGCTGCGGCTGCTGCAGCGAGGCCGCGGAGAGCCTGCTGCGCGAGGCGGTGCAGATGGCGGGCCCGGCAGGTCGCATGGCGCACGCAGAGGGCATTGGCGCCGCCGCGTGAAACGGCGTCGGTGTTGGTATTGGTTGTTGGTGTTGGTTGAAAAGCCAGAGCTGATCGGCGCCTCGAGCCTGCTTCTGCTTGAACCAACACCAACACCAGAAACCAACACCTGCTGCAGACGATGACGTGCCGGCGACAAGTCCCCTGCCGCCTTCCCCTATGATGTCCGTCCCGATCGCAGCGCGATCCATGCCCACCGGACGGCCATGAAAGGCGACCCCAAGGTCATCGCATACCTGAACCAGATCCTCGCCAACGAGTTGACGGCGATCAACCAGTATTTCCTGCACTCGCGGATGTTCCGCAACTTCGGCTACCACGCGCTGGCCAAGCACGAGTACGAGGAATCGATCGACGAGATGAAGCACGCTGACAAGCTGATCGAGCGCATTCTGTTCCTCGAAGGCCTGCCGAACCTGCAGAAGCTCAACAAGCTGATGATCGGCGAGAACCCGCGCGAGATGATCGGCTGCGACCTCAAGCTCGAAGAAATGGCGATCCCGGATCTCAAGGAAGCCATCGCCTATTGCGAAACCGTGCGCGACTTCGGCACCCGCGAGCTGCTGGAAGACATCCTCGAGAGCGAGGAGGAGCACGTCGACTGGCTGGAAACCCAGCTGGGGCTGATCGATAGCCTCGGCGAGGCCTTGTACCTGCAGGGGAAGGTGGGCAGCTGAGCGTTGAAGGTTATGGGTTGTGGGTTCTGGGTTATGGGCAGCAAGTGCGGAGCGCGCCGGACCGCTGCCCACAACTCACAACCCACAACCCACAACTCTCGGCACAGAGTTGCCGCTCCACCCATCTCGCAGTAGACTCCGCGCCCCCGTCCGGGTCCCCGGGCGGTGCCTCGCTCCACCGGATCGTCCGGGGGGCTTTATCCGTGAGGATTCTCATGCGTCATTACGAAGTTGTGTTCCTGGTCCACCCGGACCAGAGCGAACAGGTGCCGGCGATGATCGAGCGCTACCGCGCGATGATCGAAGGCGATGGTGGCAAGATCCACCGCCTGGAAGACTGGGGCCGTCGTCAGCTGGCCTATCCGATCGAGCGCCTGCTGAAGGCGCACTACATCCTGATGAACATCGAGTGCTCCGCCGCCGCGCGCAAGGAACTGGAAGACGCCTTCCGTTTCAATGACGCCGTGCTGCGCCACCTGATCGTGGTCATGAACGAGGCCGTCACCGAGATGAGCCCGATCATGAAGACCAAGGACGAGAAGCCGCGTCGTCGCGACGACGATTCCACGGATTCCCCGACTGCGGTCGGCACCGGCGACGACGATTCGGCCGCCGCCTGAAGGAGATAGACCATGTCCCGTTTCTTCCGCCGCAAGAAGTTCTGCAAGTTCACCGCTGATGGCGTGACCCAGATCGACTACAAGGATCTGAACACGCTGCGTCAGTACGTCACCGAGACCGGCAAGATCGTGCCGAGCCGCATCACCGGCACGCGCGCGCGCTTCCAGCGCCAGCTCTCGACCGCGATCAAGCGCGCCCGCTTCCTGGCGCTGATCCCGTACACCGACAGCCACTGAGGAGCCGATCCATGGATGTGATCCTGCTTCAGAAGGTGAAGAACCTCGGCAACCTCGGCGACCGCGTCAAGGTCAAGCCGGGCTACAGCCGCAACTTCCTGATCCCCTACGGCAAGGCCGTGCCGGCCACCGCCGCCAATGTCGCCGACTTCGACAAGCGTCGCGCCGAGTTCGAAGCGCGCGCCAACGAGACCCTGGCCGCTGCCGAAGCGCGCAAGGCGCGCCTCGAAGGCGCCTCGGTCACGATCAAGGCCAACGCCTCGACCGAAGGCAAGCTGTACGGCTCGGTCGGCCCGCGCGACATCGCCGAGGCCTTCACCGCCGCCGGCCTGCCGCTCGAGAAGTCGGAAGTGATCATGGGCGAAGGCCCGATCCGTCGCGTCGGCGAGAGCGAAGTCGAAGTGCACCTGCACGCCGACGTCCACACCACGGTCAAGGTCGTGGTCGCGCCGGAAGCCTGAGCTTCTTCGTAGTGCACCGGAAGCCCGCGATGCCGAGAGGCGTCGCGGGCTTTCTCGTTTGAGGGGAGTTGAGAAGCGGGAAGGTGAGGGGGCGCCGCCCCCATTTCGTCCCGCCCCCTGCCCCGCTTCACCTGCCCACGCTTCTCCCGCCGTCTCTCGCGCCCCGCGCCACGCTAGCATCCGCCCCATGACCGATCCCCGCTACGCCAACGCCCGCACCCCGCCCTACTCGCTGGACGCCGAGCAGGCTGTGCTGGGCGCGCTGATGCTGTCCGACGAGGCCTACTTCAAGATCTCCGACAAGGTCTCGGCGTCGGACTTCTACCGCCACGACCATCGGATCATCTTCGAGGCGATCTCGGCGCTGAAGGAGAAAGGCCAGCCCTGCGATGCGGTCACGCTGGGCGAGTGGCTGGAGCGCAAGGAGCAGTCCGAGGCTGCGGGTGGCATCGGCTACGTCATCGAGATCGCGAACAACACGCCGGGCGCGGCGAACATCGTCGCCTATGCCGAGATCGTGCGCGAGAAGTCGATCCTGCGCTCGCTGATGGAGGCCGGCACCCAGATTGTCGACGACATCCTGCAGCCGGAGGGGCGCAGCAGCGAGGAATTGCTGCAGGGCGCCGAGAAGCTGGTGTTCGACATCGGCGAGCGCGGCAAGCGCGGCAAGGGCAGCTTCACGCCGATCGCCGAGGCGCTCAAGGAAGCCTACCGCGCCATCGAGTTCCGCTACTCGAACAAGGGCACGCTGAACGGCCTGGACACCGGCTTCGCCGACCTCAACGCGCTGACGAATGGATTGAATGGCGGCGACCTGGTGATCGTCGCGGCACGCCCGGCGATGGGCAAGACCTCGTTCGCGATGAACATCGCCGAGCACGCGGCGATCCAGAGCGGCCAGCCGGTGGCGATCTTCAGCCTGGAAATGCCGGTGGCGCAGCTCGCCATGCGCATGATCTCCTCGCTCGGCCGGGTGGACCAGAAGCGTCTTCGCAATGGCGACCTCGCTGACGAGGACTGGCCGCGCGTGACCAGCGCGATCACCCTGCTGACCAGCGCCAAACTGTTCATCGACGACACCGGCGGTCTGTCCCCATCCGAGTTGCGCGCGCGCACCCGACGGCTCAAGCGCGAGCACGGCCTGGCGCTGATCGTGGTCGACTACCTGCAGCTGATGCAGGTGCCGGGGACCAAGGAAAACCGCACCAACGAGATCTCCGAGATCTCGCGCAACCTGAAGGCGATCGCCAAGGAGATGAACGTCCCGGTGATCGCGCTGTCGCAGCTCAACCGCTCGCTGGAGCAGCGCCAGGACAAGCGCCCGATGATGGCGGACCTGCGCGAATCGGGCGCCATCGAGCAGGACGCCGACATCATCTGCTTCATCTACCGCGACGATTACTACAACCCGGACTCTCCGAAGAAGGGCACCGCCGAGGTCATCGTCGCCAAGCACCGCAACGGACCGACCGGGTCGATCGACCTCTGGTTCCGCGGCCAGTACACGCGCTTCGACTCGATGGCGCGCGAGGGCAGCAGCGTGTTCGACAGCTACGGCTAGTGTGGTGTTCCGTAATTAGTTGATTTTTTTTGGGGTGTTTTTGGGGGGGGGGGGGGGGGGGGGGGGGGGGGGGGGGCGGGGCGGGGGGGGGGGCGGGCCCCGCCCCCCCGCGCCGCGGGGGGGGGAATTAATCCGGGGACGTCCCGCACCCCCCCCCCGCCCCCCCCCCCCGCCGCGGGGGGGGGCGGGGGCGGTTGGGCTTCGCCGCGGGGGGGGGGGGGGGGGGGGGGGTGGGGGTGGGCGGCGGCGGGCCCCGGGGGGGTCGGGGGGGGGCGGGCCCCGGACCTTTTCGGTGGTGTTGGCGGGGCAGGACCCCCGCATGACAAGGCGATCCGCAGCGAAATCTTCCGCCGCCTGCGCGAGCTGAATCCGCACCCGAAAACCGAGCTCGAGTACGCGACCCCTTTCCAGTTGCTCGTCGCGGTGGTGCTCTCGGCGCAGGCCACCGATGTCGGCGTCAACAAGGCCACGCGGCGGCTGTTCCCGCGCGCCGGCACGCCGGCGGAGATCCTCGCGCTCGGTGAGGAGGGCCTGTGCGACTACATCCGCACCATCGGCCTCTTTCGCAGCAAGGCAAAGCACGTCATCGAGCTCTGCCGCCTGCTGCTGCAAAAGCACGGTGGCGAAGTACCACAGGACCGCGCGGCGCTGGAGGCCCTGCCGGGCGTCGGCCGCAAGACCGCCAACGTCGTGCTCAACATGGCCTTCGGCCAGCCGACGATCGCGGTCGACACCCATATCTTCCGCGTCAGCAATCGCACCGGCATCGCCCCCGGCAAGGATGTACGTGAGGTCGAGGACCGCCTGCTGCGCGTGGTGCCGCCCGAGTTCAAACTGGACTGCCATCACTGGCTCATCCTGCATGGGCGCTACGTGTGCCAGGCGCGCAAGCCACGCTGCGGCGAATGCCCGATCAGGGATTTGTGCGAGTACCGGGGGAAAGAGTCGGCGACCTGAAGATTGAAAAGCGGGGCAAGGGGCAGGGGGCAGGGGACGCAACCGGCGGTGCCTGCGGCCCTGCGGCAAGCCCTGGGGTTCGGGGCACAAAATCGCCGGAAGCAGGACCCCTGACCCCGCCCCCCTCCTGCCAGCCCCTGCCCCGCTTCTCCAGCCCCTACCCGCCCAAGGCCTGCTCGATCGCCGCAATGACCTCGGGCGCATCCGGCTTGACGGTGGGGGCGAAGCGCGCCAGCACCTGGCCGTCGCGGCCGATGAGGAATTTCTCGAAATTCCACGAGATGTTGCCAGGGTGCGCGGCGTCGGGCCCCGCGAGCCACTCGTAGAGCGGGTGGCGCCCGGCGCCGTTGACCTCGATCTTGCCCGACATCGGGAACGTCACGTCGTACTTCAGGGTACAGAACTGCTGGATCTCGGCCTCGGTGCCGGGTTCCTGTCCTGCGAACTGGTTGCACGGAATGCCGAGCACCAGGAATCCGCGGTCGGCGAAACGGCGATGCAGCGCCTCCAGCGCGGCGTACTGCGGCGTGAGCCCGCAGCGGCTGGCCACGTTGACCAGCAGCGCCACCTCGCCGTCGAAGCGATCGAGCGGCAGCTCCCACCCATCGATCCCGGGCAGGCGGAAGTCGGCAAGTCTGGACATGGAATGAGCGCTCGGTGTCGGATTCTCGGGGTGCGAAGCATGCCACCGCGCAGGCGAGCGTGGTGTCACGACCTTGGACGGAATCAGCGTCCGGCGGCGATTCCGGCCGCGTGCTCGGCCAGCTTGCGCTTGAGCGGCGTGAAGCGGTCGATCAGGCCCAGACCAACGGCGCGTGCAGCCACCAGCGGACCGTCGGTCACTGCGTAGAGCTTGTTCAGGCCGTCGAAGGCACGCGCCGCCAGGGTGGCATCGCTGCGCCGCTCGCGCGCCCAGCGCTGCAGGTCGGAATCGCCCAGCGGCGGGCGTTGCGCGGCGCGCGCGCGCGCCACGCCTGCCAGCAGCGATTCGACATCGGCGAAACCCAGGTTGACGCCCTGCCCCGCCAGCGGGTGCACCACATGCGCCGCATCGCCGACCAGCACCGCTCGCTGCTGCGCGAAGCGTTGCGCGATCTGCAGCCGCAATGGGAACGCGCCGCGCTCGGAGCTCAGCCGCAGGCGCCCGAACGCGCCGTCACTGGCGCGCCGCAACTGCGCCTCGAACTCGGCCTCCGGCGCCGCGGCCAGGGCGCTGGCGCGCTCGGAGGGGAGCGTCCAGACGATCGACGCGCGGCCGTCGGCCAGCGGCAGGAAGGCCAGCGGCCCGGAGGGCAGGAATCGTTGCCAGGCAAGTTCAGGCTGCGGCCGCTCCAGTTCGATGTGCGCGACCAATCCGCTCTGGTGGTAGGGAGCGCCATCGACGCCGATCAGCAGTTGCTCGCGCACCCGCGACTGCACACCATCGGCACCGACCAGCAGTTTCGCCTGCAGCGTGCCGCCGCTTTCCAGCCGCAGGCGCACGCCGGCGTGGTCGATGTCGAAACCGCGCAGCGAGTCGCCCAACAGCAGGCGCACGCCCGGCTCGCGCTCGACCGCGCGCCAGAGCACGCCGGCGACCAGGCGGTTCTCGACGATGTGCCCCAGGCAGGGCCAGCCATAGTCGGCGGCATCGAACCCGATGCGGCTGCCGCCGATCGCATCGAAGACCTGCATCCGCGCATACGGCGATGCGCGCACGACTGCGATCTCCGACCACACTCCCAGGTCAGCCAACAGCCGCTGTGCATGCGGCGCGATCGCGACCACGCGCAGGTCCACTGGATCCTGTGGCTGCGGCGGCGCCACCGGATTCTGCTCGATCAAGGCCACCTTCAGGCCAGCGCGTGCGAGACCAAGCGCCGTCGCCGCGCCGACCATACCGGCGCCGATGATCACCGCGTCCAGTTGCGATTTCACATTCGAGTCCTTGCGAGTTGCGGGGTGGCGCCACGGAAGCCCATGCCGCCAAGTTGCAGGTGTTCGCGCAGCGGCGCGATGCGATCTGCCGCGAGCAACGACAGACTGCGCAGCCAGCGCGCTGGCGCGAGATCCGGCACGGTCGCCAGCGCGAGCGCATGGCTGAGGCCGGTGGTCGCGGCGCGGTCGCCAGCGCGCGCCTGCGCGTAGCCTTCGAGCAGGCTGGGCGAACCTGGGTCGGCGCCTGCGCGGTGCGCCTGCAACAGGCGTTCGGCCAGGGTTGCGGCATCGCGTACGCCCAGGTTGAAGCCCTGCGCGCCGACCGGGTGCACCGCCTGGGCGGCGTTGCCGACCAGCACCTGGCGCGGCGCGGTCAGGCGCTCGGCGATCACCCGTCGCAACGGATAGGCCACCCGCTCGCCAGCCTGGCGCAGGCGCCCGAGGCGGTAGCCGAAAGCCGCCTGGAGTTCGCCCAGATACTCGCGCTCCGACAGCGCGAGCAGGCGCACCGCCGCGTCCGTCTGGACGACGTGGACCGCCCCACAGCGCCCGCCGGATTGTGGCAACAATGCGACCGGCCCGCTGCGGGTGAAGCGCTCATAGGCGGTACCGCCGTGATCGCGCTCCGGGCGCAGCGCGCAGCAGATCGCGGTGCGCTGGTAGTCATGGCGGATGGTGCCGATGCCCGTATCGGCACGCAGGCTGCGATTCGACGCCATCGGCGATCACCAGCAGGCGCGCATTGCAGCGTGTGTTAGCCGCGCCTTCCAGAATGGCGACGATGTGATCCGCGCCGGGCACTGCCTGCACGACGGCGGCCGGCGCGATGACCTCCAGATCAGGGCGCGCCTGCACCGCACGCTGCAGTGCCAGCAACAGGCGGCGCGCCGGCGCGATCATGCCGAAGCGCTCGCGGCCCGAGTCTCTCGCGGCCCAGCGGACCGCACCGAACTCGCCAGCACTGGAGACGTGGATCGCGCGGATCGGCTCGGCGTCAGCGCCCAGCAAGGGCAGCACGTCCAGCGCATCGAGGATGCGGCAACTGACTTCCGACAGCGCGAGGTGCCGCTCGTCGGCGCCCCGGGCGCTCTCACCCAGCGGCTGGCGATCCACCAGTGTCACCCGCAGCCCGGAACCGGACAACGCCAGCGCGAGGCTGAGGCCCACCAGGCCACCGCCGGCGATCAGGATGTCGGTTTCCATCGGGCATCGCTTGTCGTAAGTCCGGCGCGAGCATACGACTCAGGGGAAGAGCCGGGAACCGATTGGCTTAGACTCACGCGTTTTACGGAGGCAGGCATGAAACTGGATCTGGGTTGCGGCAGCCGCAAGGCCGAAGGGTTCCTCGGCGTGGACATTTCCGCCGAATGCGGCGCTGACATCGTGCACGATCTGCGCGTATGCCCCTGGCCGTTCGACGACGACAGTGTGGACGAGGTGCGCTGCATGCACTTCTTCGAACATCTGACTGGGGAAGAGCGCATGCGGTTCATGGATGAACTCTGGCGGGTCATGAAGCCAGGCGCCACTGCGCTGATTGTGACCCCCTACTGGCAGAGCTATGGCGCGGTGCAGGACCCGACGCACCAGTGGCCCCCCGTGTGCGAAGCGTCGTACTTTTACTTCATCCGCTCCTGGCGCGAGACTGCGGGCGTTGCGCACTACCCGATCCGCTGCGATTTCGATCTGAGCTACGGTTTCTGGCTGGGCCCGGACTGGCGCGACAAGCCGCAGCAGGAAAAGGGCTTCGCGCTGCGCCACTACTGCAATGTGGCCCAGGACCTGCACGCCACGTTGAAGAAGCGCGCCTGAATCCGGCAGGCGCGTGAGACACAGAGGTGGCGGGCGCTTGCGCTATGCTGGCAGTCTGACTCAAGTTGCTGCGGAGAATCCCGATGTCGAACCATTCCGCCCAGTGGCAACCGCGTGCGACGCTGGTGGTGACGCTGATTGCGCTCGCCGCCCTGTCGCGCCTGCTGCCGCATCCGCCGAACTTCACCCCGGTGGAGGCGATGGGCCTGTTCGCGGGTTCATACCTGGCCGATCGTCGCCTGGCCTTCCTGGTGCCGCTCGCCGCGATGGCCCTGGCCGACCTGTTCCTCGGCCTGCATGGCGGGATGCCGGTGATCTACGCGCTGATCGCGTTCAATGTGTGGCTGGGAATGCGCATGGGGCCGTCGCCCTCGACCGGGCGTGTGGTGGGTTACGGTCTGTTCGCGGCAACGGTGTTTTTCGTGGTCAGCAACTTTGCTGTCTGGGCAATGGGCGCCGGCCATTACTACACTCAGGACCTTGCCGGCCTGGTGCTGTGCTACACCCTGGCCCTGCCCTTCTTTGCGTACACCCTGGCCGGCATGGCGGTTTACTCGCTCGCGCTGTTCGGCGGCATGGCGCTGCTGTCACGCGCGCGCGGCGCCCCGGCGACTGCCTGAGCTGGCCGTGGGCAACCGTCTGTCCAAGATCTACACGCGCACTGGCGATGACGGCAGCACCGGTCTGGGCGACGGCAGTCGCGTGGCCAAGGACAGCCTGCGGGTCGCCGCCTACGGCACGGTGGATGAGGCCAACAGCTGCATCGGCGTGGTGCTGGCGCACGCAGGCCTGCCAGAGCACGTCGTCAGCTGCCTGACGCGCGCGCAGCACCAGTTGTTCGATCTCGGCGGGGAACTGTGCATCCCCGGCATGGAATTGGTGCAGGACGGCGACATCAGCGCGCTGGAACGTGATCTCGATGCGCTGAACGAACCGCTGCCGGCGTTGAAGGACTTCATTCTTCCGGGCGGCGGACCGGCTGCGGCGCACTGCCATGTCGCGCGGACGGTCACCCGCCGCGCCGAGCGCGACGTCGTCGCGCTGTCGCGGGTAGAGCCGGTGCGCCCGCAGGTGGTTCGTTATCTGAATCGCTTGTCCGATCTGCTGTTCGTCATCGCACGCGTGCTGGCACGCGCGGGCGGCGCGGGCGAGGTTCTATGGGATCGCAACAAACGCGGCTGAGCGTGCTTGCCCTCACCCATCCGGCGTGCCTGACGCATGACCCGGGACCGGGCATCCAGAACATGCGGAGCGGGTCCGCGCGGTGGTCGACGCGCTGCACAGTGCTTTCGGCGAGCGCCTGTCCTGGGCCGAAGCGCCGCGCGCGACGCGCGCTCAGCTGCTGGGAGCGCACACGGCGCGGCTGATCGACGAACTGGAACGCGCGTCGCCCGCGTCGGGGATCCATCGGGTCGATGCGGATACGGTGATGTCTTCCGGATCGTTGGAGGCTTCGCTGCGTGCAAGCGGCGCCGTTTGCACTGCGGTCGACTGGGTCCTCGCCGGCGCACACCGACGCGCCTTTTGCGCCGTGCGGCCACCCGGACACCACAGCCGCGCGGACCAGGCATCGGGATTCTGCCTGCACAACCACATCGCGGTGGGCGCGCGGCATGCGCTGACGGCGCACCGCCTGGCGCGGGTGGCGATTGTCGATTTCGATGTCCATCATGGCAACGGCACGCAATCGATCTTCGAACACGAGCCGGCGGTGCTGTTCGTTTCCAGCCACCAGTCGCCGCTGTATCCGGGCAGTGGTCGTGCGGATGAAACCGGGGTCGGCAACATCGTCAACGGCGAGCTTCCGCCGGGTTCGGGTTCGGAGGCCTTTTGCGCCGTGTGGCGGGCGCGCCTGCTACCGGCCATCGATGCCTTCCGTCCCGAACTGCTCCTGATCTCGGCTGGATTCGACGCCCATCGGTTGGATCCGCTGGCAGACCTCAACCTCGGTACGCCTGACTACGCCTGGATCACCCACGAACTGGTGGCGCTCGGCGAGCGCCACGCGCAGGGACGCATCGTGTCTACGCTGGAAGGCGGCTATTCGCTCACCGCGCTGCGCGACGGCAGCGTGGGGCATGTTGGGGCGCTGCTGGGGGATTGAGGCGGCCGGCCGCGCCGAGGCAGACCCAAAGCGGCGGGGCGCCGCGGCGCGGCACCCCGCCCTACGCTCATTCCACCGTCACGCTCTTGGCCAGGTTGCGCGGCTGGTCTACGTCGGTCCCCTTGAGCACGGCCACATGGTAGGCCAGCAACTGCATCGGGACGGTGTACAGCATCGGCGCGACGAAGGCGCCGACGCTGGGCACCGCGATGACATGCGAGCGGTCATTGCTCATCGTGGCCGCGACTGCCTCGTCGGCGAACACGAACATCTCGCCGCCGCGCGCGCGCACCTCCTGAATGTTGCTCTTGAGCTTCTCCAGCAACTCGTCGTTCGGCGCGACCGCGACCACCGGCATCTCGTCGTCCACCAGCGCCAGCGGGCCGTGCTTCAGCTCGCCTGCAGGGTAGGCCTCGGCGTGGATGTAGCTGATTTCCTTGAGCTTGAGCGCGCCTTCCATCGCAATGGGAAACTGCACCCCACGGCCAAGGAAGAGCGCATGGTGCTTGTCTGCGAAGCGCTCGGCCATCGACTTGATCTGCGGATCGAGCGCCAGCACGCGGGTGATGGCATTCGGCAGTAGCTCCAGCTCGCGCACGGCGGAGCGATAGCGTTCGGCATCCATGCCCTTCGCGCGGCCAATTTCGAGGGCCAGCATCGCCAGGGCGGTGAGTTGGGTGATGAAGGCCTTGGTCGAGGCCACGCCGATCTCGGGGCCTGCGCGGGTCATCAGCACCAGTTCGCTGGCGCGGACCAGGGAGCTCTCGGGCACGTTGCAGATCGCCAGGCGCGCCAGGTAGCCACGTGTGCTGGCGTATTGCAGGGCCGCGAGAGTGTCGGAGGTTTCACCCGACTGCGACACGGTGACCAGCAGGGTCTTGGCCGGCACAGCGGCGTGGCGATAGCGGTACTCGCTGGCGATCTCGGCCGCGCAAGGAACCCCTGCAAACGCCTCGATCCAGTAGCGCGCCACCTGCGCAGCGTGGTTGCTGCTGCCGCAAGAGACGATCTGGACGGCCTGCAACTCGTGTAGCAGCGTGCGGGCACTGGGCCCGAAGATTTCGGTGAGGATGTGCCCGCGCGCCAGGCGGCCTTCGAGCGTATCGGCGATCGCCTGCGGCTGCTCGTGGATCTCCTTGAGCATGTAGTGACTGTACTGCCCGCGCTCGACCGCGTCGGGGCGGAACTGTGCTTCCTTGACCGGGCGTTCAACCTGGGTGCCGTGTTCGTCGTAGATCGCGATGCTGTCGGGAGTCAGGTGGACCAGGTCGCCATCGTCGAGATAGATGAAGCGGCGGGTTTCGCCCAGCAGTGCGTAGATGTCCGAGGCCAGGTATTGCGCGCCCTCGCCGACGCCGACAACCATCGGCGAGCCTCGACGTGCGCCGACAACCTCGTGTGGCGCATCGCTTGCGATGACGGCAATGGCATAGGCGCCTTCGAAACGCGCGATTGCGCGCTGCACGGCGCGCAGCAGGGTGTCGCCCTCGCCAAGATGAGATTCGATCAAATGGGCGACGACTTCCGTGTCGGTGTCGGAATCGAAGCGGTACCCCCTTGCGATCAATTCTGCGCGCAGGGATTCGTGATTCTCGATGATTCCGTTATGGACCACGGAGACGCGCTCGCGCGAGGTGTGTGGGTGCGCATTGCGCTCGTTGGGCACGCCGTGTGTTGCCCAGCGGGTATGCGCAATACCCGTATCGGCACTTACGGAGCGCCCTGCGTAGAGTGCTTCAAGTTCGCGGACCTTACCGGGAGTGCGCAGCCGCTCGAGCCCCTGTTGCGTCAGCAAGGCCAGACCCGCCGAGTCGTAACCCCGATATTCCAGCGCCTTCAGACCGTTGATCAGGAGTGGCGCAACATTCTTGCGAGCTGCGATGCCGACAATCCCACACATGCGGAGTTCTCCTGGATCAATAGGATGGGCCTGAGCAAGCCGTGGTCAGCGTGCTGCTCCATTTGATCGGAGTCTAGCGACGAGGGTTCCTCTACGGATATCCGAAACGGGCGATCGCATGGCATCGGCACCCCCTGGCCGGCTGGCCCGGTGCGATTTCAACTTCGAGCTATCCAAAAAGCGAAGGGGCCCTCGCGGGCCCCTTCGACAACTACCTGAGGGTAGTCAGATCAACCGCGCATGCGGAAGCCGACCACGCCCAGACCCAGCAGGAGCACCAGAGCGGCCAGCAGGATGCGGCCCTGCTCGCTCATCGCCGGAACCGGCGTGTACTCACCCGGCGGCGGCGGAGCCGACTGACCCGGGCAGCTCAGGGTGAAGGTGAAGCTCGGCGGCGTGCAGCCAGCCTGGCTCGACGTCGCCGAGCAGGTCAGCGTGCCGGTGCCCGTGGTCTGCTCGGAGTTCGTGCAGGACGCACTCACCGTTCCCGTGGCGTTGTTGGTCAGCGTCAGCGGGTTCGGGTTGGTCGTGACGTTGAACGTCGTGCCAGCCGAGACACCACTGGTGGCGCAGGTCACGGTGTTGCTCACGCCGATGCCAGCGCCCGTCAGGGTGAAGGTGCTGACGACCGAAGCGGCGCCGCCGTTGGTCAGGCTGATCGTGCCGGAAGCCGGGGTGGCATTGAGCGTGCCGCAAGCCGGCGGCGGCGCGCCGCAGACCACGTTGAAGCTGCGCACGTTCGACGCACCGCCAACCGGGCTGATCTCGGTCACGTCGACGCGGAAGTTCTCGGTGGCCAGACCCGTGGTGTTGATCGGGCAGGTGCAGCGGATGTCACCAGAGTCCGGCGCCAGGGCGACGAAGTCCAGCGGCGAACCCACCACAGCGCCACCCTCGGCGACGAAGTTGCAGCTCATCGACGGCGCCGGACTGGCCAGACCGGTGTAAACCGCAGCCAGCTGCTGCAGACGGGAGGTCGCCGCGTTGCCGGTGCCAGAGCCGTTGCAGGCCGCGCCGTCAGTCGGGCAACCCACGTCGACCTGGAAGTTGCTGCCAGCGGCCACGTTGGTGCTCGAGCCAGCGGCCGGGGAGTAGGTCAGCGTCGGCGGCGTGCCAGCCGGCGCGGCGGCCGGGCAGGTCAGCGTCCACACACGGTTCACCGCAGCGCCGCCGCCCGCCGTTTCCGGACAGGTCAGCGTTGCGTTGGTGGCAGCCACTTGCGGCAGGCAGTTCGGCAGCACCAGGTTCTGCGGGGTCGTGGTGTTGCCAACGAACGACAGCTGATTGATGTTGGTGGTCGGGAAAGCAGCGCCGCCACCGGAGATCGTGCACGCGCCGACCGTGGTCGTCGCAGCCGCGCCGGAGCCCGAGCCACCGCTCGGCGTGGCAACGATCGGCGAGGCCGTACCAGCACCGGAGTAGGTGATCGTGGTGCCGAAGTTCGGAGCGTAGGCGATCGTCGGCGGGGTGTTGGTGACACCGCCGGTGACAGTGATGCGGAACGGGCCGTTGCGGGTGCACGTCAGACCGTCGCACTCGATGAACAGAGTGGTGAAGTCGTAGTTCGCGGGGGCTGCGGCAGGCGCAGCAGTGAACGCGAAACTACAGTACGCCGTCGCGGTGCTGGTCAGCGGATTACCCGCACCAGAGGGCGGAATGATGCGGATGAACTGAGACATCGCGTTCACGCCGCAAGTCGAACCAGGCACCACCACGGTGGGAACCACCGTGGTGAAGACCGAGGCGTTGTAGGTCAGGTCAAGCTGCGCTTCCTGGGTCACGCCGTCACCGGCGAACAGGAAGTTGACATTCACCGTACCCCCCTGCGCCACAGATGCGGGATCCGGGCTCTGCGTGAAGACACCCGCAAACGCTGCGGTGCCGGCCATTGCGAGCGAAGTCGCAACTCCAAGCTTCAAGATCAGGTTTCGCATATCGCCACTCCGATTGATCGTTATTTTGGTGCTACTTATTTTTGCGACACGTCCGTCGACTGAACGTTGCACGTTGCAGCGGCCCCACCGCCGAAGCATTCGCTGAATGCGACGTCGATCTTGGGCGTTCCGCCGATCTTCTCGCCGGTACTCGCAAGCCGGAACGAGCAGACGTCGGTCATGCTCTTGCCGAGAGCCTTGTCCTCGCCAGAAGGCGGGACAACGCGCATCAGTCCCTTTTCAGCCGATGCGGCGCAAACACTGCCCGACATCTTCACAGCGGAGTCGACAATACGGTAACCGGCGGGGATTGCCAAATCGATCATCGCTTCCTGGGTCTTGCCATCGCCCATGAAGGAAACGGAGACGATCAGGTCGCTGCCCTTGGCAGCATAGGTCCACACCTGGAAGTCGGCAGCCGAAGCGGTACCAGACAGCAGCAGCGAGCCGATGACAAATGATGCAAAGCGGTTCATTGGGTTCTCCTTGTCAGCGGGCTGATCAGTTGCAGGAAGCAAACGCGGCGAGCAGCGCGGTCACGCCAGCTACGATCGGTCGCGCTGACGTTACCGGTCTCATTTGCAGTCCGGCTGTCCAGCGGCGATCGTCGGCGGAATTGCGAGTTCGCTGGTAATGGCGCCACGGTCAGCGGAGGTGATCGAGCCGTTGCCATTCGAATCGCCACGGCACAGGCGGCCCGGGCTCTGGGTGCGACGCGAATCGAATTCGTCGAAGTACACGGCGCTGCCAACCGTCGGCGAGCCCGCGATCAGACCCATGCGAGCCTCGGTGATTGAGTCCGCTGCGTTGTTCAGGTTGGCGAAGTTAACCGTGCCGGCGACCGCTGCCGGAAAGGCGCTACCGCTGTTTCCGGTCACGGTTCCAGTCATCGACCCCGTGCCGGCCGCAGCCGCCCAGTTCAGCTCGATGGAGTAGTACCGATTGTCGGCGACAGTCACGTTCTGCGCGGCGCCGCCGGTGTTGGTGGTGAAGCTCAACTGGTTGCCGTCATGCGTGACGCGGATGATGTTCGTGCCACCGGTGTTGCGTGCCTGAAAGATATCGGCCGTGCCGGCAGTAATGTTGCCGGTGTAGTAGTAGAAACGGACGCGGTAGCTGGCTTCGTTGTTCGGGGTGGTATCCGTGACGAAACGTCCGGCGCGCCATTGGAGTTGGGCTACCCGGAGGCTGCAGCGTCCCGAAGTGCGGCTGAAGCCGGCAGTGGGCTCGCCCGTGTCAGCTACCGACAGGCCCGTGGCCGACGACCAAGCACTGATGGCGCAAGCCGAAACCGCCTGCGCGCCGAACAGCAGCGCCGCAGCGACCGCCGTACCGATAAGGTTCTTGTGATTCATGGAGGTGTCCTTCAGATCAAGTTGAAGTTGCGCGCCCGATAGCGATGCCGGCCGGCTAAGGCCGCAGCACCCCACCGCACAAGGCTAACACAGCCCTGTACGGGAGTTAAAGACGCAAAGAGCTGCAGTTTCCTCTCACCGGGCATGCGCGGTCAGCGCATCGAGTTCCGCGATGGCAAATCCAGCCGTCAGCCGCGCCGCCCGGTTGAACGGCAGGCGCAGGACGACGGCGTGCTCGCGCACCAGGCGCAGGAACTCGGCGGCGGGATCGAGGCTCCGCTGCGCGCACAGAAACGAGAACCAGCGCGATCCGATCGCCACGTGGCGCACTTCCTCGCGCAGGATCACGTCCAGTGCCGCCACGGTTTCGTCGTCCCCGGCCCGACGCAGGCGCTCGATCATGCCCGGGGTGACGTCGAGCCCACGCGCTTCGAGCACGCGCGGCACCAGCGCCATGCGCACCAGCGGATCGTGGTCGGTGTCGAGCGCCATCTGCCACAGACCGTCGTGCGCCGGAAAGTCGCCGTAGCGGCAACCGAGTTGGTCCAGCCGCGCAGCCAACAGCTGGAAGTGACGTGCCTCGTCGGCGGCTACACTTGCCCAGTCCAGGTAGTAGTCGGCCGGCATGCCGGGGAAACGGTACACCGCATCCCATGCCAGGTTGATCGCATTGAACTCGATGTGAGCGACCGCGTGAACCAGCGCGGCGCGGCCCCTCGGCATTGCTGAGCTTGCGCTGGGCCAGTTGTGCCGGCGCGACGAGAACCGGAGCTGCCGGACGGCCTGGGTGGTCGATGCGCACGCCGGGGGCTGCACCATCAGCGGGCACCGGCCACCCTCCCTGCTCGATCAGGCGCCAGGCTTCGGCGGTGCGCTGGAGCTTGGCCTCCACGGAGGATTCGCGCAGGCAGTCCAGGGCGAGTTGGCGGATGTCGGAAACAGTCATAGGCGCCGTTTCAGAGACCAGAAGATCGCGGGCTGAGCCCGCTCCCACGAAAAGCGATTGCCTGCCGGTTCGAGAATGCGCGCGAAACCCGGACGGCCGGAAATCAAAGGCCTCAGGCCGCCACCACATCGCGCCGCTTCTCCTTGGCGCCATCGGAACGGGTCGCTTCCAGTTGCTGCAGGTAGCCGTCGCTGAGCCCGGTGACGTACTCGCCGGAAAAGCACGAGGTGTCGAAGTGCTGAGATCCGGATTGCCCTCCTGCACCGCGGCGATCAGGTCCGGCAGGTCCTGGTAGATCAGCCAGTCGCAGCCGATGAAGGCCTCGATCTCGGCTTCGCTGCGACCATGCGCGACCAGTTCGCTGACCGCGGGCATGTCGATGCCATAGACATTCGGATAGCGCACCGGCGGCGCGGCCGAGGCCAGGTAGACCTTGCGCGCGCCGGCCTCGCGGGCCATCTGCACGATCTGCTTGCTGGTGGTGCCGCGCACGATCGAATCGTCGACCAGCAGCACCACCTTGTTGCGGAACTCGAGCTCCATTGGGTTGAGCTTGCGGCGCACCGATTTCACCCGCTCCTTCTGCCCCGGCATGATGAAGGTGCGGCCGATGTAGCGGTTCTTGACGAAGCCCTCGCGGTACTCGACGCCGAGCACCTTGCCCATCGCGATGGCCGCGCTGCGCGAGGTATCGGGGATCGGGATGACCACATCGATGTCGTGGTCCGGGCGCAGCCGGCGGATCTTGTGTGCCAGGCGTTCGCCCATGCGCAAGCGCGCCTTGTAGACCGACACATCCTCGATCATCGAATCCGGGCGCGCGAGGTACACGTACTCGAAAATGCACGGTGCATGCACCGCGGGCTGGGCGCACTGGCGCGCGAGCATCTGGCCATCCTCGGTGATCAGCACCGCCTCGCCCGG
This sequence comes from Rhodanobacteraceae bacterium, assembly GCA_016713135.1. Lineage (NCBI taxonomy): Bacteria > Pseudomonadati > Pseudomonadota > Gammaproteobacteria > Lysobacterales > Rhodanobacteraceae > Rhodanobacteraceae bacterium. The sequence goes on along the minus strand of JADJPR010000003.1, from coordinate 214,768 downwards.
CGCGACGTCGCGCACACGGCGGAAGCCGAGGATGTCGAGCGCCACACTCTCCGAGGCCAGCGCCCACTCGGTGCCTTCGGGCCCTTCGCGGTTGCCGATGACCAGCGGACGGATGCCGTTGGGATCGCGGAAGCCGACCATGCCGAAGCCGAGCACCAGGGCGACGATGGCGTAGCCGCCGACGCAGCGGGCATGCACCCCGGTTACTGCCTTGAACAGGTGCTCCGGTTCCAGGCGCAGATGGTTCTGTGCCTGCAACTCGTGGGCGAACACGTTCAGCAGGACCTCGGAATCCGATTCGGTATTGATGTGCCGACGGTCCTCGGCGAACACATCGCGCTTGAGTGCGCGCGCATTGGTCAGGTTGCCGTTGTGCGCCAGCGCGATGCCGAAAGGCGAATTGACATAGAAAGGCTGCGCTTCGGCCGCGCCTTCCGAGCCGGCGGTCGGATAGCGGCAGTGGCCGATGCCGACGTTGCCGCGCAGGCGCGCCATCGAGGCGTTGTCGAACACGTCGCGGACCAGGCCGTTGCTCTTGGCCAGGTGCAGCCGCTGGCCGTCGAAGGTGGCGATGCCCGCCGCATCCTGGCCGCGGTGCTGCAGGACGGTCAGTCCGTCGTACAGCGCGGTGGCGACTTCGCTGCGGCCGACAATGCCGATGATTCCGCACATGGCAGGGTTCCTGGGATCGGGTGACGCGGTCAGACCGCAGGGGTGGGAGGCGGCGGCGCCTCGGGCGGCGGCGCCGCGCGGCAGCTGCCAATGATCTCACGCAGGCTGCCCGGCAGGAAATCGCGAGCCTGAACGGCAAGCATCTCGACCGTGGGGATCAGGCGCGACTGCTGCCACCAGGGGTCCTGGCAGACCGGCGTCCAGCTGGCCACCGCGACCAGCGCGATGACCGTCAGCAGCCCGCGCACGGCGCCGAACACCGCGCCCAGCAGGCGGTCGGTACCGGACAGTCCGGTCGAGCGCACCAGGCGTCCGACCAGCCAGCTGAGCATCGATCCCAATGCCAGGATCGCCACGATCAGGATCAACGCCGCGACCGCCAGGCGCACCGATGGCAGCTCGATTCCACCCAGGAACACCGCGGCGAAGGGCGCGGTGAAGCGGAACGCTGCCCAGAGCGCCAGCACCCAGATGATGATCGACAGGGCCTCGACGACGAAACCGCGGATCAGGCTGATGGCGGCCGACAGCGCGATGATGCCGACGATCAGCCAGTCGACCCAGATCACGGGTGGGTCACGACCAGCGCATCGACCAGCTTGAACCTGGTCTTGAGCTCGCCCTGGATGCGCTGCGCGTTTTCGCGCTTCGCTTCCGGTCCTACGCGCACGCGGTGGCTGGTCTGGCCGCCGCCGAGTTTCACCGGCTCGACGAAGGCCGCATAGCCGCCTGCTCGCAGGCGGGCGGCGAGTTCGTCGGCGCCCTCCTTCTTCGTGAACACGCCGACCTGGACCACCCAGCCGGAGAGATTCGGGCGCGTGGGCGTCGATTGCGTCGCGTCGGCCGCGGCCAGTTCGACCACGCTGCTGGCTAGGCCGGCGATCTGGCGCTGCGCGGACAGGCGCGCGGCATCCGCTTCGGTACGCGTGGCATAAGGCTTGGACCGCACCCGGTGCAACGAGCGGCCGGAGGAGCCCGGCAGGGTCTCGATGGTCGCCGGCACACCCGCCTTGGCGAGGTCGCGCACCAGGGCTTCAGCGTTGGCTCGCTCGGCGTAGCTACCGAACTGGGCGAGGAAGCGGCCGCCGGCGGCCGGAACCGGCGCAGCAACGGGGGGCGCAGCCACCGGTGCCGGTTTCGGCGCTCGACGGGCGCCGGCGCGGGGGTGGGCTTGGCTGGAGGCGTCGACGCCGGCGGCGGGCTCGCCGGTGGCGGCTGCACGGGAGGCGTATCGACCGCCGCGATGCCACCGGACACCGGCGGCGGCACCGGATCGGCGACATCGTTACCGGCGCCGTCGGCGATCGCTTCAGTTTCCGGCCTGGGCGCGGTCATCGCCGGATCCAGCGGCAGCCGGCGCGTTTCCACGCCGGGCTCGGTGCGCGGCGGGATGGTCAGGTCGACCTGTTGCGTGCGCACCGACTCGTCCGGCGAGTCGAGCAGCATCGGCACGAAGATCACCGCGAGGGCAATGATCACGGCCGCGCCGACCAGGCGTTGGCGGAGGGCGTCGTCCATGGAGAAGGGATCGTGAAACGCGAAGTGGCCGAGTATAGGCTGATCCCCGAGAGCCCCGCTTCGAGGCGGTGCCGACCCGTTCAACGCGGAGACGCGGAGGACGGCGTGCGTAGCCCGGGGTACGTGCGCAGCGCGTTCCCCGGGTGCTTGCCGCAAGTACCCGCTGAGCCGCTGCGCGGCACAACGGGCTACGATGCTGGATGCTCGCAGGTGGACAATGCCGCGGCCACGGTGAAGAAGGAGCCGAAGACCACGATGCGGCCAGCCGCCCCGGCGTGCTCGTCGGCCTGCGCGAGTGCTTGAGACATCGCCTCGCCATCCGCGACTTCGATGTTGCCGGCAGCGCCGAGCGCGCGCAGGGCCGTAGCCTGGTTCGCCGGATCCGCCGCCCTGGGTGAAACCGTGCGCAGGTCGCAAACGATCCAGGCCGCAAACGCCTGCCGCAGGGGCCGCACGATGCCCGCGAGGTCCTTGTCCCCAAGCGCGGCGAACACGGCGACATTGGGTTCGCGCGGGTGCCGCTGCAGCCAGCGCGCGAGCTCGCGCGCGGCCTCCGGATTGTGCGCCACGTCGACGATGGTCTCGATCCGCCGCGGCAGACGCTCGAGCCGGCCACGCACGCGGGCGAGCGCGACGCCTTCCGCCGCTGCGGCAGCATCGAATCTCAGGTGATCACGCAGGCACCACCAGGCCCAGATCGCGGCGGTCGCATTGCGACGCTGGCAGGGCGCGGACAGTGTCGGCGGTGGCAAGCGCAGGGGCGCAGCGTCTGGAAGCGGGCAGGTCCAGTCCGCCTCTCCGGCATCGGTCGTGGGCGGCAGCACCCACAGTTCCGCGCCCATGCCCTGCGCGACCCGGAACACCGTCTCGGGCGGATCGAGGGCCGCCAGGATCGCCGGCCGCCCGCGGCGGAAGATGTGCGCCTTGTCCCAGCCGATCTGCTCGCGCGTGTTCCCCAGGAATTCCTGGTGGTCGAGGTCGACACTGGTCAGGATCGCCGCGTCGGCGTCGATCAGGTTCACCGCATCGAGGCGCCCGCCGAGGCCGATCTCCAGCACAGCAACGTCCAGGCCGGCGCGCGCCAGCACGAGGAAGGCTGCCAGCGTGCCGAACTCGAAGTAGCTGAGCGAGACATCCCCGCGCGCCGCGTCGATCTCGGCGAATGCGGCCACCAGTTGCGCGTCGCTGGCATCCTCGCCACCGATGCGCACGCGCTCGTTGTAACGCAACAGGTGCGGCGAGGTGTAGCTGCCGACCAGGTGACCGGCAGAACCCAGCATCGCCGACAGGAACGCGACCGTCGAGCCCTTGCCATTGGTGCCGCCAACGGTGATGCAGACCGGCGCCGGACGCGGGCTGCCGAGGCGTTGCCACACCGTACGCACGCGGTCCAGACCAAGGTCGATCGCCTGCGGATGCAGGGCTTCGAGGTAGGCCAGCCAGGTGGCCAGGCTAGAGCACGGCGTCATGGAGAGCATGGCTCTGGTTGTGGGTTCTGGGTTCTGGGTTGTGGGCAGCGACGGCGCGGGTTGCGCGGGCTCGCTCTAGCCCACAACTTACAACCCACAACTCACAACCGGGCTTCGGGAGCCTGCCGCTGCAGGATCGCCAGCATCGCCGCCAGCTTGTCGCGCAGCTCGCGGCGGTCGACGATGGCATCGATCGCACCCTTGTCGAGCAGGAACTCGCTGCGCTGGAAGCCTTCAGGCAGGGTTTCGCGCACGGTCTGCTCGATCACGCGCGGGCCGGCGAAGCCGATCAGCGCCTGGGGCTCGGCGAGGTTCAGGTCGCCGAGCATGCCAAGGCTGGCGGACACGCCGCCGGTGGTCGGGTGGGTCAGCACCGAAACGAAGGGCACGCCGGCCCGGCGCATGCGCGCGAGCGCGGCCGAGGTCTTGGCCATCTGCATCAGCGAGTACAGGCCTTCCTGCATGCGCGCGCCGCCGGTGGCCGAGAAGTTCACCAGGGGGGCGCGCTCGTCCAGCGCGCGTTCGGCGGCACGCGCGAAGCGCTCGCCGACCACCGAGCCCATCGAGCCGCCCATGAAGGCGAACTCGAAGGCACTGGCGATGAGTGTGCGGCCCTTGAGCAGGCCCTTGGCGGAGATCAGCGCGTCCTTCTCGCCGGTCTGGCGCTGCGCCGTGATCAGGCGATCGCGATAGCGCTTCTGGTCGCGGAATTTGAGCGCGTCGAAAGGCGCCAGGTTGGCGTCGATCTCGCTCATCGTGCCCGGATCGAACAGCGACTCCAGGCGCTTGCGCGCGGCGATCGGCATGTGGTGATTGCACTTCGGGCACACCCGGATGTTGCGCTCCAGCTCCGGGCCATACAGCACGGCCGCGCAGGACGGGCATTTCTCCCACAGGCCCTCGGGCACGTTGCGCTTCGCGCTGCCTTCGGTGCGGATGCGCGAGGGCATCAGTTTGCTGAACCAGCTCATGAGAGAGTGAAAAGTAAAAAGTGAAAGGTGAAAGGGTCTGGCGCCGTAGCCATTCGTCAGGCGGAACGCAGGGCGGCCAGGGCGTCGCGGATCGGGGGGAGGAATGATGCCACTGCGGCGTCGACTGCGCTGGCGTCGGTGGCGTCGGCGAGGCGTTCGACCAGGGCGCTGCCGATGACGATCGCCTCGGCGTGGGCGCCGAGCGCCGTGGCGCTGGCGGCGTCGCGGATGCCGAAACCAACGGCGATCGGCACCTCCGACAGTCCGCGCAATTCCTCGAGCGCGGCGATCGCGCTGGCGTGCTCCAGGTGCCCGGCGCCGGTGATGCCCTTGAAGGACACGTAGTACAGGAAGCCCCCCGCCTTCGCCGCGATGCGCTGGCGGCGCTCGGGCGGGGTGGTCGGCGCCAGCAGGTAGACCTGGTGCAGGCCGAGCTCGGCCAGCGTCGCGTCGTAGCCGGCGGATTCCTCGATCGGGCAATCGACCAGCAACATGCCGTCGGCGCCCGCGGCCGCCGCGTCCCGTGCAAAACGCTCGAAGCCGTAGCGTTCGATCGGATTCAAGTACCCCATCAGCACCACCGGTGTGCTGCGGTCGTCGGTCCTGAAGGAACGCACCGCGTCGAGCACGTGGACAAGTCCGACATGCTTTGCCAGCGCGCGCTCGTTCGCCTGCTGGATCACCGGGCCGTCGGCCATCGGGTCGGAAAACGGCATGCCGAGTTCGAGCAGGTCGGCGCCATGACGGACCAGCGCGTGGAGCACGTCGACCGTAAGCGCGGGATCCGGATCGCCCGCGGTGGTGAAGGTGATCAGGCCCGGGCGGCCGGCGGCGCGCAGGGCGGCGAATCGGGTATCGATGCGGTTCATGGGGCGGTGAGTGGTGAGTAGTGAGTGGTGAGAAGCGGCAGCCCGCGAAACGGGGCCGTGCGGCTCTGTCGCGCCGGGCGCAAGAGCGGGAAGCGTTGAATCGTGCGGGCTGTTGCCACTCACCACTCACCACTCACCACTCACTGCGGCGCCAACGGCGCCGCTAAAGCGTGATCCCTTCGATCCGCGCAATTGTATTCACGTCCTTGTCGCCACGCCCGGACAGGTTGACCACCACGTGCCGGTCCTTGGGCAGGCTGGCGGCCAGCTTGATGCCATGGGCGACGGCGTGCGAGGACTCCAGCGCCGCGAGGATGCCTTCGGTTCGCGCCAGGCGATGGAACGCGGCGAGCGCCTCGTCGTCGGTGATGCCGACGTACTGCGCGCGGCCGGTGTCCTTGAGGAAGGCGTGCTCGGGGCCGACGCCGGGATAGTCCAGGCCAGCGGAGACCGAGTGGGTCTCGATGATCTGGCCGTCGGCATCGGCGATCAGGTAGGTGCGGTTGCCGTGCAGCACGCCCGGCACGCCGGCCGACAGGCTGGCCGCGTGGCGACCGGTCTCGATGCCCTCGCCCGCCGCCTCGACGCCAACGATGGCGACGCCGTCGTCGTTGAGGAAGTGGTGGAAGATGCCGATCGCATTCGAGCCGCCGCCGACGCAGGCGACCACCGCATCCGGCAGCTTGCCGTACTCGGACAGAATCTGTGCGCGCGCTTCCTGGCCGACGATGGCGTTGAAATCGCGCACCATCTTCGGATACGGGTGCGGGCCAGCCACCGTGCCGATCATGTAGAAGGTGTGGTCGACATTGGTGACCCAGTCGCGCAGGGCTTCGTTGAGCGCATCCTTCAGCGTCTTCGAGCCCGAATGCACCGGCACCACGGTGGCGCCGAGCAGCTTCATGCGGAAGACGTTGATCGCCTGGCGCTCGACATCCACCGCGCCCATGTAGACCACGCATTCCAGTCCCAGGCGCGCGGCGATGGTGGCGCTGGCCACGCCGTGCTGGCCGGCGCCGGTCTCGGCGATGATCCGGCGCTTGCCCATGCGCCGCGCCAGCAGGCCCTGGCCGACGGTGTTGTTGATCTTGTGCGCGCCGGTGTGGTTCAGGTCCTCGCGCTTGAGCAGGATCTGGGCACCGCCAACCTCGCGCGAGAGCCGCTCGCAGTGGTAGATCGGCGTCGGCCGGCCGACATAGTGCTTGCGGTCGCGCTCGAGTTCGGCGATGAACTCGGGATCGACGCGATAGTGCTCGTAGGCGGCGGCCAGTTCGGCCAGCGGCGCCATCAGGGTTTCCGCGACGAAGCTGCCGCCGTAGGGGCCGAAGTGCCCGCGGGCATCCGGGTAGGCGGCGTAGTCGACGCGCTCAGTCGCGCCGTGATTCTCGGGTTGCACGATCCACCTCGCTCATGAAATGACGCATGCGCTCGGGGCATTTGAACCCGGGCGCGGATTCGATTCCGCTGGAGACGTCCACCGCAAAGGGCCGCACCGCGGCAATCGCGGCGGCGACGTTGTCCGCCGCCAGGCCGCCCGCGAGGATGATGCGCGGAGCCCAGTCAGGCGGAATGCGCGACCAGTCGAAGCGCAGGCCGGAGCCGCCCTGCTCGCCGCTGCGGTGTGCGTCCAGCAACACACCGCGAGCGTCAGCATACGCCGATGCCATCATGGCCACGTCTACGCCATCGCCCATCGCCAGCGCCTTGACGTATGGCCGGCCAAACTGACGGCAGAACTCTGGCGTCTCGCGACCGTGGAACTGCACCAGGTCCAGCGGCACCGCGCCGAGCACGGCCGCGACGTGCGCGGCATCTGCGTCCATGAACAGGCCAACGGTGCTGACGAAGGCCGGGACCGCGGCCACGATGTCGCGCGCCTGCTGGATGTCGACGCATCGCCGGCTGCCGGGGACGAACACCAGGCCGACCGCATCCACGCCCAGGCGCACCGCCGCGGCCGCGTCCTCGGCGCGGGTGATGCCGCAGAACTTGACCCGGACGCGCGCGCTCACAGCGTGTGCGCCGGCGGCAGGCCGAATTCGGCCGGGTAGCGCGCCGCCAGGAAGGTCAATCCCTGCGGCGGCGCGGTCGGGCCGGCGCGCGTACGGTCGCGCGCGGCCAGCACCTCGGCGATCCAGGACGGCGGTTGCTCGCCCTTGCCGACCAGCAGCAGGCTGCCGACCAAGTTGCGGATCATGTGATGCAGGAAGGCATTCGCCTCGAATTCGAAATCGAGGAATTCGCCGCTTTCGGCGAGATCGATCCGCGCGAGGTTGCGCACCGGCGAACGCGACTGGCAAGCGACGGTGCGGAAGCTGCTGAAGTCCTGCTCGCCGATCAGTGCCGGCACCGCCCGGCGCATCGCGTCCACATCCAGTGGCTCGCGCACCCAGGTGCACAGTCGCGCATCCAACGCCGGCCGCGTGGCGCGGCGCAGGATGCGGTAGCGATAGCTGCGGCGGCGCGCACTGTAGCGCGCGTGGAAATCATCGCGCACCGGTTGCGCCCAGCACACGGCCACGCTCGGCGGCAGCCGCGAGTTGACGCCCATCACCCAGGCGCGCTCGCCGCGGGTGGCCTCACAGTCGAAATGCACGACCTGCCCGCGCGCATGCACACCGGTGTCGGTGCGTCCGGCACAGACCGCCGTAACCGGCTGGTCGGCGACGAAAGCGAGCGCACGCTCCAGCGTGGCCTGCACCGTGGGCTCCTGGTGCTGGGTTTGCCAGCCCAGGAAGCCGGTGCCGTCGTATTCGATGCCGAGTGCGTAACGAGGCATTGGGTTGGGAGAGGAGTTGCCAGCGGAGTTGGCTTCCGCGAGCCGGAAAACGATCAGGGCCGGTTGCCCGGCCCTGATGACGATACATGCAAGCGGCTGACTGTCCATTCGGGTCATCCGGCACGCAGCCGGATGGCCCATCTCAGCCCAGGCTGCTCAGCAACTTGCGCGCTTCGTCCTGCTGCGCCGCATTGCCTTCGCCGATGACCTCTTCGAGCATGCTGCGGGCGCCGTCCGGATCGCCCATGTCCATGTAGGCGCGCGCCAGGTCGAGCTTGGTCGCGACTGCATCGTCGCCGAACACGCCGAGATCCCCGAGTTCATCGTCCATGCTGGGGCCAGCGGGCTCCGCAATCTTCGGCGCTTCGACTTTCGGAGCCTCGACGGCGGCGAAATCGATGTCCGGCAGGTCGAGCGAGAACTCTTCCTTGACCGGCGCCGGCGCGGGGGCCGCGACGGGAGCAGGGGCGGCCACGGGCGCGGGCGCCGCTGCCGGGATGTCGAGGTCGAAGTCGAAGCTCAGCTCGTCGCTGCGCACCGGGGCCGGCGCCGGGGCGGGTGCCGCTTCGGGCGCCGGAGCTGCCTTGACGGGTTCAATCGCCTGCGTCGGGGCATCCAGGTCGAAATCGAAATCGAAATTCGGCTCGGCGGCCGCTTGCAAGGCAGGCGGCGACGCTGGAACCGCGGGCTGCACCGGAGTCTCATCGAAAGCATTGAGGTCGAAGCCGCTCTCGACTGCCTCGGCCGGCGCTGTTTCGGGTTCCTCGAAGGTGACTTCTGAAGGCAGCTCATCCTTGCGCTGGAACATCGGGTGGCCCGGCAGGACCCCGGCGGCAATCTGCGCCGCTTCCTGCCACTCCGGCTGGTCTTCGCTGGCGATCTGCGCCCGCAGAGCGCGTGCCGCCTCCTCGAAGGCAGTGGCATTGCCATGGCTGGCATACAGGCGCAGCAGATTGAGGCGCGCTCGCAGGTCAGACGGATTCATCGCGACCTGGTCGAGCAGAGCCTCCTTCCTCCGCATCGCCGACCTCGGCAATCGCTGCCGGCGCTCGCTCGGCCGGGAAATAGCCGCCATGATCGTCTGCCGCATGCTCGGCGTCGCCGAAATCGCTCGCCGGCTCTTCCTTCTTGCGACGGCGCGCGAACAGCAGGCCGATGAGGGCGAGTGCAGCGGCGCCAATGCCGCCCAGCACCCACGGGTTGGAGAACAAGCCACCACCCGCAGCAGGCTGTACCGGCTCCGCGGGAACCGGCTGCGGCTCAACAGGGTCCGGCTCGGGTACCGGCTGAGTGGTCGCAGCGGTATCGGTCGGAACCGGGGCGGTGTCGGATGAAACGGGCTCTGGCGTCGTGGTATCCGCTGGCGGCTCGACAACGGGTTCGGTCGTATCCGCCGGTGGCTCGGTGGTATCGGCCGGCGGCGTAGCGCTGGTGTCAACGGGCGGCTCGGCGGCAGTGTCGGCCGGCGGCGCGACGTCCGCAGGCGGCTGATCTTCCGGCTTCCAGATGTCTGGCAGGCTTGGGCTCCGGCTGGGCGGCAGCGGCAGCCGCCGCATCCGCAGCGGCCTTGTCGGCAGCAGCCTGGGCAGTTGCAGCCGCCGCCTCGAGTTCGCGAATGCGCTTCTCGAGCTCGGCTGCGCGCGACTGCAGCGCCTTCAGTTCGTCATTGCGCAGCGACAGGACCTTGTCCTGGTCCGTCTTGATCTTCTCCAGATCCGCGACGCGCGAGCGCAACTCGCTGACTTCCTGCCGCGAGCTCTCCAGATCTTCCTGCGAACGCGCGAGGTCACCGCGAAGATTCTTGATCTCCTCGCCACTGCGCTGCAGGCCTGCATCGCCTGGACGATCCGCTGCGCCCTGGGCATCGCCCGCGCGCGGCGGCAGCAGTTCCAGTCGCGAACCACTGGTGCTGGTCGCAGCAGGTGGCGTGCGCAGGGACTCGCTGGCGCCAGCATCGGCCAGCGTTGTCGGCGTCGACGACTGCGAGGCCTGGTAACCGCGCCACAGTTCGTTCTGACCGCGAACCGCCTCGGCGGCCTCACTCGCCGCGATCGCATTCACGTCGTCATTGGTCGGAATGCGCAGGATCGCGCCGCGCTTCAGCGCGTTGATGTTCTGTTCGTAGAACGCGTCGGGGTTCATCCGCAGCAACGCGATCATGAATTTATTGTTGTCGGCGACGCCATCGGGCCGAGTCGCCTGGGCGATCTCCCACAGCGTCTCGCCCTGGCCGATCGGGCCATAGTCTCCGGCGGGCGCGGGTGCGGGTGCTGCCGGCTCGGAAGCAACCGGGGCCGGTTCGGGTGTCGGCGCAGGCTCCGGTGTCGGGGCGGGTTCGGGCGCAGGTGCCGGTTCGGGTGCGGGCTCGGCAACAACGGGCGCAGGCGCCACCGGCTCGGGCGCAGGCTCGGCTGCCACCGGCGTCACCGGAGCCGTGTCGCGCACCGGCGCGGTCTCGACCTGGCTGCCGCGCGCCGGAGCACTGACCGGCGGATCGAGAAGCACGGTGTATTCACGCAGCAACCGGCCTTTGGACCAGTTCACTTCCAGCAGGAAATTGAGAAAGGGCTCCTTGACCGGCACGGCGGAGGTGACCTTGATCACCGCCTGACCGGCCGCTCCCTTGGAGACCGTGAAGGTCAATGGCATCTCCATCCGCGAGCGGTCGATGCCGACACGCGCGAAGTCCTCCGCGCTGGCCAGGGCCACCGCCAGCGAATCCGCCTCCCCAGGCGCCGACTGGATGACCTGGATCTCGGCAACCAGAGGCTCGTTGAGCCCCGACTTCACCTCGATTCCGCCCAGTCCCAACGCCTGGGCCAGCGACGGAATGGCGAGGATGCTGCTGGCCAGAAGTGTCTTGCGCGGTCCTTTCATGGAGCTCCCCCGGGGGCTGTGCGGCTTCTAATCGTGGCCTCGTATTAAGTCACGAAACTAGAAACGACCTTATGATCCGAACGTAACTATAGATCACATGTGGTGTTTTACCAATAGTTCAGCGATCTGCACCGCGTTCAATGCTGCGCCTTTGCGAATGTTGTCCGCGACGATCCAAAGGTTCAGTCCGCGCGGATGGCTGATGTCCTCGCGAATACGTCCGACGTATACCGGATCATGCCCTGCCGCGTGGGTGATCGGCGTCGGATATCCACCAGCGCGATGCTCGTCGACCACCTCCACACCGGGCGCCGCTTCCAGCAGCGTGCGGGCCTCGGCGGCGGTGAGCTTTTCCCGCGTCTCGATGTGCACCGCCTCGCTGTGGCCGTAGAATACCGGCACGCGCACGGCGGTCGGGTTCACCCGGATCGAGGCATCCTCCAGGATCTTCTGGGTCTCCCAGACCATCTTCATCTCTTCCTTGGTGTAGCCGTTGTCGGTGAAGACATCGATCTGCGGAATCAGATTGAAGGCGATCTGGGTCTGGAATTTCTTCGGCTCGATCTTCTGGAAGTTGAGCAGTGCGGCGGTCTGGCGGCCGAGTTCCTCGATCCCGGTCTGGCCGGCGCCGCTGACTGACTGATAGGTGGCCACGTTGATGCGCGTGATGCCGACCGCGCGATGGATCGGCGCCAGCGCCACCAGCATCTGCATGGTCGAGCAGTTCGGGTTGGCGATGATGCCGCGGGTCTTGTAACCGGCGATGGCGTGCGGATTGACCTCGCTGACCACCAGCGGGATGTCGTCGTCGTAGCGGAACTGGCTGGTGTTGTCGACCACGATGGCGCCCGCGGCCGCCGCGCGCGGGGCATGCACCGCCGAGATGCTGCCGCCGGCCGAGAACAGCGCGATGGCCACTCCGGTGAAGTCGTAAGTGTCGAGATTCTGCACCTTGAGGCTCTGCTCGCCGTACTTCACGCGCTTGCCGGCGGAGCGTTCGCTGGCCAGCGCGACAACCTCGGAGGCCGGGAACTCGCGCTCGGCGAGGATCTCCAGCATGGTGGTGCCGACTGCGCCGGTGGCGCCGACGACGGCGATCTTGTAACGCGTGGATTCGCTCATGAGGTGACTCGCAGTTTCAGGGAAAAGTGGCTTCGGGCGGCACGCGCGGCGACTGCGCCGGCACGTCGCCGCACTGCGCGCGGTGACGCAGCAGGTGGTCGGCGAGCACCAGCGCGAGCATGGCCTCGACGATCGGCACCGCACGGATGCCGACGCACGGATCGTGGCGGCCCTTGGTGACGATGTCGACGGCCTCGCCGACGGTGTTCAGGGTGCGCCCGGGGACGAGGATGCTGGAGGTCGGCTTGATCGACGCGTGGGCGACAATCTGCTGCCCGCTGGAAATGCCGCCGAGGATGCCGCCGGCATGGTTCGACAGGAATCCCCCGTGGGTCAACTCGTCGCGGTTCTCGCTGCCGCGCAGGCCGGCCACGGCCACGCCATCGCCGATCTCGACCGCCTTGACCGCGTTGATGCTCATCAGCGCGGCGGCCAGGTCGCTGTCGAGCTTGCCGTAGATCGGCTCGCCCAGGCCCGGCGGCACGCCGTCGGCGACCACCGTCAGGCGCGCGCCGATCGAGTCGCCGGACTTGCGCAAGCCATCCATGAAGGCCTCGAGCTCCGCCACCTGGTCGGGATCCGGCCAGAACAGCGGGTTGTCCTCGACGCTCGCGCGCTCGATGCGCTGCGGTGTGTAAGGACCGAGGCCGCTCAGCCAGCCCTGCACCGAAATGCCGAAGCGCTCGCCCAGCCAGCGCCTGGCGATCACCGCGGCGGCCACGCGCATGGTCGTTTCGCGGGCGGACGAGCGCCCGCCGCCGCGCGGATCGCGGATGCCGTACTTGTGCCAGTAAGTGTAGTCCGCATGCCCGGGGCGGAAACTCTGAGCGATCTCTCCGTAGTCCTTGGAGCGCTGGTCGGTGTTGCGGATCAGGAGCGCGATCGGCGTGCCGGTGGTCTGGCCCTGGTAGACGCCGGACAGGATCTCGACCTCGTCGGCCTCGCGCCGCTGGCTGGTGTGGCGCGAACGCCCGGTCGCGCGCCGCTCGAGGTCGGCGCGGAAATCCTCCGGCGCAATCGCGATGCCCGGCGGGCAGCCATCGATAACGCAGCCAATCGCCGGACCGTGGCTTTCGCCGAAGGTGGTGACGCGGAAAAGGTGCCCGAAGGTGTTCATGGCGTGAGGCCGCGCGCGGCGAGCGCGTCGGCGATGTCCGCGGCGTGCTCCAGCAGCGACTGGCGGTCGAGCACCGCGACCCCGGATCCGCCGCGCTCGAACTCGACCCAGGTGAAAGCCACGTCCGGCAGCGCCGCTTCCAGCGCCGGGGCCGAGGCGCCGACCTCCAGCACCAGCAGTCCGTTCTCTTCGAGGTGGTCCGCGGCGCCGGCCAGTATGCGCAGCGGCAGGTCCAGGCCATCCTCGCCGGACACCAGCGCCAGCTTCGGCTCATGCGCGAACTCGCCAGGCAGCGCGGCGTACTCGTCGACGCCGACATACGGCGGATTGGCGACGATCAGGTCGTAGCGACGCCCTGCAAGTCCGCGCAGCCCGTCGGACAGGATCGCCTCGGTGCGCTCGGCCACGCCGTGGTCGGCTGCGTTCTCGCGCGTCAGCGCCAGCGCGGCCTCGGAGATGTCGACCAGGTCGACCTGGGTGTCGGGCATCTGCGCCGCGATGGCGATGCCGATGCAGCCGGAGCCGCAGCAGAGGTCGAGCACGCGGCCGATCGGATGCCCGCCGGCCCAGGGCTCGAAGCCACGCTCGATCAGTTCGGCGATCGGCGAACGCGGAATCAGCACGTCCGGGCTGACCTTGAACGCCATCCCGCCGAACCAGGCCTCGCCGGTCAGGTAGGCCACGGGGACACGCTCGTCGACTCGGCGACGGATGCGCGCCAGCACTTCGGCGCGCTCATCCGGCAGCAGCACCGCGTTGGCATAGGCCGGCGGCAGATCGTGCGGCAGGTGCAGCGTGGTCAGCACCAGATAACTGGCTTCGTCCAGCGCGCTGTCGAAGCCCTGGCTGAAACTGAGTTGTGCCGCGTTGAACTGGCTGGTGGCATAGCGGATGAAATCGCAGACGCTCGCGAGCACGTCAGTCAAGGCTCGTCCTCAAACGAAATGGTTGGCCGATGTTCGCATCGATTACGCCGAGAGAGCACTACCCGTTGGCCGCAGGCGCAGCGCTGCCCGCACATCGCCCGGCTGAATGCGGGACACGCCGGGCACGACATACACGCGGCATGGCGGAAGCGCTTGCCTATACTGCGGCGCATGAGCACACTCGAAAGACGCATCCCCTGGATCATCGTGGCGCTGGCGCTGGTTGCCGGCCTTGGCGGCTACCTCGCCAGTCAGAAGCTGTTCGCGCCCGGCGCCAACCAGCCGCAGCTGGCGGGCACCCTGCTGTATCCGCAGCCCAAACCGCTGCCGGCCTTCACCCTGCAGCGCAGCGACGGCAGCCCGCTCACCGAGGCCGACTGGCGCGGCCGCTGGCGGCTGGTGTTCTTCGGCTTCGCCAATTGCCCGGACGTCTGCCCGACCACGCTGGCGACGACCAAGGCGGCGCTCGCCAACCTGCGCCAGCAACGCCCGGAAGCCAACGTCGCGGTCAGTTTTGTCTCTGTGGACCCGGAGCGCGACGAACTCGCCAAGCTCGGCGAATACGTGCGCTTCTTCGATCCCGCCTTCGAGGCCGCCACCGGCACCCAGGAACAGCTCGGTGCGCTCACGCGTGCACTGGGCGTGCTCTACGTCAAGGTGCCGACCGGCTCCGGGCCGCTCGACTACACCATCGACCACAGCGCCTCGCTGCTGCTCATCAACCCGCAAGGCCAGCTGCACGCGATCATCCGTCCGCCGCACCAGGCGGATGTGATCGCGAAGGATCTCGCTGCGCTGACCTCGCCCAAGGATTGACCCATGTCCCTGCAACGCGACCTCGGTGTGGCCCTGCAGATGTTGCTGCCGCACCAGTTGCTGTCCCGCATCGTCTATTACGCCACGCGCTGGACCTGGCGCCCGTGGAAGCGCTTGCTGATCGGCACCCTGAGCCGGATCTACAAGATCGACCTCAGCCAGGCCCTGAATCCGGACCCCGAGTCCTACCCCAGCTTCAACGCCTTTTTCACCCGCGCGCTGAAGCCGGATGCGCGGCCGATCGAATCAGCCGGCGATACCCTGGTGTGTCCGGCAGATGGCGCCATCTCGCAGATCGGGCGCATTCGCGACGGCCGCATCGTGCAGGCCAAGGGCATGGATTACAGCGTCGCCGAACTGCTCGGCGGACGCGATGAGGACGCCGCGGCCTTCACCGGCGGCGGCTTCGCCACGGTCTATCTGTCGCCGCGCGATTACCACCGCGTGCATGCGCCCTTCGCCGGCCGCCTGGTGCGCGCGATCCACGTCCCCGGCCGGCTGTTCAGCGTGGCGCCGTGGACCACCGAATCGATCCCGCGACTGTTCGCCCGCAACGAACGCCTGGCGTTGATCTTCGAGACCGGGCGCGGCCCGCTGGCGGTGGTGCTGGTCGGCGCAATCTTCGTTTCGAGCATCGAGACCGTGTTCGACGGCGAAGTCACCCCGCCCTACGCCGACCAGGTGCGCGTGCGCGAGTACACCGGCACCAATGCGCCGCGCTTCGACATCGGCGCCGAACTCGGCCGCTTCAACATGGGCTCGACTGCGATCGTGCTGACGGCCGCAGGCTTCGGCGACTGGACTTCGACCCTGACGGAGGGCTGCCGCGTTCAAATGGGCCAGCGCATGCAGCCTGCCCCAGGAACGAATCCTTGAGATTCAGATCCTTGTAGTACACATCGAAGGTGAAACATCAGATTTTGTGGGCGAATCGGCCCGCAAGCCGCCGATTCGACGTTACAATCGGAAGCAACGCCGACCGTAGGCTGCTGTCCGAGGAAAACGCCCGATGTACGCCTCCCTGCCTTCACTCCGCCCGGCATTGTGTGCGCTGGCGCTGTTCGCGACCGGCACTGCGCCGCTGCAGGCACAGATCGAAGGAAACGTATTTCCGCCAACGCTGTCCTATGCGCCGACTCCGAATACAGCCATCAATTTCAGCGGGATAACTGTAGTCGGCAGCAACGGCAGCGCGCAGATCTCGGTCACGGCCACGGGCGGCATGGGCAGCGGCAGTTTTGCCACCATCGGCCTCAATTGCACCTACACCGGACCGGATGCGGGCTTTTTCAGTGTGGCACCATCGTCGCAGAGCTTCCTCCCGGGCTCGCCGCAGCGAACCCTGGCGCTCGGGTGCACCTCGGGCTTCGCGTCGCGGACGGCCACGCTGGTGTGCAGTGAATCACCCGGCGGCAGCACCGGACAGATCCGCAATTGGCCCGTGACCTGCCCCGCCGGCGATCCGCCGCGCGCGCCGGATCTGAGTTACCTGCCCGCGGCCAATTCAACGGTGAGCTTCACTTCCGCCAATCCCGTCGTCGGAAATCAAGCCACGGCGACGATCCGCGTCACCCCGAGCGGTGGCCTGGGCAGTGGCGCGGAGGCCACGGCTGAGTTCAAGAACTGCAGCGTGACCGGCGAGACAGTGCCGGGAACTTTCAGCGGCTTCCAGAGCACCCTGTTCACCTTCGTGGGCACGACGACCACCCCGCGAACGATGAGCCTGACGGCGCTGCTCCGCACCACGGCGGTTACTGCCACATTGCGCTGCGATGAGGTCCGACCGGGCACTGGGCTGCGCGGCAGCCTGACCGTCATTCCGCGGACGTGGGTGCTGCAGGCGCCGGCAGGTGAACAGCCCACCAGGCTGACTCTGGCGAAGACCGCAAGCGCGACCCAGGTGACCACCGACAGCGTGTTCCGTTACACCATCACTGCTGGCAACGACGGGGCCAGTTCCGCTACCGGTCTGATCGTGCTGGACAATGTCCCTAGCGGGCTCGCCGTCCTGTCTGCCGCGGGAGATGGCTGGAACTGCAGCGTGACCGGCAATGCGGTTGACTGCCGTCGCAGCACCCTGCTTCCACGCACCAGCAGCAGCTTCGAGATTGAAGTTCGCGCATCCACGTCACCGCGTTCGCTGGTGAATACCGCGCGCCTGACCGCTCGCGGCAGCGAAACACCGATTGTCGCGTCGGTCAGCGTCGATGTGGTGCCTCCGCCTCAGGCGCCGATCGACCTCGAGATTGCCAAGTCCGACAGCGCCGATCCGGTGCTCACCGATGCCGCGTTCGCCTATCACCTCGATGTGCGCAACCTGGGTACCGGCGCCGCCACTGGTGTGCGCGTCAGCGATCCGCTGCCAGCCGGCGTGACCCTGGTCTCCGCCAGCGGCGAGGGCTGGACCTGCAGCGGAGGCGCGGCAGTCGATTGCACCCTGAGCGGCCCGCTCGCTGGCGGCGCCAGCGCCGCGCGGATCGTCGTCCAGGTCAGGGCGCCGAATCAGGCGGGCAGCATCACCAACCGCGCCAGTGTAAGCGCCAATGAGGTCGACAGCGCGAGCGGCAACAACGCCGACAGCGAGACCACCACGATCAGCGCCGAACCGCCCCCGCCGCCGGAGCCACGCGCAGATCTCAGCGTGAATGCACAGGCGATCCCGGCGTCAGCGCGTACCGGTGGCACGGTCGAGTTCCAGGTGCAGATTGGCAACGCCGGCCCCGATGTCGCCGCCGCTCCGCGCCTGACCGGCACGCTCGGGGCGCCCTTCGAACTGCTCGGCGGCAGCGGCAGCGGCTGGAGTTGCCAGGTCGCCGGTCAGACTCTCAGTGCCAGCGCTCCGCAGGCCTTCAGGCGAACCAGTCTGCCGAGATCCGCGTGCAGACCCGGCTGCGGCCCGGCGCAACCGGCACCGCCGATGCACGCTTCGTGGTGGCTTCGAGCACCTCTGACCCGAACTCCGGCAACAACCAGATCAACGTGGTCGTGCCCTATCAGTCGGGCGGCGCCGATCTCGCCATCGTCAAGACCGACAGCGCCGACCCGGTCACCGCGGCTGCGCAGTTCAGCTACACCCTGACCGTGAGCAATGCGGGCCCGGAGGCCGCCAGTGGCGTACGTGTCAGCGACACGCTGCCGGCGGCGCTGTCCTTCGTCAGCGCCAGTGGCAACGGATTTACCTGCGCGAACAACGGCCAATCGGTGGAATGCGCATTCGGCGGAAACCTGGCGGCTGGTGCATCGGCCGCAGCAACCATCGTGGTGCGCGCGCCGACCAGCGGCCAGACCCTCAGCAATGAAGGCGTGGTCAGCGCGACCACCATCGATCCGAATCCGGCGAACAACCGCTCCACGCAACAGACCCGGATCGATGACCGGAATGCTGACGACCTGGCCGACCTGCTCGACGATTCGGTGGTCGACATGGCGTCCGGATCCTCCGTGCCCGTGCTGTCGGACGAGTGCGCCGATCCTTCGACCGCGCTGGCCGACACCTGCGAGGCGCTGATCGATGCCGCGGACGATGGTCGCACCGGCGAAGTCACCGAGGCCCTGCGCGAGATTGCACCGGACGAGGTTCTGGCGCAGACCCTGGTGATGCGCGAGATCGCCGCCACCCAGTTCTTCAACGTCGACGCCCGCTTGAACGAACTGCGGCGCGGCAGCGGTGGCTTCAGCCTGTCCGGGCTGACGGTCACCAGCGGGAGCCAGACCATCCCGCTGGCGCTGGTGGGCGACGCGCTGCAGGCGGCGCTGGGCTTCGGTGAGGACGGCGGCCTGGCCAGTCCCTGGGGCTTCTTCATCAACGGCAACCTTGGCAGCGGCGAGCAGGACGAAGCCCTCGCCGAGGGCCGCGTCGGCGTCGATTACGACTCGCGCGGGATCACCGCCGGCGTCGATTACCGCCTGAGCAACCGCGCGGTGTTCGGCGGCGCCATCGGCTACGCAAACTACGATTCCGACGTCAATGGCGACGGCCAGCTGGACGCAAAGAGCCTGCTGTTCACCGGCTATGGCTCCTACTACGTCAACGACCGCTTCTACATCGACTCGCGCCTGACCTACGGCAACAGCAGCCTCGACCAGACCCGCCGGATCGACTTCCAGCTCGGCCCTGACCGCTTCAGCGCGACCGCCACTGGCGACACCGACGCCAGCCAGTTCACGGCAGCCACCTCGATTGGCTACCACCTGAATTACGGCACGTGGAGCGTCACCCCGAATGCCGGGTTGCGATACACCCGCAGCGACATCGACGCCTTCGAGGAAACCGGCGCCGACGAGTACAACGTCGGGTACGGCGAGCAGAGCTTCGATACCCTGCAGTTCGCCCTCGGCGTCAGTGTGGCCCGCGCGATCAGCCTGAGCAACGGCGTGCTGATGCCGCAGCTCGACTTGAGCCTCAACAACGAGAACAGCGACGACGCTGCGGCCGAGGCCTACCTGGTCGATGGCAATACCAGCAATCTGTTCATCTTGCGCGAAGAGAACCCCGACCAGAGCTACGGAACCGCAGGGCTGGGCTTCGTCTACCTGATGGGCAACGGGCGCCAGGCTTTCATGTCCTACCGCCATACCTTCGGGAATGATGACTTCGACCGGGGGACTCTGAACCTGGGGGGCAGGTTCGAGTTCTGACGAACTCGATCGATGCGCGCAGCGCGACGGAGTGTCGCGTTGCACCGCGCGGCGACCCGCACTTTGATAGGGGTCGGGAAGGCTCGCGCCTCCCCGCCCTCCGAACCGTACGTGCGGTTCTCCCGCATACGGCTCTCCAGTTGGTGGTTTCCTCATCGGGATTGGCTCGCCGCGTGTCGGGCTTCGGTCATGGTGAAAGTCCGACAGCAGCGAAGAAGGCATTTGGCCAGCGGTGGTGGCCTGCAGTGGCCGGCCCCCGGTCGCTTGTCTTGTTTGCGGAAGTGCCCGCAACCGACGACGGAGGAAGCCGTCGAGGATGCGGAAGATTCCACGCTGAGCGTGTTTGAAGTAGTTGAACCAGCCGCGCAACATTGGATTCAGCCCGCTGACGATTTGCTTGAGGCTGTTGCCCTCGGTCCGCCGCGTCTTGCTGCGGATCTTCGCCTTCAGCGCCTTCAGGCTCTTGTCGCGTACCCAGCGCCGACCCGTCTCGAAGCGGTAGCCCAGGAACTCGGAGCCTTGGCCCGCAATCCGGCAGTCGCCCACATGCGTCTTGTCCGGCAGCTGCAGGCCTTCCGCCGCCACCCATGCGCGCACCACCTCCAGCGCTTGGGTCGCTTCCGCTGCTGACACAGAATCACGAAATCGTCGGCATAGCGCACCAGCGACAGGCCGAGCCCAGCCAGCTTCACGTCCAGATCGTGCAGGTACAGATTCGCCAGCAGCGGACTGATCACCGCACCCTGCGGCGTGCCGCTCGTCGGCTTCCAGCGCTTCAGCTCCTGCACCACGTCCTGTTCGATCCAGCCGTCCAGCAAAGCCAACAAGCGACTATCGCTGATGTGCCTGCCAACCTCTGCTTCAACCGGTCGTGCGGAATGCTGTGAAGTACCCTTTCAGGTCGGCATCCACCACATGCGTGTGGCCCGCCTGCAGCAGCCCATCGACCACTCGCAGCGCATCCTTGCAGCCGCGTCCGGGGCGGAACCCGAAACTCGTCGGCGCAAACATCTGCTCGAAAATCGGTTCGATCACCCGCTTCACCGCCGCTTGCGCCACGCGGTCGCGGACCGTCGGGATACCCAGCGGACGCAACTTGCCGTCCGCCTTCTCGATCTCCACCCGACGTACCGGCAGCGGCCGATAACGCCCCCGATTCCAGCTCCTGCCCCAACTCACCCAAGTACCGATCCAGATGCCCCGCAAACCGCTCCACACTCACTCGATCGACTCCCGCCGCGCCGCGATCACCAACACCTGTTGCCAGGCCGATCGCAGCGTCGCCGGTCGATATACCTTGTCGATCAAACTGAACCACTTGCCTCCTCGGACGCCGTTGCCCAGCGCCGCCAACATGCGCTCCGTCCGCGCGGTCTACCCAGGCCCAATCCTCCGGCCGGTTCACGCCCCTGCGATCCCTGCCGCCGCTCGCCGCTCTCCGCTCATCCCAAACTTCCCGCCTCCACCTTCCTGTCCCGCTTCCTGCGTCGACCCGGCACCCCAGCGCGATGTCGCTGCCTTCCGACAGCGAAGCCATTTCCCCACGATGCCGACACGGTACTACCAGGACTCTGACTCCTGCGACCGTCACCACGGCCACAGGTCTCCCCCCCCCCCCCCCTCCTCGCGTTCCCCCCCACCACGCGGACGGCCCGGCCATCGCTTTAGCAGCCAAATCAGCGTGACCAGTCACTTCCAGCTTCGCCTTCTCCCAGCCAGCTCGTCGCCGTTCCACGCCGATCGAGTTCGTCAACCTACGGACCGCCAGTTCGCTGCGGTGCTCTCCACCCCGCATCGCTGCGACGCAGTTACCTTCAGCTACGGGGACTGGCTTACCCGACGGACTTCCACTGTGGTGTGAGTGCGCTCACGGGCACTGGGAGCGGGCTTTGCCCGCGATCTTTTGCTCTTCGCTCTGCGCTTTTTTGCTTTGCGCTTTGCGCTTTTCGTTTTTCGCTTTTCGCTTCAAGAGCAAAAGCGTTTCGGCCTGACGGCCGAGTCACTTCTTTCTGCTTGCCCAGAAAGAAGTAACCAAGAAAGAAGGCACCTCACTTCCGCGCCCCGTGTGCATCGTGCACACGGGTTCCCTGCGGTGCTCGCGCCTTGCAGGCCGCTGCGCAACTCGCACATCCATGTGCTCGAACATGCTCGCTTTCCCCTGCAAGTCGCTCCGCTCCTCGGCGCTCCACAGGGGACCCCATTCTTCCTTCGACCCGGCTTCCTGCCTGGTCTTCGAGGCGAGCTCTTAGTTTGTGGTCCTCGGCCAGTATCGAGAGCGAAGCGTTTGTAGCAGACCAGTAGCTTCTGGCTGTGGCTTCGCTTCTGGCTGTGGCTTCGCTTCTGGCTGTGGCTTCCCTCCGCTCAAGACCCGCAAGCCTGCTGACCCGCCACACCTCAAGAACCAGGCAGGAAGCCGGGTCGAAGGAACCCGGGGCCCCTCGGGAGCGCCGAGGAGCGGAGCGAAGCGCAGGGGGAAAGCGAGCATGTCCGAGCACAGGGACGTGCGAGCTGCAGCGGCCTGCGCTTCGTGAGCACCGCAGGGGACCCCGTGTGCACGACGCACACGGGGCGCGGACGCGGGGTGGCCTTTCTTTTGGTGACTTTTCTTTGGCCACTCAAAGAAAAGACACTCGGCCGTCAGGCCGAAACGCTCTTGCCCTTGACCTTGAAGCGACAAGCAAAGAGAGACAGCGACAGCGAAAAGATCGCGGGCAGAGCCCGCTCCCACAAGGGCTTAAGCGACAGCCACCGCGACAGCGACAGCGACAGCGACAGCGACAGCGACAGCGACAGCAGAGATCGCGGGCGGAGCCCGCTCCCACAAGGGCTTAAGCGACAACGACAGCAGAGATCGCGGGCGGAGCCCGCTCCCACAAATGCCGAAGCGACAGCAAGGAACTACCAAGCGCAAGCCTTTGGGCGTGGCCCGCTCCCACAGCGCCTGGTTCCCTCGACGCGCCAGCGACGACCCACGCCTCGCCGGCGGCGCGCCAGCGCCGACGGCTCAGAACTCGGCGAAGGGATCCTGCAGCACGATGTTCTCCGTCCGGTCCGGCCCGGTCGACACCAACGCGATCGGGCAGCGCACCAGGTCCTGGACGCCTTCGAGGTAGCGCTGAGCATTTCGCGGCAGGTCGGAGAAACGCTTGGCGCCCCGGGTGCTCTCGGTCCAGCCCTCGAAGTCCTGGTACACCGGCTGGCATTCGTGCCAGCCCGCCGCGTCCAGTGGGGCCTGGTCGGTTTCCTGGCCGCGGTAGCGGTAGCCGACGCACACGCGCACGGTCGGCTCGCCATCGAGCACGTCGAGCTTGGTGACGCACAGGCCGTTGATGCCGTTGATCATCACGGTGCGGCGGACCGCAACGGCGTCGAGCCAGCCGCAGCGTCGCGGGCGACCAGTGGTGGCGCCGTATTCCTGGCCACGATCGCGCAGGCCCTGGCCGACGGCATCGTCGAGTTCGCTCGGGAACGGGCCGCCGCCCACGCGGGTGGCATAGGCCTTGATGATGCCGAGCACGTAGTCGAGATCGCGCGCGCCGACGCCGGTGCCGGAGCAGGCGCCGCCGACGGTGGTGTTCGACGAGGTAACGAAGGGATAGGTGCCGTGGTCGATGTCGAGCAGGCTGCCCTGCGCCCCTTCGAACAGGATGTTGCCGCCCTGGCGGCGCACCTTGTGCAGGATGCTGGCCACGTCCGCCACCATCGGGCGCACGAACTCGGCGAAGGCCAGCGAGTCGTCCAGCACCTGCTGGTAGTCGCAGGCCGGCAGCTTCCAGTACTGGGTCAGCACGAAGTTGTGGTAATCCATCACCGCGCGCAGTTTGTCGGCGAGCTCCTGCGGGTAGAACAAGTCCGACAGGCGGATGCCGCGGCGCGCCGCCTTGTCCTCGTACGCCGGGCCGATGCCGCGCCCGGTGGTGCCGATCTTGGCGGCGCCCGAAGCACGCTCGCGCGCCTGATCGAGGGTGACGTGGTAGGGCATGATCAGCGGCGTGGCCGGGCTGATCTTGAGCCGCTCGCGCACGGCGACGCCGGTGGCTTCGAGTTCGGCGACCTCGGTGCGCAGGGCCTCGGGCGACAGCACCACGCCGTTGCCGATCAGGCACTCGATGCCGTCGCGCAAGATGCCTGACGGAATCAGGTGCAGCACCGTCTTCTTGCCATTGACGATCAGGGTGTGGCCAGCATTGTGGCCGCCCTGGAAACGCGCCACCGCGCGCACGCGCTCGGTCAGCAGGTCGACGATCTTGCCCTTGCCCTCGTCGCCCCATTGGGCGCCGAGCACGACGACGGACTTGGCCACGGTGGGACCTCGGATGGCGAGTGGGGAATGGGGCGCAAGCTAGCTTAAAGCGGCTGAATGGAACAGCGCTTGAGGCTGGTGTTGGTGTGGGTTGCAGGTGTTGGAAAAGGCGTCGCGGCTCCAACCAGCGTCCAGCGACAGGAATGCGCCCGACTCACCCGGACCCCGCGCATCATCCAACACCAACGACCAACACCCACACCGCTCTCAGGCGCGCACCCACCACAGCGACACCAGCCCGACCGCCATGCAGCCCAGGCCGATCATGCGCAGTGTGGCGTCGTCGGCCCGTGCGATCTGGCTGATCGCTTGCTTCCACTGAGCAGGCGCGAGAAAGGGCAAGATGCCCTCCAGCACCAGCACCAGCGCGAGCGCGGCCCACAGATCATTCATTGGGGCAGCGGCCGGATCAGGGCTTCTTGTCCTTGTTGAAGTACTCGAAGAACTCGGAGTCCGGGTCAAGCACCAGAACGTTACCCTGCGCCTTGAAGCTCTGACGGTAGGCCTCCAGGCTGCGGTGGAAGGCGTAGAACTCGGGGTCCGTCGAATAGGCCTTGGCGTAGATCTCGGCGGCCAGCGCATCGCCCTCGCCGCGGATCTGCTGCGCCTGGCTCTCGGCCTCGGCCAGGATCACCGCCACCTTGCGGTCGGCCTCGGCGCGCTCGCGCTCGCCCACTTCTGCGCCCTTCGAACGCAGAGCGTTGGCGACCTGCGCGCGTTCCGAGCGCATGCGCTCGAACACCGCATCGGTGACCTGTTCCGGCAAATCGATGCGCTTGATCCGCACATCGACCACTGTGATGCCCAGCGCCGCGGCCGATGCGTTCGACGCGGTCTTCAGGTTGGCCATCATCTCGTCGCGCTGGTCGGCCACCACCTGCTGCAGGGTGCGCTTGTTGAACTCGTCGCGCATGCGGTCCTTGACGATCTGGCCGAGCGTCTGCTGCGCGCGCAGTTCGTCGCCGCGGGTGGCGGTGTAGTAGTCCTCGACGTTGTCGATGCGCCACTTGACCACCGAGTCCACCAGCACGTCCTTCTTCTCGCTGGTCAGGAAGCGCTCGGGCTGGGTGTCCAGCGACAGGATGCGACGGTCGAACTTGATGACGTTGTTGACCAGCGGCATCTTGAAATGCAGGCCGGGCTCGAAGTCGATGCGCTGGATTTCGCCCAGGCGGAACAGCACTGCGTACTGGTCTTCGCGCACGGTGAACACGCTGGAGCCAAGCAGCAGCACCAGCGCAATAACGACAGGCAGGATCAGGTTCTTCATCTCAGCGTCCCTCGCTGCTGCTCATCGCGGCACCGGCGCGCTCGGGCTGTGCCGGCGGCGGCACCAGCTTGTCGAGCGGCAGGTACAGCATGTTGTTGCCCTTGTCGCCGTCGATCAGGATCTTCGGCGAGCGCGACAGCACGTCCTGCATGGTCTCCAGGTACAGGCGCTTGCGGGTGACTTCCGGCGCGGCGCGGTACTGCTCCGCCAGCAGGGTGAAGCGCTTGGCGTCGCCCTGCGCGCGGGTGACCACCGATTCCTTGTAGCCGTTGGCCTCGGCGATCACGCGGGCCTTGCGGCCATTGGCCTTGGGCACCACGTCCGCGGCGTAGGCACGCGCGTCATTGATCACACGCTGCTCGTCTTCGCGCGCCTTGATCGCATCGTCGAAGGCGTCCTTGACCTGCTCGGGCACCATCACGTCCTGGAAGTTGATGATGCTGACGTTGATCCCGGCTTCGTAGCTGTCGAGCAGGCGCTGCATGATCTCGCGCGCCTCGCTGGTGAACTCCAGACGATTGCCAACCTGCACATCGTCCAGCGAACGGCTGCCGACGACCTGGCGCACCGCGGCCTCGGCCACCTGGGCCAGGGTCTCTTCGACATCGCGCACCTTGAAGAGGAAGTTGGTGGCATCGCTGACGGTGTACTGCACCGCGAAATCGATGTTCACCAGGTTCTCGTCGCGGGTCAGCATCGCGACCCGGCTGCTCATCGAGCGCACCTGGGTCACGTCGACCCGTTCCAGGCGCTCGATCGGCCGCGGCAGGGTGAAGCGCGGACCGGGCTCCAGGATGCGGTCGACCTTGCCGAAACGCAGGACCACGCCACGCTCGCGCTGGTCGAGGATGTGGAAGGAATCGACCACCGCCCAGATCGCCAGCAGGCCCAGAATCAGCCAGCCGAGGCCGCCGCCGCTGATTGCGGCATCGCCACCCGGACGGCCGCCGCCGCGCCCGCCGCCGAACAGCCCGGTGATGCGCTGCTTCATCTGCTTGATCATCTCCTCGAGGTCGGGCGGCTGGCCGCCGCCGCCACCGCCGCCACCATCGCCCCAGGGATTGCGGCGTCCGCCGCCTGGTTCATTCCAAGCCATCCGTATTCACTCCGGAGAAGCCGCTGGCGGCCTCGTGATTCAAGGGTTGCGTCGACCGGACGCGATGGGGGCGCCAGAGGACAAGCTCAAGGTATGTGACGAAAATAGCCGATCCGATGTCACCGTAGCGTTCATTCACCGGCGTCGGTCGCGAGCAACTGGGTGCGCACCAGTTCTCCCTGGTGTCCGGGGAGCGAGGCCAGCTGCAGCGCGAGGCGCCGCGGCAGATCGATCTCCACATCCCAGCCCTCGCCTTCCACATCGCTCTCGGCGCGCACCGCGCCCAGCGAGATCAGGCGCGCGCGCAGCCCGGCATCGGCATAACCCAGGCGCAGGCTGCGCTGCACGCGTTCGGCGCCGAATTCGGCCTCGATGGCCCCGCGCAACAGATCGAGGCCAGCACCCGTCACCGCCGACACATAGGCCCGCGAACGCACGCGCCCGGTCATCGCCTCGACCTTGGGCTCGGCGCCGGAGGCGTCGATCTTGTTGATCACCTGGATCTGCGGGATCTCGCCGGCGCCGATCTCGGCCAGCACCGCCTCGACCTGGGCGATGTGCTCGGGCATCAGCGGATCGGCGCCGTCGATCACATGCAGCAGCAAATCCGCCTCGCGCGCCTCGGTCAGGGTGCTCTTGAACGCAGCGACAAGTTCATGCGGGAGGTCGCGCACGAAACCGACAGTGTCGGCCAGGGTCACCGCACCGAAACTGAAACCGCCGACGCGCCGAACGGTGGGGTCCAGGGTGGCAAACAACTGGTCCGCGGCATAGACGTCCGAACGCGCCAGGGCGTTGAACAGGGTCGACTTGCCGGCGTTGGTGTAGCCGACCAGCGCGATCGCCGGCAGCTGGCTGCGTTCGCGCGACTTGCGTCCCTGCTCGCGCTGCTTGACCGCCACTTCCAGGCGGGCTTTCAGGATCTTGACCCGCTCGGCGAGCAGCCGGCGGTCGGTTTCCAGCTGGGTTTCGCCGGGGCCGCGCAGGCCGATGGCGCCGCCGCGCTGGCGTTCGAGATGGGTCCAGCCGCGCACCAGGCGGGTGGCCATGTGCTGCAACTGCGCCAGTTCTACCTGCAGCTTGCCCTCGTGGCTGCGTGCGCGCTGGGCAAAAATGTCGAGGATCAGGCCCGCGCGGTCGACCACGCGGCATTCGAGCAGCTTTTCCAGGTTGCGTTCCTGGATCGGCGTGAGCTGGTGGTTGACCAGCACCAGGTCCGCGCCGGCGGACTGTACCAGCGCCTTGGCCTCTTCCGCCTTGCCGCTGCCGACGTACAGCGCCGGATGCGGCTTGTCGATGCGCGCGACCAGTTCAGCCACCACCTCGGCGCCCGCCGAGCGCGCCAGTTCGCGAAATTCGGCCGCGGCGGCATCGAACTCGACGCCATGCCGGCGCGGCTGGATCAGCAGTGCCCGCTCGCCCCGCTTGGAACGCTCAAACAACGCTCAACTCCCGTGCTCCACTTCACCGCCCTCGCCAGTACCGGACTCGGTGATGCGCACATTGCGCGCCGGCACCACGGTGGAGATCGCGTGCTTGTAGACCATCTGGCTGACTGTGTTGCGCAGGAGCACGACAAACTGGTCGAAGGACTCGATCTGGCCCTGCAGCTTGATGCCGTTGACCAGGTAGATCGACACCGGCACGCGCTCGCGGCGCAGTGCGTTCAAGAATGGATCCTGGAGCGAGTGACCGCGGGACATGAGCGCCCTCTCTAGTTTGTTGTTGGTCTGGATACTGCCCCTGCGGCCGTGACGGGCGCGACGCAAGGGGCGTCACGCGAGCTTCACAATCCGGTACATCCGGGCCGCAGGTGTCGGCAGTGTATCAGCAGCCGCGTGCGAACGCGCTTGCCACCCGTTCGCGCACGGCAGCCATGGCGCGAGCATCGGTCGGGTCGAACCACTCGACCCCCTCGGTGCCGCGCAGCCAGGTCAGTTGCCGCTTGGCCAACTGGCGCGTGGCGAAGATCGCCAGCTCGCGGCAACGCGCCAGATCGTACTCGCCGGCAAGGTGGCCCCAGGCCTGGCGGTAGCCCACCGAGCGCATCGACGGCAGGTCGCGGTGGATGCCGGGCAATTGCATCAGGGCGCGCACCTCGTCGAGGAAGCCGCCAGCCAGCATGGCGTCGAAGCGCTGCTCGATGCGCCGATGCAGCAGGCTGCGGTCGGCCGGCGCGAGGGCCAGCAGCAAGCCTGGTCGGCGCGGCGCGCCCGTCCACGCGCGCTGCAGTACGCTGATCGGCGTGCCGGTCTGGCGATAAACCTCGAGCGCGCGCAGCAGGCGCTGCGGATCGTTCGGATGGATCCGCCGCGCGGCGTCAGCATCGATGCGCCCGAGTTCCGCGTGCAGCTCTGCGGCGCCGCGGCTGGCCAGTTCGGCTGCCAGCTGCTCCCGTAGCAAGGGATCGGCGGCGGGCAATTCGGACAGACCCTGCAGCAGTGCCCGCAGGTAAAGCATGGTGCCGCCGACCAGCAGCGGGCGCTTGCTGCGCGATTCGATGTCGCCGACCGCAGCCTCGGCGTCCGCGACGAAATCCGCCGCCGACCAGCTCTGCGTCGGCTCGCGGACATCGATCAGCCAGTGCCGCACCCGCGCGCGCTCGGCCTGGCTGGGCTTGGCGCTGCCGATGTCCATGCCGCGATAGGCCAGCGCCGAATCCACGCTGACGATCTCCGCGCCGTGCTCCTCGGCCAGTTGCAGCGCCAGCTCGGTCTTGCCCGCTGCGGTCGGGCCGATGAGGCAGACGAGGGGCGTCATGGGGCCGCTCCTGCGCGTCCAGCTTCATTGGCTGTGTGCGGGAAGAAGCCGGTTGCGGGTTGTGGGTTGTGGGTTATGGGCAGCCAGAGCGGGCTGCGCGCTTCGCTGTTGGTTTCGAGGGGTGCGGTTACCTGCAAATGCAATCGGATCGCGACGTCGCCGCTGCCCACAACCCACAACCCACAACCCACAACCGGCATTTTCGCGCCCACTCCCGCGCAGGACCTCACGGCCGTTCTCCCAAGTGCTCCCGCCGCAGCCGGATGAAGCTCAGCGCGCCGAAGAAGTTCAGCAGCACCGGCACTACCAGCGCCCACTGGCCGTGGCCGGGCGCGAGTTCCTCGACGCCGCGATACAGCGCCACGCCCACCAGCGGCGCCGCGAGGCCACGCATCCCGGTCAGGGTCACGTGCACACCCATGTACAGCGCCGCCTGCTCCGGCCGGGCGAAATCGTTGTGACCGAGGTTCCAGCCGAGCTGGCCGCCGGCATAGGCCACGCCGAGCATCGCCGAGCCGAACACCAGCCAGGGCAGTCCGCCGCCAACGCAGCCGATCATGAAGGCCAGGCTTGAAGTGACGAAGCTCCACGCGTGGACGCTGCGGAATTCGATGATGTGCACCCGGTCGTAATAGCGCGCCCAGAGCAGGATGGCGAAGGGCAGCACCACCAGCGGCAGGGTGCCGAGCAGCAAGACCTGGCTGAAAGGGGACAGGGCCAGGCGCTCGCCGAACACGATCAGCAAGGGCGCCGGAAGCATCAGGTTGCCGCTGCCGAACAGGAACATGCTGCCCATGTACTTGCGATAGACAGGATCGTCTGCGAGCACCTTGCGGAAGGAGGCGAGGGAGGGCTTGAGGTCGCGATCGCTGCGCGCGGCGCGCTCGCGCTCGCGCAGGGTCGCGTGCCCGCGCAGCCGCAGCCGGCGGTAGCGCCAGGCGCCGTAAAGGCCGATGCCACTGGCGACGGCGAAGAACAGCGGAATCAGGTCGGGACGATGGCCCAGCAGCCAACCCAGCAGCGCCCCGCTGCCGCCCATCAGCACGGCGTTCAGTGCCGACAGCCGGGAGGCCAGTCGCGCGCGCGCCGCGTCCGGAAAATTGCGCCGCCAGACCACTGCACGCAGGGTGATCACACCCACCCAGCAGACGCGCGCGACCACCACCAGCAGCACCGACAACCACAGTCCGGCCAACCCCTGCGGTAGCGCGGCCATCGCACCCACGGCCAGCAGGGTCAGCGTCTGCCAGCGCACCGTCAGCGCAATCTTGTCGCGCCCCAACTGGTGCGCAGCAAACAGGAAGCTGGCGATATTCGCCCACGCCGGCGCGCCCGCCACCAGCGCCACCGCGAGGTCGACCACGAAGGGCGAGGCCACATCGCCGAAGCGCGCCTTGACCAGCGCCGCCGCCACCGCTCCTTCGACCGCACCCACCCCGACACTGACAAGTGCCCAGTTGGTCAGTTCGCGCGGATATTGGGCCTTCGGCATGGGAGTTCGGGGTGGGTCAGGGTGGCGGCTGTGGTTGCGGTTGGGTCGCTGGTTGTTGGTTGTTGGTTGTTGGTTATTGGGGTTGTTGGTTGTTCGCAGCTCAGCTCGCGGGCCGAGCTTCTGTGGGAGCCGACTCTGTCGGCGATCTGTTCGCCGACCGCGGGTGAATCGCGCGGCTGAAGCCGCTCCCACAGTTCCTCGGCACCGGGCTCTTGCTGCCAACAACCAAGAACCAACAACCGACAACCAGACTTGCGGGATCGAGTGCCTCCGGTCCGGCAGCCCCGACCCAGCCACGCTCAGCGCACGAACGCCGGCTTCACGCCCATATCCTCCAGCAACCGGTGCGCGCCGCTCACTGCGTCCATCACCCACAGCATGTAGCGGATGTCCACGCCGATGGTGCGGGTGATCTTCGGGTCGAACAGCCATTCGGCGCCGATCGCCCCGAGGTTGCCGTCGAAGGCCAGGCCGACCAGTTCTGCGCGTGCGTTGAGGATCGGCGAGCCGGAATTGCCGTTGGTGATGTGCAGGTCGGCGAGGAAATTCACGGGCACCGTTCCGTCGACGGCGTAGGGGCCGTACTGGCGGGCAGCAATCGCCTCCATCTGGCGCACGGTCGCGTCGAAGGGAACCTTGCCGGTGTGCTTTTCGGCGATGCCCGCGAGGTCCGTGAATGGCTCATAGCGCACGCCATCGCGCGGAATGTAGCCGCGCACATTGCCGAAGCTGACGCGAAGCGAGCGGTTGGCGTCGGCGTAGACCTCGTCGCCCTTCGCGTGGGCGTATGCGATGCGCGTGGCCATCCACGCGGGGCGATTGCGCAACTCCTCGCCCTGGAAGCGCTCGGTCTCGTCCTCGATGCGCAGCAGCGCCGGCATCAGTGCGCGCGCCAGCGCCAGCGCCGGGTCGCTCGATTGCGCGACCGCCGCGGCATCCGCCTTGAACCACTCGGCCCGCTGTGCAGCGTCGCCAATCCGGGTGCCTGCGTACAGGGCGTCCAGGCGCTCGGCCAGCAGGGCCGGCGTCGGCTCGCCATCACCCCCGGCGACCCAGCGGTCGAGTTCCGGGATGCGCTGGGCGGCCGGCAGCGCGATCAGCTCGCCAAGCACCCATTGCATCAGTGCGCGATCCACCTGCGGATCGTAGCGGCGGTCGAACTGCTGCAGCCGCGCTTCCAGCCGCGGCTCGTCGCGCAACTGGTAGCCGAACTGGCGCTCCGCATCCGGCCTGGCGCGCTCCACCGGCAGCCGCACCAGGTCGCGCGCGGCGGCGTACAGTGACAGCGAGCCGAGTGTCTGCAGCCAGGCGTCGCGCTCGCGGTAGGCGCGCTGCGCGGCGAGTTGCTGGCGCAGCGCCGCGTGGCCCGCGAGTCCGGCCGCCTGGTCGTGCTTGCGCGCCCACTGGAGGATCGCAGCCTCCTCCGCGGCCTTCGCGCGCACGGTGCCGGCCTTGGCGAAGCCCTCCAGCGTGCCTTCGAACTTCTTCAGGTAGTTGCCGGCGCCCGCCACGGCGTTGGCGTACTTGATCGCCGCATCCGGCCGCCCCTGCGTGTGCTCTTCGATCAGCGCGAGCGAGCGGCGGAATTTCGCGATCTGCTGCGGATAGGCCCACTCGGCGGTGTCGGCGACTTCCTCGGCAAGGCGATGCAGATTGGTACGTCCGGGATAGCCAACGACCATCGCGAAATCGCCCTCCTTGAGGCCCGCCGGCTGCAGCTTGAGGTGCGATTGCGGGCGATAGGGCACGTTCGACTCGCTGAAGTCGGCGGCCTTGCCGTCCGGGCCCACGTAGGCGCGGTAGTAGGCAAAATCGCCCGTATGGCGCGGCCACATCCAGTTGTCGACCTCGCCGCCGTAATTGCCGATGGCCGCAGGCGGCGCGTAGACCAGGCGCACATCACGGATCTGCATCTGGCGCACCAGGAAATACTGCGCGCCGCCGTGGAACACGTAGACATCGCAGCGGAAGCCAGGGTCCTGCTCGCATTCGGCAACCAGCGCCTTCTGCGCGCGGTCGATGGCGGCATAGCGCGCCAGGCCATCGAGGTCTTCACCCAGGCCCTTGACCACGCGCTCGCTGACCTCGGTGATCGATTCGGTGACATAGACCCGCAGGGTGGGTTCGGCGGGCAGTTCCTCGCCGAGGGTGCCGGCCAGGAAGCCCTGCTCGATCAGGTTGCGCTCGGCGCTCGAGTTGAACTGGATCGATCCCAGCGCGCAGTGGTGGTTGGTGACGATCAAACCCATCGGCGAGACGAACGAGGCGGTGCAGAACCCGCCCAGGCTGACCACCGCGTTCATCGGGTAGCGCGTCAGATCGGCCAGTTGTTTCGGATCGACCGCGATGCCGGCCTTCTTCAACTTCGCCTCGATGGACGGCAACTGGTGCGGTTGCCACATGCCCTCCACGGCCATTGCGTGGGTGGACAGGGCCAGCAGCGAGGTCAGGATCAGGCGCTTCATGCGGTTCCTGCGGGTCATAGGGAATCGGGGGCGCGCGAATGTACGGGATGGCCGGCAGCCACTCAACGGCCAGAAGTCGCACCTCGCACCGTATCCTGGCGCCGGCCCCCGCAGGTTCAGGCTGAATGGCGCATGCTGCAGAGGTTGGCAACGCTCGCGAACTGATCTGCGATCGCGGTAGCGCGTGCATTCGCCTGGAGGCGATAGTGATCATCGAGTGGACCGAGGCAGACGAAGCGACCGATCCGACAGTGCATTGCAATGACTGCGATGCCGTGTGTTGCCGCCTGACCGTTGTCGTGTTCCCGGAGGATCGCGTTCCGCGCTGGATGGTCGAGGTGGACGATCATGGCATTGAAGTGATGGCACATGGCGAGGATGGCTGGTGCGTGGCGCTGGACCATCGACGCATGTGCTGCAGCATCTACGAATCGCGCCCAGCGTCCTGCCGCCGGTTCGTCATGGGTGCCGGGTACTGCCGCGACGAGCGTGCCGAATACCGCAAGCGTTTCCCTCCGATTCCTTCCGTGCTGATTCCCGACGGCTGAGCGGGAGCCGTCCGGAGAATTGACGGAGGCTTGACCTTTCGGACGTGGATGGGCACGCTACGCACCAATGTGACACACCACGTCAACTTGTGACTAGGTTGGCATTCTCTGGGGGGAGGAACTGTGTCCGTCGTGACACCATTCCATCCAGATATCGAACAGGGGCAGACGCCATGAAGTTCGTCTTTCGCACGCTGGCACTTGCGCGCTACCTGACTCTGCGCAGTCAGCTGAAAGATCTGGAAAAAGCGATTCAGGGACTTTCCCTGGATCAACGCCGTGCGCTTTACGCGCTGTCGCAGAAGGAGTTCGCCAACGCAGCGGCCTCGGCCGTGCCGCACCTGTACTCCAGCGAGAACCCTGAACGTTACAGCCCTTGGGGTAACGGCACAGCGATCGCCATCGAGCGCGTCAAGTCGGACAATGTGCCGCTGAAACTGCGCGGTATTGCCTTGTGGCTGGCGGTTGCGTACCACGAAACCAAGGACCTGCCCTACAGCGAAATGCAGGACATGCATCGCGCGGTCATGCGTTCGGTGCGCATGCTGAAGGAATCGGTGGGAAACGCGACGACGGCTGATCAGCACTGGGCGGCGAGCAAGGTCGCCTGAACTGCCGCGCCCGCGGGTGCACTTCACCTGACGTCGGCCGCGCCAGGCCGCGTTTTGTCGGCTGTCTGCCGCTCAATCCAGTTGCGCGCGCTGCTTGAGTCGCGCCGCCTCGTCCTCTCCCAGGAAGGCATGGATGCCGCGACGCACCGCATAGATCACCGGGGTGAGTGCGAGCGCCATCAGCGCCTTGTAGCAGTAATTGACCGTGCCGATCGCGAGGAACAGTTCCATCGACCACTGTTGCGGTCCGAGCACGAAGGCGATGTAGAGCACGATGAAGCTGTCGAAGAACTGCGAGACCAGGGTCGAACCGGTCGCCCGCAGGTAGACCTTGCCGTCGCCGGTGCGCCGGCGGATCGCATGGAAGATCCGCACATCGATCAACTGCGCGACCAGGAAGGCCGTCACAGACCCGGCGATCGACCACATCCCCTGCCCGAAGATGGCGGCGAACGCCGCCTGCATGTCGGGCACACCCTGCGCGGCCGACACTCCTACCCACCAGCCTGCCGGCGCCAGGTGGATCGCCAGGTAGGCGAACAGGAATCCATACAGGATCAGGCCCACGGTCAGCCACGAGATGAAGCGCACCCCGCGCTTGCCGAAGTATTCATTGATCACGTCCGTGAGCACGAAGATCACCGGCCAGAGCATCACACCCGCGGTGAAGTTCAGCGACCCGCTCTGCCCGAACAGGTTCCAGTTCAGTGGCGCCAGGCCAAAGGTGTCCTCGAAGGCGAAGATCTTGACCCCGACAAACTCGGCGATCAGCGCATTGGTGATGAACAGGCCGGCGAGGAGGATGTAGAGGTGGTGGGTGCGGGATTGCATGGTCTGCGCCGGTTGGGTTGTGAGTTGTGGTGTTGGGAGCAACAGGGGCGCCTTGCCCCGGAAGTTTCCGCGAGCTCTGGCTGCCCACAACCCAGAACCCACAACCCAGAACCCGCCTCTCAGTCCGCCGGCACGGTCCGTTCCGCCGCCCACGCGCGCAGGTGATTCACCTTCTCTGCCATCACCACCGAAAGCGGCCGGGTGTGGCGCAATTCGTCGACCAGGTGGCGCTGGTCCAGCGCGCCGCCCTCGCCATGGGCCGCGTAGAGCGCGGAGACCACTCCCTGCTCGATCTCGGCGCCGGAGAAGCCATCGCTGGCCGCGGCCAGCGCATCGAGGTCGAATTCTTCCGGCTTCAGGCCACGCTTGGCCAGGTGCAGGCGGAACAGTTCGACGCGCACGTCGGCCACCGGCAGGTCGACGAAGAAGATCTCGTCGAAGCGACCCTTGCGCAGCAGTTCCGGCGGCAACTTGTCGATCGCGTTGGCGGTGGCGACGAGGAAGATCTTCGCCTTGCGCTCGGCCATCCAGGTGAGGAAATAGCCGAGGATGCGCTGGCTGGTGCCGCCGTCGCTGTCGCTAGTGGAGAAGGCCTTTTCCACCTCATCGATCCACAGCACGCAGGGCGCCATGACCTCGGCATTGGCCAGCGATTCGCGCAGGTTCTTCTCGGTCTCGCCGTGATACTTGTTATAGATGCTCGCCATGTCCATGCGCAGCAGCGGCACCTGGAAACCACCGGCGACGGCTTTCGCCGCGAGGCTCTTGCCGGTTCCCTGCACGCCCAGCAACAGGATGCCCTTGGGCGGGTCCAGCGGCACCTTGGTCGGCTCGCCCATGAAAACCGCGCGGCGCTGCTCGATCCAGCGCTTGAGCCGGCGCAGGCCCGCGACATCCTGAAAGGCGATTGGCTCGTATTCGAAGGACAGCACGCCGGCCTTGTTCAACAGTTCGAACTTGGCCTTGGCCACGGCCGGCAGGTCGGCGTCGCTGATCATGCCGTCGGCGGCGATGATGCGGCGCGCGATCCGTCGCGCATCGCTGCCCGCCAGGCCCTTGAGGTTGCGCACCACGGCCTTCAGCGCGCTGGCATGGATCTGCACCCGCTTGCCGGCGTGCTCGCGCGAGTAGGCAAGTGCCTCCTCGCGCACGATCTGGTCGAGCTGCGCTTCGTTCGGCAGCGACAGCGAAAAACGCACCGCGAGCGCCTCGATTTCCTTGGGCAGCTCCAGGTTGGCGCCGACCAGCGCCACGGTATGCGCGGCGATGCCCTGGCGGATGGCGATCTCGCGCAACTGCCGCAGCGTGACCACGTAGCGCAGGAACGGGGTGTAATCGAGCAGCAGGAACACGCTCTTCTGGCGCGTGTCGCGGATCGCGTCCAGGACTTCGCCGGAGCTCATCGGCTTGGGCTCGGCTTCCATGTCGAGGCGCTTGAGGCCGGTGGTGATGCTCCACGCATACAGTGGCCGCAGGCTGGAGCCCAACGCCCGCTGGAAGGACGCGATCACCTCCAGTTCCTCGTGGGTGTCGATCGCCAGCAGCGGCGTGTCGGCGCGGATCAGCGCGGCCAGGTCGTTGTGTTCGTTCATCCGATGATGCTAGCCGGAATCAACGGCCCGGCGGGAAACCATGCTTGACGTCGCGGCACAGCCCCGAATGTGTGAGAATCCGGCCCGCAGCCGGCGTATCGATCGGCAAGCGCCCTATCCGCCTCGGAGTCCGTCCATGATCAGATTCGCCACTTTCGCGCTCGCGGCAGCGATGCTCCCCGCCACCGTGCTTGCGCAAAGCGTCAGCGATGACCCTGCGCGCCAGGGCAACCCGAGCTTCTCCGGACATGCTGCGCCCGGCCCGCGCGTGGCCAGCGGCCAGGTGAGCCTCACCGGCAGCGAAGTCGACCATGTCGCCGCGCTTCTTCCGCTCCGGCACGCCGGGCGACGCCTGCTCGACCTTCAGCAGCGGCAACTTCCAGTACACCACCATTCCGATGTTCACGGATGGCACCGGCCAGGTCACGGCGAACTTCGATCCGCTGACCTGCGGCACCGGCATCTTCGTGACGTTCCATTCGGCGCCGCTGAACCCGGCCAGCATCTGCGACAACTACATCTGGTCCTTCGGTTCGTCGCAGGCCTTCACCGAGACCTTCAATGTGCCGGCGAACAGCCAGATCTACATGGTGGTGTCCGGCGTTGCCAATGCCCCGGGCGTGGTCTGCGGCCCGGCGACCTATTCCATCACCGGCGCAAATGCCGCGCCGCCTGCCCCCGCCGATCGCGGCACCTGCCCTGGACGGCGGCAGCCTGGCCTGCTGGCCCTGGTGGTCGGCCTGGTCGGTGTTGGCGCGGTGCTGCGTCGCAAGTGATCCAGGCGCGGGCGGGCGGCGGTCAAGGCCGCCCGCGCGGTTCGACGGAGACCGTCGATCCCGGCAACGATCAGCTGCACGTCGGCAGGCGCAGGCGCTGACCCACCTTCAATGCGTACTTGGGGCCGCGGATTCCGTTCAGCGCCGCGATCTCCTTGACGCTGCTGCAGCGCGTACGACGCGCAATTGCGGCCAGCGTATCGCCCCGGCGCACGGCATAGCCCACTTGGGTGGGCCCCTCGGGTTCCGCTGCGTCTTGCAGCGCTGCGATCCGCGCCAGGAAATCCTGATCGCGGCAACGCTGCGCGTACGCATCGACCAGCGCCACCGGCACCCGCACCTTGCTGCCCAGTGGCAAGCGGACCTCGGACTTGATCCGCGGATTGAGGTTGCGCAGGGTGCGAAACCAGCCTTCGGGACGCTCGTCCTGTCCCAGGCAGATCGCCAGTTCCGCCAGTGACATCGACGATTCCAACCCGATTTCACCAAGGATGTTGTCCACCGTCGGGAAGCGCAACCCATATTGCTCCGGGTGCAGGAACAGATAGGCC
This sequence comes from Rhodanobacteraceae bacterium, assembly GCA_016713135.1. NCBI lineage: Bacteria > Pseudomonadati > Pseudomonadota > Gammaproteobacteria > Lysobacterales > Rhodanobacteraceae > Rhodanobacteraceae bacterium. The sequence continues at coordinate 176,699 of JADJPR010000003.1, read as the reverse complement.
GCCGCCAGCACTTTCGGCACGTAATCGCGGGTTTCGCTGGGCAGCGCGTAGAAGATGCGCTCGGACCAGAAACCACGCCCGGGATGCTGCCTGGCGAGGCGCCGCATGCGCCCCTCGCCGCCGTTGTAGGCTGCCAGCGTCAGCTCCAGGTTGTCGTTGAACGCAGCCAGTTGCTCTTCGATGTAACGCACATTGGCGCGTGCGACCGCAGCCGGATCCAGCCGCTCGTCGAATCCGTTGCCGCCCAGGCCAAAACGCCGCGCAGTCGCCGGCATGAACTGCAGCGGGCCGGCGGCGCCGGCGCGCGAGTACACGTGCACGCGCCCGGCCGATTCCTTGGCCAGGATCGCGAACAACAGCGCCTCTGGCAGCCCGGCCTGCTGGTACGCCGGGTACATGTCGCTACGCAGGTACTGGTAGTTGACCCAGGCCTCGATCAGTTGCGGGCGCATCCAGGTCAGCCAGTCCTCCAGCGCGGCACGCACCGGCTCGTTCAATTCGATCAGCTCGCGCAGATCCTTGCCGCGCAGCAGGCGCACGGAGCGCTCGACCTGGGGCAGGTTGGCCGCGGTCGCAACCTCGTCCTGCGCCTCCTCGCCGGCCGCCTCGTACCCGAAATCGTCCCAGCCGGCCGCCACGCTTTGCAGCCGCACCAGCACCACCAGCGCGCCGATGAAGCGCTGGCTCTCGCAGCCGACGGTTTCCGCGCAGCGCAGCGCGGCGTCCTCGACGTCCGCCAGCGCCGCACGCATGGTTTCGCGACCATCCTTCGGACTGCCGGCACGAATCAGCTCCAGGCCGCCCTGGAACTGCGAGGTGGCGGCACCGATGCGGTCGTACAACGCCGCCACGGCGGCTTCGTCTCCGGACGTCGGGCCGGGTTCCGGCGTGGGCGGACGCTCGGGCGCGCTGGCGCAACCGGCCAGCACTAGCAACGCCGCGCACATTCCCCCTGTGATGGAACGCATGCGCGATGGACTCTTGAGTAACGCCGCGGACATTAGCGGCTGAACGCTGGGCGCGACAAGGCGGCAGGCGTTGGGCAAGGTCAACCCCTTTCCTGCGGGCTTTCCCGATAATGCGCGGTCTGGTTTCCGACGAGGCGATGCCGATGAGCAGTGAGTCCCGCTATCCCCATGTCCGCCCGCGCCGCATGCGCCGGGACGATTTCTCGCGCCGGCTGATGCGCGAGTCGGTGCTGACGGCGGCTGACCTGATCTGGCCGGTGTTCGTCACCGAGGGCGAAGGGCGGCGCGAGGCAGTGGCCTCGATGCCCGGAGTGGACCGCATGGCGATTGACGAACTGGTGCGCGAAGCAGGCCAGGTGCACGCGCTCGGCGTGCCCGCGGTGGCGATCTTCCCGGTGACCCCGCCGTCGGCGAAGTCGCTGGATGGCGCCGAAGCGTGGAATCCCGAGGGCCTCGCGCAGCGCGCGGTGCGCGCGCTGAAAGCGGCGATTCCCACCCTCGGCGTGATCACCGACGTTGCGCTGGATCCGTTCACCACCCACGGTCAGGACGGCATCATCGACGACGACGGCTATGTGCTGAACGATGTCACCATCGCAGCGCTGGTCAAGCAGGCGGTTTCGCATGCGGCCGCGGGCGCCGACATGGTGGCACCCTCGGACATGATGGACGGCCGCGTCGGCGCCATCCGCGCCGCGCTGGAGGCCGCCGGTCACGTCAACACGCGGATCCTGGCCTACTCGGCGAAGTATGCGTCCAGCTTTTATGGCCCTTTCCGCGACGCGGTCGGCTCCGCCGGCAACCTCGGCAAGGGCAACAAGTACACCTACCAGATGGATCCGGCCAACAGCGACGAAGCGCTGCGCGAGGTGGAACTCGACATCGCCGAGGGCGCCGACATGGTGATGGTCAAGCCCGGCATGCCCTACCTCGACATCGTGCGCCGGGTGAAGGATCGCTTCGGCATGCCGACCGCGGTGTACCAGGTCAGCGGCGAGTACGCGATGCTCAAGGCAGCCGCACAGAACGGCTGGCTCGACGAGCGTGCGGTGGTGATGGAATCCCTGCTCGGATTCAAGCGTGCCGGCGCGGATGCCATCCTGACCTATTTCGCGCCGCAGCCCCAGGCGGCTGGCGGGTGGCGGGTTGGGGTGAGGTGTTGGTGTTGGTTGTCGGCAGCGAGGCTCGCAAGCCGCAGTCCTGTGGGAGCGGACTCTGTCCGCGATCTTTCCCGCGGCCGCTTTGATTTTCGCGGCGGTGAATGCGCCGCCTCACCGGGCGCTGCGGCTTTCCGGGACGCTCTGCGCGCGACAACCAGGCTACCCCATCCGTTCATGCACGCCGGGGCCCGGCTTCGGCGCGGCCCTGACCGCGACACACCCGCCATTCACAGCCGGCTCGCCGCGCCCCGCCGGCGGCCGACGGGCCGCTCGGCCAGCATCTGGTCGAAGCCGGCCACGATTGGCGCCGCCGCGGCCACCGCGCCGTCCGGCACCATCACGGTGACCAGCCCCATGACCGGCAATTCGCCGATCGCGCCGGTCAGTGCCGCGCCGCCGATGAAGGCCGGGATTCCGGCCGCCTCCAGGGCGTCCTTGACCCACTGCGCGTCGAACAGGTTTTCGGCGTGGTAGACGGTTCGCATCGGCGTGCCGGCGGGAGGTTGCGCCAATCCTAGCCCGGTTGAGGACCACCGTTGGGGGCCTGCGGTCTGGTTTCTGGCGCTTTGGGTTCCGTGGGCGCGAAGTCCCTGACCGCGATCTTCCCCGCGGATTGCCGCTTGACCCCTGACACGGAAGCCGCGCCGACACAGTTCGGCAGATCGCGAGCTGTTGCCGACAACCGACAACCAGCAACCGACAACCAAGAAAAAGGGCCCCGCGATCGCTCGCGGGGCCCCGATTACCACGACCGCAATGTGGCGCCCGCTCAGCCGCCGTGGAACTTGGCAATCAGCGGGATGATCAGCAACGCGACGATGTTGATGATCTTGATCAGCGGGTTGATCGCCGGGCCGGCGGTGTCCTTGTACGGGTCGCCGACGGTGTCGCCGGTCACGGCCGCCTTGTGGGCTTCCGAACCCTTGCCGCCGTGGTGGCCGTCCTCGATGTACTTCTTCGCGTTGTCCCAGGCGCCACCACCGGTGGTCATCGAGATCGCGACGAAGATGCCGGTGACGATGGTGCCGACCAGCAGGCCGCCGAGGGCCGCCGGGCCGAGCAGCAGGCCGACCGCGATCGGCACCGCAACCGGCAGCAGCGAGGGCACGATCATTTCCTTGATCGCAGCCTTGGTCAGCATGTCGACCGCCTTGTCGTACTGCGGCTTGCCGGTGCCTTCCATGATCCCCTTGATTTCCTTGAACTGGCGGCGGACTTCCACCACCACCGAGCCGGCCGCGCGGCCGACCGCTTCCATCGCCATCGCGCCGAACAGGTACGGGATCAGGCCGCCGATCAGCAGGCCGATCAGCACCATCGGGTCGGCCAGGTCGAAGGTCACGCCGGTCATGTTGTAGGTGGCCAGCTTGTGTGTGTAGTCGGCGAACAGCACCAGCGCGGCGAGCGCGGCGGAGCCGATCGCGTAGCCCTTGGTGACCGCCTTGGTGGTGTTGCCCACGGCGTCCAGCGGATCGGTGACGTTGCGCACTTCCGGACCCAGTTCGGCCATCTCGGCGATGCCGCCACCGTTGTCGGTGATCGGGCCGTAGGCGTCGAGCGCGACGATCATGCCGGACATCGACAGCATCGCGGTGGCGGCCACCGCCACACCGTACAGGCCGGCCAGCTCATAGGTGCAGAAGATCGCGGCGCAGACCGCGACGATCGGCATCCAGCACGAACGCATCGAGACCGCGAGGCCGGCGATGATGTTGGTGCCGTGGCCGGTGGTCGAGGCCTGGGCGATGCCGCGGACCGGCGCGTATTCGGTGCCGGTGTAGTACTCGGTGATCATCATCATCACCCCGGTCAGCAACAGCCCGACCAGCGCGCTGCCGTAGATCTGCATCGCGGTCAAGGCGCCGGAACCCTCGGCCACCGTCGCCGGGAACAGCGAGGTGGTGATCGGGTAGAAGGCGATGGCGGCGAGCACGCCGGACACGATGGTGCCCTTGTACAGCGCAGCCATGATCTTGCCGTTGTTGGCCTTGACGAAGAAGGTGCCGATGATGGACGCGATGATCGACACGCCGCTGATCACCAGCGGATAGAGCAACGCGTGCGGACCAGCCTGGGCGGCGAAGATGAAGCCGACCAGCATGGTGGCGATGATCGTCACCGCATAGGTCTCGAACAGGTCGGCGGCCATGCCGGCACAGTCGCCGACGTTGTCGCCCACGTTGTCGGCGATCACCGCGGGATTGCGCGGGTCGTCTTCCGGGATGCCGGCTTCGACCTTGCCCACCAGGTCCGCGCCGACGTCGGCGCCCTTGGTGAAGATGCCACCGCCCAGACGGGCGAAGATCGAGATCAGCGAGGAGCCGAAGGCGAGGCCGACCAGCGCGTCCAGGATCACCTGGGTTTCCAGGCCCTGGCCCAGCAGCACCGAGTAGAAACCGGCCACGCCGAGCATGCCCAGGCCCACCACCAGCATGCCGGTGATCGCGCCACCGCGGAAAGCCACCGCCAGCGCGGCGTTCATGCCGCTGCGCGCGGCTTCGGTGGTGCGCACATTGGCGCGCACCGAGACGAACATGCCGATGTAGCCAGCCAGGCCCGACAGGATCGCGCCGATGGCGAAGCCGATCGCGGTGAGCCAGGACAGCGCGAAGCCGATCACGACCAGCAGCACAGCGCCGACGATGCCGATCGTGGTGTACTGGCGATTGAGGTAGGCCTTGGCGCCTTCCTGGATGGCGGCGGCGATCTCCTGCATGCGCGGATTGCCCGCCGGCTGCTTGAGGATCCACTGGGTCGAGACGATGCCGTAGAGCACCGCGACGACCGCGCATCCCAGCGCAATCATGATTCCGTACTGCTCAATCATGGAAAACTTCCCCGGTTGTGAGAGTGATGCGTCGAAAAGCGCCCGGGAGCGACCTGCGGCATATGCCGGAGGTCATGGGGCCAGTCGAAAAGCGGGCGGAGTATACGGGGGCTGAACGCGGATGGCGCACACGGCTTCCGATTGGCCGAGGTGCCATTTGCGGCAGAACGTGACGAAGATCGTCATCCCTGTCACGGAATGTGACCATGGCGGCATTTTTGGCGTACGCTTCCGCGCCATGATTGCAACGGACGGTCAATCCGACCGTCGCGCGTGCTGGGGGGAGCGTTGAATGTCTGATCGCGTCCGCGGTTCCGGGCGAATGGCCTTTCTGCTGGTGCTGACGCCGGGCGGCGAGCGCTCACGGCTGGCCGAGTATCTCGACGCGCTGCCGCGCCTGCAGGCGAGCGCCGGCGGCCGCATGCTGGCGCTCGCGTCGGCCACGTCGATCGAGCACTTCGGACACAACAGCACCTCGCAGAGCGTGATGCTGTCGGCCTGGGACTCGCTGGATTCCCTGCTGGGCTTCTGGCAGTCGCCAGCCCACCGCCAGCCGGCAGCCCGCGCACGCGGCGTGGAGGACCTCCAGGTGATCGCCGTTGAAGGCGAGCCGCAGGCCAGCAGGCCTGGCAGCGAATCCATCGCGATCTTCCTCGGCCCCGGCCCTTCGCCCGCCCTGCTCGAAGCCGAGGGCGCCCACGCGCTGGCGCTGGTGCGTGAGCGCGCGGTCCTGCGCATGCGTGGCGAATGGGACCGGGGCGACGTGGCGATCTATGCCTGGGACTCGGCGACCTCGGCGCGACGACCGATGCTGAATTTCAGTTCCGGCCAGCGTGGTCATGGGCTGCTGGTGCCCTCGCTGCAAGGAGCACCCAACAAGTCCACGATGCAACTGGCGGCCGCCTGACGGGCCGCGCGCCAGCTCAGCCGTTCCCGGCGTCCAGCCGACGCCCATGCGCGACGAGCAGGCGCATGCCGAGCACGCCGGCGATCATGAACAGTGCCACCATCGCCACCAGCACCAGGCTGGCGTAGACGATCACCGCATCAGTGGCGTCCACGGCGGGGTTGGCCGTCGCCCAGCGCCAGGCGGCGAGCAGGGCCAGCGTCAGGCCGATGCCGAAGCCCAGCGCCAGCTTGCCGAGCGCCTCGCGCCAGGCGACCACGCCGAGCGTCACCAGCGGCAGTGCCGTCAGCACCAACCAGGCCTCGGTATTGCTGCGGCCGCCGTCGGTCGCGCTCCACAGCCAGCCAACCACGCCCACCGCAATCAGGCCGGACACGCCGAGCGCGCGCCACAACGGCTTGCGCGCCAGCAGGATGAGGACGATCGCCTGGAACGCGAGCGCAGCCAGAATCCAGTTCACTTCACACCTTGTAGTCGGGCAGTTTCTTGGCCACCGCGCGATTGCGCAGCTTCACATAGTCGGGCAGGCCGTCCACATACGGCGGATAGGCCTCGCCCTCGACCAAGGGTGCCAGATAGGTACGTGCTGCGCGCGTGATGCCGAAGCCATCCTCGCGGATGAAGTTGGCCGGCATCTTGCGCTCCTGGTTGGCGATGGCCGACAGCGGCTGGGCCACGATGTCATAGCGATAGGGCTTGCTGGAGCGCCGTTTGACCACCGGCATCACCGCGTTCTGGCCGGCCAGCGCCAGCTTGACCGCGGCCACGCCGACCTTGCGGCTGATCGCCAGGTCGGTCTTGCTGGCGATGTGCCGCGCCGAGCGCTGCAAATAGTCTGCGACCGCCCAGTGGTACTTGTAGCCGAGCGCCGCGCGCACCTTCTCGGCGATCAGCGGCCCGACACCGCCCAGCTGCACATGGCCGAAGGCATCGCGGGTGCCGGCTTCGGCGAGGAACTTGCCATCCGCGCCGCGTACGCCCTCGCTGGCGACGATGGTGCAGTAGCCATGGCGTTCCACCGCATCCTTGACCGCCGCGAGGAAGCGCGCCTCGTCGAAGGCCACCTCGGGGAACAGGATCAGGTGCGGCGGATCGCCCTCGCGGCTGCCTGCCAGCCCGGCGGCGGCGGCAATCCAGCCGGCGTGTCGACCCATCACCTCGAGCACGAAGACCTTGGTCGAGGACTCGGCCATGCTGAGCACGTCGAGGCTGGCCTCGCGGGTCGAAACCGCGACGTATTTCGCGACCGAGCCAAAACCCGGGCAGACATCGGTCAGCGCGAGATCGTTATCGATGGTCTTCGGCACGCCGATGCAATGCAATTCGTGCCCCAGCGAGGCGGCGATCTGCGAGATCTTCAGCGAGGTGTCGGCCGAATCGTTGCCGCCGTTGTAAAGGAAGTAGCGGATGTCGTGCGCACGGCAGACATCGATCAGCCGCTGGTAGTGCGCACGGTCCTGTTCCAGCGACTTCAGCTTGAAGCGACAGGACCCGAAAGCCCCACCCGGCGTGTGCGCCAGCGCGCGGATATCCGCATCGCGCTCGAAGCGGGTGTCGATCAGCTCCTCGCGCAGCACGCCGATGATCCCGTTGCGCGCCGCATACACCCGGCCAATGCGCTCGGGGTGCTTGCGCGCGGTCTCGATCACCGCAGAGGCCGTCGCATTGATCGTGGCGGTGACGCCCCGGACTGGGCGTAGAGCAGGTTGGGCGCGGGCATGGGCTTTCTCCGTCGATCCGTTAGCGTGTCAAATTGCGGGCGGGGCGGCAATCGGGCCGGTTGTGGGTTGTGGGTTGTGGGTTGGGTGTGGGTTGTGGGCGGCAAGCGCGGGCGTGCCGGCAGCCAGTGGGCGCGGCTTCAGCCGCGACCTTCTGCGGGCGGCCGCGAGAAAGATCGCCGACAGAGTCGGCTCCCACAGTGCGGCGGCGTTCGAGCTTTGCCGCCTACAACCCAGAACCCACAACCCACAACCGGGAACGGGCCTCGATCAGCGCCCCGCTCGCTCCCACGCCCCGCCCCGCCCCACCGGTTTGACAGCCTTCGGCGCGGCACGCTAGGTTCGACCATCGTTTGTCTTTTCCTAACAATGGCGCGCTGGCAAGCTCTGCAGCCTCGCCGACGCTTCTCGAGATCAATCGCATGCGCATCGTACTTCTGGGTGCACCCGGTTCCGGCAAAGGAACCCAGGCCACGCTGCTGAAGAACAGGTTGGCGGTGCCGCACATCTCCACCGGAGAGATCCTGCGCGCAGCGGTGGCGGCCGGCACGCCGCTGGGGCTGCAGGCCAAGGCGGTGATGGAGGCGGGTTCGCTGGTGTCGGACGAGATCGTCCTCGGCATGCTGGAAGACCGCTTCGGCCAGCCGGACGTGGCCGCCGGCTTCATCCTCGACGGCTACCCGCGCAACCTGGCGCAGGCACGCGCACTGGATGCCATGCTGGCGCGGCTGAAGCAGCCGGTCGACAAGGCGCTGCAGTTGGACGTCGCCCAGGAAACCCTGCTGGCGCGCCTGGCCGGGCGGGCCAAGGCCGAAGGGCGCGCGGACGACAACCCCCAATCAGTGTCCAATCGCCTGAACGTCTACACCGAGCAGACCGCCCCGGTGATCGACTACTACCAGCAACAGGGCACCCTGGTGCGGGTGCCGGGCGAGGGTTCGGTCGACGAAATCCTGGAGCGGATCGTCCGCGCGCTGGGCTGAGATTCAGCGCGCCTCGATGCGGATGCGCATGATGCCGTCGCCGTCGCTGCGGCATCCGAGGTACACGCAGGCGCCGCGCGCGCACAGCGCCTCGATGTCCAGCGAGGCCAGCGGGTCGGTCGCCCACACTTCGAGCACGCGGCCTGCGGCATGCTGTTTGAGCGCCCGGCGCGCGAGCACCAGCGGCTCCGGACAGAAGAGCCCGCGCGCGTCGACAATCTCCGGTGCAATGTCCGCGTCCTGCATGCCCCTCATGATGCCCGAGAGTCGATGAGCCCGATCGCCCTGCTGCGCTGGACCACCGATCTGCTGCAGCTGCGCGGCACGCCGGCCGACGCGCCGCCGTCACCCTGGCTGCTGGCGCAATTCATCGCGCTGGACCTGATCTCCAGCGTGCTCTACCTGCAGGCGATCGGTCGCGAGGTGCTGTTTGGCGCCCTTCTGGGCCGCGTGATGCTGCGAGTGGCGATGATCTGGGCGGTGCTCAGCCTGTTCCGGCGCACGGCGCGCTTCATCCAGGCCGGCATCGCGCTGTATGCCACCGGCGTGCTGCTGACCTTCATCCTGCTGCCGATCTCCGCGGCGCTGGTGCGCTCGCCGAGCGATTCGGTCGATTTCGGCGTGCAGTTCCTGCAACTCGGTTTTCTCTCGCTGCTGCTGTGGAGCATCGTGGTCGACGCCCACATCTGGCGCCATGCGCTGTCGCTGAAGTTCTGGTTCGCCTTGCCGCTGTCGCTCGGGCTGTTCATGCTCAGCAATGAACTGGCCACCCGGATGTTCCCGCTCGAATGACCGCCGACATCCACATCCTGGGCATCTGCGGCACATTCATGGGCGGAATCGCCGCGATCGCGCGCGAATCGGGACTGGCAGTGGCGGGCAGTGACCGCGACGTCTACCCGCCGATGAGCACCCAGCTCGAAGCGCTCGGCATCTCGCTGATGCAGGGCTACTCGCCCGCGCACCTGGATCCGCCACCACGTGAGGTGGTGATCGGTAATGCGATGTCGCGCGGCAATCCGGCGGTGGAACAGGTGCTGGACCAGCGCCTGCCCTACACCAGCGGCCCGGAATGGCTGGCGCGGCGGGTGTTGCACCGGCGGCGCGTGCTGGCGGTGGCCGGCACCCACGGCAAGACCACCACCACCGCACTGCTCGCCTACCTGCTCGACCGCCAGGGGCGCGATCCGGGTTTCCTGATCGGCGGCGTGCCGCAGGATTTCCCGGTCTCGGCGCGCCTCGGGAGCGGCGAGGACTTCGTCATCGAGGCCGACGAGTACGACACCGCCTTCTTCGACAAGCGCAGCAAGTTCGTGCATTACCGGCCGACCGTCGCAATCCTGAACAACCTGGAGTACGACCACGCCGACATCTTCCCCGATCTTGCCGCGATCCAGCGCCAGTTCCACCACCTCGTGCGCATCGTGCCCGGCAACGGGCGGCTGATCGTCAATGGCGAAGATGCGGCGCTGGCGGAAGTCCTGCGGATGGGCTGCTGGACCCCGGTCGAACGCTTCGGCCTGGATGCCTCGGACCTGGACTGGCGCGGCGAGCTGGTCGCTGCCGACGGCTCGCGCTTCCGGTTGTGGCATCTTGGCGCTCTTGTCGGCGAGGCGCACTGGTCGCTGGCCGGGCGCCACAACGTCGCCAACGCGGTCGCGGCCATCGCGGCGGCGGCTGCGGTCGGCCTGGATCCGGCGCGCTCGCTGGCGCTGCTGGCGGGTTTCGGCAGCGTGCGGCGGCGGCTGGAGCTGGTCGGAAGTGCCGCCGGCGTGGCGATCTACGACGACTTCGCGCATCACCCGACGGCGATCGCGACGACGCTGGCCGGCCTGCGCGCGCGGATCGGCGCGGCGAGACTGGTGGCGGTGATGGAGCCACGCAGCAATTCGATGCGCCAGGGCGCGCATGCGGCGGCGCTGCCACAGGCCTTCGACGCGGCCGACGCGGTGCACGTGCTGGCGCGTCCCGAGCTGAACTGGGATGCCGCGGCGACGCTGGCGCCGGTCGGCGCACGGCTGCAGGTCGCCGCCTCGGTGAAGGCACTGCTCGACGCAGTACAGGCGCGCCTGGCCGCGGGGGACCACGTGATCTTCATGAGCAACGGCGGCTTCGAAGGCGCCTCGCGCCAGTTGCTGCAGCGGCTGCAGGCGGGCCAGCCGTGAAGCCCGGCGAATACCCGCTGTTCCCGCTGTCGACCGTGCTCTATCCCGGCGGCACGCTGGCGCTGCGCATCTTCGAGCCGCGCTACCTGGCGATGGTGCGCGACTGCTCACGCGACGGCCGCCCGTTTGGCGTGACCCTGCTGCTGCGCGGGCGCGAGTCCGGCGAGACTGCCTCGGCGCTGGCGATTGGCACCCTGGCGCAGATCGTCGATTTCTACACCATGCCCGACGGCCTGCTGGGCATCCGCTGCAACGGGCTGCAGCGCTTCCATGTCGACCACGCGCACGCGCGCCACGACGGCCTGATGATCGGACGCCTGAGCCTGTGGCCGGACGAACCCACCCGCCCGCTGCCGCCGCAGTTCTCGCTGCTCGCCACGCTCGCCGAAAACCTCATCCTGAATCTGATCGAGGGCGCGCCCGAGCCGACCAAGGCGCAACTCGACGACGCCAGCTGGGTGAGCTTCCGCCTCGCCGAATTGCTGCCCTTCACCCTCGGCGAGAAGCAGCAACTGCTGGAACTCACCGATGCGGACGAGAGGCTGCAGCGGATCGTTGAAGCGTTGCCGCGGTTCAGGAGTGAGGAACCCGAGGGGTGAAGCGGGTGTTGGTGCGGGTTGTTAGTGTTGGACGAAGCCCGGTTCCCGGCCTTTACCAACACCTACAACCAACACCAACACCGGCCCGCTCACTTGGCGAACCCGGCTAGCATTCGCCCCCTCGATCCCCGACCGGAGCCCCCATGTCCAGCCTGCGCAACCAGACCCTGTTCATCACCGGCGGCTCGCGCGGGATCGGCGAGGCGATCGCGCTGCGCGCGGCGCGCGATGGCGCCAATGTGGTGCTGGCGGCCAAGTCGGAACGCGAGCACCCCAAATTGCCGGGCACGATCTACTCGGTAGCCAAAGCCATCGAGGCGGCCGGCGGCAAGGCGCTGCCGGTCCGCTGCGACATCCGCAACGACGAAGACGTCCAGAACGCGGTCGCCGAGGCGGAGAAGGCCTTCGGCGGCATCGATATCCTGGTCAACAACGCCAGCGCGATCAGCCTGACCGGCACGCTGGACACGCCGATGAAGCGCTTCGACCTGATGTTCGGGGTGAACGTGCGCGGCACCTTCATGGTCAGCCAGGCCTGCATCCCGCACCTGAAGAGCTCGACCAACCCGCACATCCTGACCCTGGCGCCGCCGCTGAACATGGATCCGAAGTGGTTCGCGCCGCACACCGCCTACACCATGGCCAAGTACGGCATGAGCCAATGCGTGCTCGGCATGGCGCCGGAGTTCGCCAGCGATGGCATCGCGGTCAACGCGCTGTGGCCGCGCACGGTGATCCACACCGCCGCGCTGGCGATGATCCCCGGCGTCGACCCCGAGCGCTGCCGCACCCCCGAAATCATGGCCGACGCCGCCCACGCCGTTCTCACCACCCCCAGCCGCCAGCGCACCGGCCAGTTCCTGATCGACGAAGACGTGCTGCGCGAGGCCGGTGTCAAGGATTTCGATCGCTACGCGGTCAAGCCGGGGATGGCGTTGTTGCCGGATTTGTTCCTTTAAGAAACCAGCTATTTTTGTCCGCAAAGGACGCGAAGGACGCAAAAGAAAGCGATTCTTGCCGTGGCGTGTGGCTTCGACGTCCCGCAGCGCTGCCATTACGACACAGCACGATCAACCGGCGTACGCACCGCGGCTTGATCTCGTAATTTGCGCAAGACCAGCCGGCCTCCTGCGCCCGCTTCCCGCTTTCCTTTGCGTCCTTCGCGTCCTTTGCGGACCAACGCTCTCAGCCAGGAACCCTTTTCGAAGCCCATGCCCACCAACCACGAAACCTTCCTCGCCGCCCAGGCGGTCATTCCCGGCGGCGTCAATTCGCCGGTGCGCGCGTTCAAGCAGGTCGGCGGCGAGCCCTTCTTCGTCGCGCGGGCGCAGGGTCCTTACCTGTGGGACGTCGAGGGCAATCGCTACATCGACTACATCGGCTCCTGGGGGCCGATGATCGCCGGGCATTCGCACCCGGCGGTGGTCAAGGCGGTGCAGGAGATGGCAGCGATCGGCATGAGCTATGGCTGCCCGAATCCGCTGGAAACCGAACTCGCCGCCGAGATCATCAAGCTGGTGCCGAGCGTGGACCTGGTGCGCTTCGTGTCCTCGGGCACCGAGGCCTGCCTGTCGGCGATCCGCCTGGCGCGCGGCTACACCGGGCGCGAGCGCATCCTGAAGTTCGCCGGCTGCTACCACGGCCACGGCGACTCGTTCCTGGTCAAGGCCGGCAGCGGCGTGCTCACCCTCGGCCTGCCGAATTCGCCGGGCGTGCCCAAGGCGCTGGCGGACCTGACCATCACTGCCGACTTCAACGACCTCGACCAGGTGCGCGCGATCTTCAAGGAGGTCGGCAACGAGATCGCCGCGGTGATCGTCGAGCCGATCGCCGGCAACATGAACATGATCGCGCCCGTCCCCGGCTTCCTCGAAGGCCTGCGCAGCCTGTGCGACGAGTACGGCTCGGTGTTCATCGTCGATGAGGTGATGACCGGCTTCCGCGTGGCGCTCGGCGGCGCGCAATCGATCTACGGCGTGACCCCGGACCTGACCACCTTCGGCAAGGTGATCGGCGCCGGCATGCCGGTGGGTGCCTACGGCGGCAAGCGCGAGATCATGGAGCGCATCGCCCCGCTCGGCCCGGTGTACCAGGCCGGCACGCTGAGCGGCAATCCGGTGGCGATGGCTGCGGGCCTGGCCAACCTCAAACTGATCCAGGAACCGGGCTTCTTCGAGACGCTGTCGGCGCGCACCCAGGCCCTGTGCAAGGGCCTGGAAGACGCGGCGCGGGCGGCCGGCGTCCCGCTGCACACGGTCGCAATCGGCGGCATGTTCGGCTTCTTCTTCACCCAGGCCTCGCAGGTGACCAGCTTCGCCGCCGCGCAAGCCTGCGACATCGAGGCCTTCAAGCGCTTCTTCCACGCCTGCCTCAAGCGCGGCGTGTACTTCGCGCCGAGCGCCTACGAGGCCGGCTTCACTTCCAGCGCCCACGACGAAGCGATCATCGCCGAAACCCTGCGCGTGGCCGCCGAGGCCTTCGCCGAGATCGCCTGAAGCCCTGCCATGACCACCACGCTCTCCGAATCCCACCTGCCCGGCCTGACCCGGATCCACCGCGGCAAGGTGCGCGATGTCTACGCGCTGCCCGACGGCCAGTTGCTGATGGTCGCGACCGACCGCCTCTCCGCGTTCGACGTGATCCTGCCCGATCCGATCCCCGGCAAGGGCGAGATCCTGACCCAGATGTCGAATTTCTGGTTCGACCTGACCGCGGGCATTTGCCCGAACCACCTGACCGGCATCGACCCGGTCAGTGTGCTGCCGGAAGGCGTGGACGCGGCGCTGTACCGCCGCCGCAGCGTGGTCGCCAAACGGCTGAAACCGGTGCCGGTGGAATGCATCGCGCGCGGCTACCTGATCGGATCGGGCTGGAAGGAGTACCAGCAGAAAGGCAGCGTCTGCGGCATCGCGCTGCCGGCGGGCACCGAGATGGCCGGCGAACTGCCGCAGCCGATCTTTACCCCGTCGACCAAGGCCGCGGTGGGCGACCACGACGAGAACATCAGCTTCGACCGCGCGGTGGAACTGGTCGGCGCCGACCTCGCCGAGCGCGTGCGCGCAGCCACCCTGGCGCTGTACGACCACGCCCGCAGGCACGCCGCGGCGCGCGGAATCATCATCGCCGACACCAAGTTCGAATTCGGCCTGGACGAGGACGGCACCCTGCGCGTGATGGACGAGATCCTGACCCCGGATTCCTCGCGCTTCTGGCCTGCCGCCGAGTGGCAGCCCGGACGCAACCCGCCGTCCTTCGACAAACAGTTCGTGCGCGACTACCTGGAAACGCTGGACTGGAACAAGACCGCCCCCGGTCCGCGCATCCCGCCCGAGATCATCGAAGGCACGCGGGCGAAGTACGAGGAGGCGTTGAGGTTGCTGACGGCGTGAGGAGTCCGGGAGCTTCTTTTTGTCCGCAAAGGACGCAAAGGACGCCAAGAAGAGCCGAGTTGGCGATGGTCGCGTCGGATCTCGCGGAAAGTGGCCCACATGGCAACTGCCCGGATAAGTTCTCTGCTTTCCTTTGCGTCCTTTGCGTCCTTTGCGGACAAGAAAACAGCTTCCATACCCGGCAGATACGATGAGCCTCACCGCAGACCGCCTCTCCGCCCTCGCCGCCTTCGCCCAGTCGCATCTCGGCACGCTCGACAGCGCGCCGGCGGCGGCTTCAGCCGATGCCAGCTTCCGCAGCTACTGGCGGGTGCATAGCGCGGGCGCCAGCTACATCGTGATGAATGCGCCGCCGGACAAGGAAGATGTCGGTCCATTCATCGACATCGCCGGGCGCATCCGCGCGGCGGGGCTGAACGCGCCTGAAGTAATTGCCCAGGACCGCGCGCGGGGCTTCCTGCTGCTGTCGGACCTCGGCGTGCGCACCTACCTGCCCGAGTTGAACGATGGCACGGTCGAGGCGCTCTATGGCGACGCGCTCGCGGCGATGCTCACGATGCAGACGCGGGTGGACACGACCGGACTGCCCGCCTACGACGCGCAGCGGCTGACCACCGAGATGGAGCTGTTCGAGACCTGGTTCCTGCGCCGCCACCTCGGCTTCGAGGCCAGTTGCGACCAGACCGATGTGATCGAGAGCACCATGCAGCGGCTGCTGAACAGCGCCGCCGAGCAGCCGGTGGCTTTCGTGCACCGCGACTACCATTCGCGCAACTTGATGATCGTCCCCGGGGCCAATCCCGGGATCATCGATTTCCAGGACGCGGTGCTCGGCCCGCTGACCTACGACCTGGTCTCGCTGCTGAAGGACTGCTACATCCAGTGGCCGCTCGCGCGGGTCTACGGCTGGGTCGAGCAATACCGGCTGCGCGCGGTGGAGGCCGGACTGGTGCAGGTGGGCACCACCCGCTGGCGCCGCTGGTTCGACTGGATGGGCCTGCAGCGCCACCTCAAGGTGCTCGGCATCTTCGCCCGGCTGAACTACCGCGACGGCAAGTCCGGGTACCTGGGCGACCTGCCTTTGGTGCTCGACTACACCCTCGCCGTCTGCGAGCGCTACGGCGAACTGGCGCCCTTCGGCCAGTGGCTGGAGAAGATCACGCACGGCGTGGACCTGACGCGGGCGCGATCCGCGTAGGGCGGTGTATCGCGCAGCGATTCACCGCCGGCGCACCTGCCGCAAGTACCCGGGGAACGCGCTGGCGCGCGTACCGCCGGGCTACAGCAGCCGCCGCCCGAGCGCGAAGGCTGCCGCTGCCGCAGCCAGCGACAGCAGCACATTCGCCAGCACGTAGGCCAGCGCCAGGCGCTCCTGCCCGCGCAGCCACAGGCTGAGCGCGTCCAGGCTGAAGGCCGAGAAGGTGGTCAACCCGCCAAGGAAACCCACCAGCACCAGCGCGTGCACGCTTGCGGTGTCGTGGCGCTGGCTGGCCCAGGCGAAGAACAATCCGGCCAGGGCGCAACCCACCAGGTTGACTGTCAAGGTAGCCCACGGTGCCGGGGCGCCGGCCAGGCGCACCACGCCCTGTCCAATCCAGTAGCGCGTCAGGGCGCCGGTGGCGCCGCCGGCGGCGACGAGCAGACTGAGGGTGAGGGGCGTCACTGGACTTGGCGCGTGGCGAAGGGAGGGCACGAGGGCACGAGGGCACGAGGGCACGCAACAGCGACAAGCTCGCCAGCTGTGAGCTTTCCGCTGTTCCCGTGCCCTCGTGCCCTCGTGCCCTCGTGCCCTCGCCGGCTTCTGGATGCCCTCATGCCTTCGCGCCCTCCCCGCCTCATCGCCCCAACGCCTCCCTGCGCCTTCCCGGATCCATTCCAGCCGCTCGCGGATCTTGGCCTCCATGCCGCGGTCGACCGGCTGGTACAGCGCCTGTTCGCCGAGTTCCTCGGGGAATCCACGCTGGCCGAAGGCGATGCCCTGGTCGGCGTCGTGATCGTACTGGTAGCCCTGGCCGTAGCCCAATCCCTTCATGAGCCTGGTCGGCGCGTTGCGCAGCTCCAGCGGGACCGCCAGGCTGCCGCCGCTCTCGACCAACGCACGCGCGGCCCCGTAGGCGCTGTAGGCGGCGTTGCTTTTCGCGGCGATGGCGAGATAAAGCACCAGTTGGGCCAGCGCTACCTCGCCCTCGGGCGAGCCCAGGCGTTCGTAGGCCTGCCAGGCATCGAGCGCCAGGCCGAGCGCACGCGGGTCGGCGTTGCCGATGTCCTCGCTGGCGAAGCGGGTCAGCCGGCGCGCGAGGTAGGTCGGGTCGCAGCCGCCGTCGAGCATGCGGCAGAACCAGTACAGCGCGGCATCCGGGTTGGAGCTGCGCAGGGTCTTGTGCAGTGCCGAGATCTGGTCGTAGAAGGCCTCACCGCCCTTGTCGAAGCGGCGATGAGTCTCGCTCGCCACGCTCTTGAGCAGCTCCAGCGTGATCTCGCCGCCGTCGTCGACCTGGTCGGCGGCGATGTCGAGCAGAGTCAGCGCGCGGCGCACATCGCCATCGGCCACCTCGGCCAGCCGCTCCAGCGCGCCGGGTTCCGCGCGCAGGCCACTCTCGCCGAGGCCACGCTCGCGGTCTTCGAGCGCACGCCGTAGGGCCGCGGCCAGTTCGTCGGTCGCCACCGGCTTGAGTACATGCACGCGGCAGCGCGAAAGCAGCGCGGAGTTGACCTCGAAGGACGGGTTCTCGGTGGTGGCGCCGATCAGCGTGATCGTGCCGTCCTCCACATGCGGCAGGAAGGCATCCTGCTGTGCCTTGTTGAAGCGGTGCACCTCATCGACGAACAGCACCGTGCGCCGGCCCAGTTCGCGGTGCGACCTGGCCGCGGCCACCGCCGCGCGCACCTCGGCGATCCCTCCGAGCACCGCCGACATCGCCATGAACTCGGCGTCCCCGGCATGCGCGACCAGCCGCGACAGCGTGGTCTTGCCGCAACCCGGCGGGCCCCACAGGATCATCGAATACGGCTTGCCGGCATCCAGCGCGCGCCGCAGCGGCTTGCCAGGCGCCAGCAGATGGCCCTGCCCGACGATCTCGTCGAGCGTGCGCGGGCGCATGCGCTCGGCGAGCGGGGCGGACGCGGCAACGTCGGCGGTTTTGCGTGACATGCGGGTGACGATAGCAGCGCCGGCGCGGGCAATTCGCCCACTCAGCCCGCCTGCCCTACAATGCGCGCCCTTTCCGCTGTCCCGAGTGCGCGTCATGGCTGGCAAGTTGTTCATCAAGACCCACGGTTGCCAGATGAACGAGTACGACTCGTCGAAGATGGCCGACGTGCTCGCCGCAAGCGATGGCATGACCCTGACCGAGGACGAGACCGAGGCCGACGTGATCCTGGTGAACACCTGCGCCATCCGCGAGAAGGCGCAGGAGAAGGTGTTCAGCCAGCTCGGCCAGTGGAAGCAGCTGAAGAAGGCCAAGCCGGACCTGGTGATCGGCGTCGGCGGCTGCGTGGCGAGCCAGGAGGGCGAGGCGATCGTCAAGCGCGCGCCCTTCGTCGACCTGGTGTTCGGCCCGCAGACCCTGCACCGCCTGCCGGAGATGGTCAGCAAACTGCGCGCCGAGCGTCGGCCGCAGGTGGACATCTCCTTCCCGGAGATCGAGAAGTTCGACCGGATGCCGGAGCCGCGCGCGGAAGGGCCGACTGCTTTCGTCTCGATCATGGAGGGCTGCAGCAAGTACTGCTCCTTCTGCGTGGTGCCCTACACCCGCGGCGAGGAAGTCTCGCGCCCCTTCGACGACGTGATCGCGGAGGTCGCGTCCCTGGCCGGACAGGGCGTGCGCGAGGTCAACCTGCTGGGCCAGAACGTCAACGCCTACCGCGGCGAGATGCATGACGGCGAGGTGTGCGACCTCGGCCTTTTGATCCAGTACATCAGCGAGATCGAGGGCATCGGCCGGATCCGCTTCACCACCTCGCATCCGGTGGAATTCAACGACAGCCTGATTGCCGCCTACGCGCAGTGCGACAAGCTGGCCAACTACCTGCACCTGCCGGTGCAAGCGGGCAGCGACCGCATCCTCGCCGCGATGAAGCGAGGCCACACCGCGATCGAGTACAAGCAGAAGATCCGCAAGCTGCGCGCGGTGCGCCCGGACATCAGCATCAGCACCGACATCATCGTCGGCTTCCCCGGCGAGACCGATGCCGACTTCGAGGCGACCATGAAGCTGGTCGAGGACGTCGGATTCGACCAGAGCTTCTCCTTCGTCTACAGCCGCCGCCCAGGCACGCCCGCCTCCAACCTGCCGGACGACACGCCCGAGCAGGTGAAGAAGGAACGCCTCTACCGCCTGCAGGCAAAGATCAACGACAACGCACGCAAGATCAGCGAAGCGATGGTCGGCAGCACCCAGCGCGTGCTGGTCGAGGGCCTGAGCAAGAAGAGCGCCGCCGAACTCACCGGCCGCACCGAGAACATGCGCTTCGTCAACTTCCCCGCCCCACCCCAGCTCATCGGCCAGTTCGTCGACGTGGTGATCACCGGGGCGATGGCGAACAGTCTGCGCGGTAGATTGGTCGCGCCGGCTGAGGACTGACAGTCCGGCCCAAGAGCACTGGGTCCGCAAAGGACGCAAAGGACGCAAAGTAGAGCGAAGGTACAGTGGAAGCCAGGATTTTGGGCGGGCCGCTGGTTCACGAGCAGTGGCTTCACTTTTGCGTCCTTTGCGTCCTTTGCGGACAAAAAATCTTCTCACCAGGACGATGTCATGCCCCGCCCCCCGAAGCCCTCTGCTGTCGAATCCGTCACGCTGACCCTCGAACCCGAGGACAACGAACGCCTCGCCAACCTGTGTGGCCCGTTCGACGAGCACCTGCGCGAGGTGGAACTGCGGGTGGGCGTGGAGATCGCCAACCGCGGCAACCTGTTCAAGGTCAGCGGCGCGCCGGAGGCGGTGCGTGCGGCCGAGAGGCTGCTGAAGAAGCTGTACGATGCCGCCGAGGACGAGACGCTGACCGCGGCCAGCGTGCACCTGGCGATCAAGGACCTCGGCGCCGACGAGTACGCCGAGTCCATGGCCGAGGGCGCGCAGGAAGTGGTGATCCGCACCAAGCGCGGCGTGGTCAAGGGCCGCGGCGCCAACCAGGTGCGCTACCTGCACGCGGTGGCCACCAACGACATCAACTTCGGCATCGGCCCGGCCGGCACCGGCAAGACCTACCTCGCGGTGGCCAGCGCGGTCGAGGCGCTGGACCGCAACCGCGTCCAGCGAATCCTGCTGGTGCGCCCGGCGGTGGAGGCCGGCGAGAAACTCGGCTTCCTGCCCGGCGACCTGACGCAGAAGGTGGATCCCTACCTGCGGCCGCTGTACGACGCACTCTACGAGATGATGGGCGTGGAGAAGGTGACCCGCCTGCTGGAGCGCAATGTGATCGAGATCGCGCCGCTGGCCTTCATGCGCGGGCGCACGCTGAACGATGCCTTCGTGATCCTGGACGAGGCGCAGAACACCACCATCGAGCAGATGAAGATGTTCCTGACGCGCATCGGCTTCGGCACCACCGCGGTGATCACCGGCGACGTCACCCAGATCGATTTGCCGCGCAAGGACCAGTCCGGGCTGCGCCATGCGATCGAGGTCCTGAACGGCGTCGACGGCATCAGTTTTACGTTTTTCCAGAGCGGCGACGTAGTCCGCCACCCGCTGGTCGCGCGTATCGTCCAGGCCTACGAACGCTTCGAGAATCGGGGATGAGTGTGGAACTGGTGCTGGCGCTGGGCTACGGCTGCGAACGCCGCGGCCTGCCGGCGAAGGCGTCCTACCAGCGCTGGGCGCTGGCGGCGCTCGCGGGCGCCCGGCGGCGTGGATGTTTCGCGCTGTCGTTGCGCCTGGTGGGTGCCGACGAGGGCCGCCAGCTCAACCGCGACTACCGAGGCAAGGACTACGCCACCAATGTCCTGTCCTTTCCCGCGGACGCGACCATGGACGGCCAACGCCTGATCGGCGACCTGGCCCTGTGCGCGCCGGTGATCGCGCGCGAAGCCGGCGAGCAAGGCAAGAGCACCCAGGCGCACCACGCGCACCTGACCGTTCACGGCGTGCTGCACCTGCTCGGCTACGATCACGAGGACGCGGCTGGGGCTGCGCGGATGGAAGCGCTGGAGATTCGCATCCTGGCGGGCCTCGGCTACGCCAATCCCTATGAGGAATTTTGCCCGTGATCGACCTGGAACCGATCCGCCAGCTGATTGCCGATGCGCGCGCCTTGCTCGCGGAGCGCTGGGAACCCAGCCGCGCGGAGGATGTCTGCGTGCGCGCCGAAGAGCTGGCCGAGCCGTTGAACGACCCGCGCCACGGATCGCTGGCCGAGGCGGCTCTCGGTTTTGCGGCGTACCTGAGTGCCTTCACCGAGTCATCGGCAGGCCCGATGGACGGCAAGCGATTGCAGATGGAAGCCCTGCTGGAAGCGGTCAACGAACAGTTGCAGCGCCTGGAGACTTCCACCGCGCTGGAACTGATGACGCCCGAGCTGAAGGCCCCGCCGCGCGCGCCGGAAGTGGCTGCCGGCAAACCGCCAGCACCGGCGCCAGAAGCACCGGCGGCGCCGGATACCATCGTGTTCATCGACCCCACCGGCCGCGATGCCGGCGTGCTCGGCATGGAACTGGAAGAGTTCGGCTACCAGGTGCAACCGCTGCTCCGCCTGGACCGACAGACCGGTCACTGGCTGAACCAGCCGCAGGTCAGGGCGCTGATCCTGCCGGCGGCGGGCCTGGACGTGTGGGAGAAGCTGGTTCAGCTCGACCCTTCGCTCGACGCCGCACGCCGCCGCATCGGCCTGTTCGTGGTATCGCGCTCGGACGACCCGCGCCTGCGCCTGCGCGCCAGCCAGTCGGCGGCGGATGGCTTCTTCGTGCTGCCGGGTGCGGTGGATGCGCTGGCGCGCGAGATCGTCGAGGTGCTGCGCGACCGCCTGGATCCCTACCGTGCGCTGGTGATCGATGACGATGTCTCGATGACCATGGTGGTGGAGTCGGTGCTCAAGCGCTCCGGGATGAACACCCGCGTGATCACCGATCCCACGCACGCTCTGAACGTGCTCGACGAGTTCATTCCCGATGTGATCCTGCTCGACCTGCACATGCCGGGCCTCAACGGGCTGGAACTGCTGAGCCTTTTCCGCGCGCACCCGAAGACCGCCTTCACGCCGGTGGTGCTGATCTCTGGCGACGAGGACCAGGAGCGCCGCTTCGAGACGCTCACGGCCGGCGGCGACGACTACCTGCTGAAACCGCTACGGCCCAAGCACCTGGTGGCCGCCGTCACCGGCCGCGCCCAGCGTTCGCGCTGGCTGCGCCGCGCGCTGCGACATTCGACGACGCCGATTCCGCTACCCTGAACCAAGGGTTGTGGGTTGTGGGTTGTGGGTTGTGGGCGGCAGGAGCGGCGGCGCATAGACCCGACCTGCGGGCCGCGGCCTGAAGCACGGCGCGCTGGCGATGAATGCCGGTTCGGTGTTGCGCGGATCCCAGCCCGGTATCGCCGCCAGTGGCAGCGTCGGCAGGTCCTTGGGGTCGGCGGCGGCGCGGCCATCGGCGAGCGCCTGTGCCACCCAGTCATCGACCGTGTCCTGTGGCGTGCCCGCGGGCGCCAGCAGCGCAATTACCTTGCCGGCGAGCAAATCGTGCGGCTGGGTGCGCCGGAGTTCGAACAGCGCGTGGCCGATGACCCGCACCTGCGCCCGAGACCAGTCGCCGCGGCGCGCGCCGAGCAGGCCGGTCCAGTCGTGCCCGTGCAGGGCGTCGATCAAACCCCGGTCTGGCGTGACCACGACCAGCCCCGCCTCGTCGATGTGCGTCAGCGCCTGCTGGTGGCGCGAGCGCTGCCGGGCGCCGTGCGCGCGGACGCCGGCCATCTGGCCCTGGTGGATCGACCACTTGGATTGCGGCCAGCGCAGCCACATCAGCGCGCCGTAGAGGTCGTGCAGCGAATCGCGGCGCATCGCGACCTGGCCGCGCTCGCCGATGCGCTGCTCGTAGGACAGGTCATCGGCAACCAGCGCGGGCGTCTGCTCGACGAAGCCCAGGCCACCCGGCAGGCGCGCCTGTGCCTGCGCATTGAGCACGGCGAGCGCGTCGTCCCAGGGCCAGTCGATCAGTTGCGCGACGTCGCCCAACTGGTCGAAGGGCGGCTCAACCAGCGAGGACGCCATGCAGGTCGTGCTCGTCGGCTTCGACGATCTGGACCTCGACGAAATCGCCGGGCTTCAGCGTGGGCGCGTCGGCGCGCGCGATCGCGGCCTTGCGTCCGCGGCCCTTGCGGCCCAGCGCGATGGTCACCTTGCCGTCGATTTCCGGCGCATCGGCGCTGCTGCGGCCGATGGCCACGCTCGGGCCCACCTCGTCGATCAAGACCCGCTGCACGCTGCCAACCTTGCGCGCCAGGCGGGCCGCGCTGATATCCGCCTGTTTCTCCATGAAGCGCGCCAGGCGCTCCTGCTTGAGCTCCTCCGGCACCGGATCGGGCAGCGCGTTGGCCGCCGCGCCGGTCACCGGCGAGTAGGCGAAGGCGCCGACGCGATCGAGCTGCGCCTCGTCGAGGAAATCCAGCAGCTCCTCGAACTCGGCCTCGGTCTCGCCGGGGAAGCCGACGATGAAGGTGCTGCGCAGGGTGATCTCCGGGCAGATCTCGCGCCATGCGCGGATGCGTTCGATGTTCTTCTCGCCGCTGGCCGGGCGCTTCATCAGCTTGAGGATGCGCGGGTTGCTGTGCTGGAACGGGATGTCCAGGTACGGCAGGATCTTCCCCTCCGCCATCAACGGCAACACCTTGTCGACGTGCGGGTACGGGTAGACGTAGTGCATGCGCACCCAGATGCCCAGCTCGCCCAGCGCATCGGCCAGGTCCAGGAAGCGCGTCTGCCGCGCGCGCCCGCGCCAGCTGCGCTCGGCGTACTTGAGATCCACCCCGTAGGCGCTGGTGTCCTGCGAGATCACCAGCAGCTCCTTGACGCCCGACTTCGGCCAGCTTCTCGGCCTCGACGAGCACCTCGTCGATCGGCCGGCTGACCAAATCGCCGCGCATCGACGGGATGATGCAGAAGCTGCAGCGGTGGTTGCAGCCCTCGGAAATCTTCAGGTAGGCGTAGTGCCGCGGGGTCAGCTTCAGCCCGGCCGGCGGCACCAGGTCCATGAAGGGATCGTGCTGCGGCGGCTTCTGCGCATGCACCGCATCCAGCACCGACTGGTAGTCCTGCGGGCCGCTGATCGACAGCACCTCGGGGAACTTCTCGCGGATCAGCTCCGAACGCGCGCCGAGGCAACCGGTGACCACCACCTTGCCGTTCTCCGCCAGCGCCTCGCCAATCGCCTCCAGCGATTCCTCCACCGCGGCGTCGATGAAACCGCAGGTGTTGACCACCACCACGTCGGCCGAATCGTAGGTCGGCACGATGGCATAACCTTCCGCCCGGAGCTGGGTCAGGATGCGCTCGGAATCGACCAGCGCCTTCGGGCAACCCAGGCTGACGAAGCCGATCTTGGGGACGGCGGAGGACATGGCGCGCACCGGGGAAAAGGGGCGCGGAGTATAGAAGGGTGTGAGTAGTGAGTGGGGCTAAAGCTGTGAGTAGTGAGTAGTGAGTAGTGAGTGGCAAGAGCGATTCGAGGCACCTTTGCAGGATCAGCGAGTGATTCCTCTCTCAATCTCGGCTTGCGGGGCACCGCTTTGTGAGTGGCAAGAGCGATTCGAGGCACCGGCGTGGTATCGGCGAGTGATCACTCTCTGAGTCTCGGCTTGCGGGGCACCGCTTCTGCCACTCACTACTCACCACTCACTACTCACAGCTTCATCGCCACTCACCACTCACCGCTCCATCACTGCTTCGCCCGCCGCTCCGCCTCGGTAAAGGCCACCTTGTCGCGGAGATAAACTGGCAGCGCCTGGCGCGCGGGCACGCCCTGGCCCGCGCGCAAGGCGCGGGCGCCGAGGCGGGCGATGCTGCCCGCCTGCGGGTACAGCGGGCCGTCGACGCGGTCCAGGCGATAGCCGAAGCGCTGTTTCAGCGCCTCGCGGTGGGCGCGCTCGCCGGGCCCGACGGCGCACCAGATGTTGTCCCCCGGCAGCTCCAGCGCGGCTGGCGTGAGCAGCCGCTCGTCGCCCAGCGACAGCACCAGGCCGTCGGCGTCGACATCGAAGTAGCCCGCGTACAGCTCGCCCATGCGCGCATCCGCCAGCGCCAGGATCGGCGCCACCGCGCCGCGTTCGAAACCCTCCTGCGCCAGCGCCGCCAGCGACGAAACTGGAAGCGCCGGGATGTCCAGGCCGTAGGCGATGCCCTGGGCCGCGGCCACCGCCATGCGCACCCCGGTGAACGCGCCGGGACCGCAACCGAAGGCCACCGCGGACAGGTCCAGCTTGCCGATGCGTGCATCGGCGAGCACGGCGTCGATCAGCGGCAGCAGGCGGTCGCCGTGGCGCGGGCCCGGCGCGTCGATGCGCTCGCAGACTTCGCCGGCGCTCCAGACCGCCACCGACAGCACTTCGGTCGAGCATTCGATGGCGAGCAGGTTCATGGCGTGGCGCCCTGGGGGTCACTGGAATCGGCGGGGCCGGCACTGTACCAGTCGAGACGTCGGGTCAGGTACATCGCGGCGGCGAGCAGCAGGGCGAGGCCGATCGCACCCAGCAGCAGCGACATTTCCTCGGCGCGGATCAGCACCAGCAAGAAGCCGTAAAGCGTCGCCAGCACACAGGCACCGACCGCGCCCCTGCCCCAGCCGCGCAACACCGCCGCCGAATAGCCGCCGACCATCGCGACCACCGCGGCCGCGGCCAGCAGATAGGCCGGGATGAACCCGATGTGCTCGCTGAGCGCCAGCAGCAGCAGGTAGAACACCGCCAGCGCCATGCCGACCAGCGCATAGTGGAAGGGATGCAGGCGCACGCCGACCAGCACCTCGGTGAGGAACAGCGCGGCCATGGTCAGCGCCAGCACCAGCACGCCGTACTTGGCGGTGCGCTCGTTCTGCTGGTACAGCCCACCCGGCTCGACCAGCGCCACGCCGACTGCCTGATTGCCCCACTGGCTGATGGAGCCCGCGTCGCCGATCACCGCCGGGATGCCGGTGGACAGATCGAGCAGGCGCCAGCCGGCGCTGAAACCCGCCGCGCTGACCTCGCGTTCGCGCGGCAGCGCGCCGCCGGCGAAGCCGGGATGCGGCCAGTCGCCCTGCACCGCCACGCTGAACTCGGCGGCGTTGGGCACGAAGTCGAGCGCCCGCGCACCGGCCAGTTCCAGGTCGATGGCAAAGCCCAGGCTCGCTGCGATTGCGACGTCGGTTGCGATTGGGGTGGCGAGCACCGCGCGCGATTCACTGCCGCGCACGGCGTGGTCGACCACCCAGCGTTCCGCCCCCGGCTTGAGCTTGAGCTCGCTGCCTGCCAGCTCCACCCGGCGCACTTCGCGCAAGCCGGTAAGGTCGCCCGGTGCGAACTGCAGGGTCAGTTGCTGCAAGGTCCAGCTGTCGGGCTCGTCCAGGTCGGCACGCGCCGCGGCCGGGTTGTAGCTGCCCTCGATGCGCACCGCCGCGCTGTAGATCGGCAGCTCGTAGATGCCGAGCTGGCGGGTTTCGACCTTGAGCGTGGCCTTGACGTCGGCCTGCACCGGCGTCAGCCAGCGGGTACGGCGTTCACGGATGATCTCGTTGTCCTTGTTGACGCTGTCGCGGGTGAACTCGAAGCGCAGCAGCGGCAGCAGCAGGCTCTGCTCGCGACCCCAGCCCGCGGCAATGCGCGATTCCGCCTCGTGCGCCAGGCTCGCCCGCTCCTGCACCAGGTCGTAAACCAGGCCAAGCGGAATCAGCAACAGCAGCGAGAGGAAGCCAAGGACGAACAGCTTGAAGGTGGTGGATCCGGTGAAGGCGATGCGAGACATGGAAGCGCTCGGGACCTGAGGAGGCTCCAGCAGACACCTGGTGTGTGTGGCCAGTGTGAGCTGCGCGGGTCATTGTCCGGGCGCACGGGGGCAAGGCCGTGGCAGCGGCACAACATTGGGAAGATGCCCGGCCTCCGTGTGCTCGATCCGTGAAATCAATCCAGGCCTCGGCCGGTCTGATCCAGTCATCGACTGCGGACGCCCAAGCCATGACCCTGATGATCTTCGGACTCTACGACGCCATCGTCGAACGCCTGCGCGCCATGGGCGAGTACGTTCCCCGCCTGGTCATGCGCCTGGTGATGGGATGGGAGTTCTTCGAGGCGGGCCTGGAGAAGTTCCGCGGCGAGAATTGGTTCGCCGGCATCCAGGGCGATTTTCCGGTTCCCCTTCAATCTCGTCCCGGCCAGTGTGTCGTGGACCATGGCAACCTGGTTCGAGCTCGTCGGCGCGATCGCGCTGTGGCTGGGTCTCGCCACGCGCTTCTTCGCCTTTTCGCTGCTGTTCCTGACCTTCGTGGCCACCGCCGCGGTGCACTGGCCGGACATGTGGGACATGTGGGGCGACCTGCTCAAGGGCTACGCGATTTCCGACATGGGTCACGGCAATTACAAGCTGCCGCTGCTGTTCGTGGTCATGTTGATCCCGCTGGTGTTCAACGGACCCGGCAAACTCAGCCTCGATCATCTGGTCCGGCTTGCGCTCAAGCGTCCGGAGCCAGCCGCACGGATGGACGGTCTTGCGCTCGGATTGGGTCTGGCACTGCTCGGACTGCCGATGCTGATGCTGATTCCTGGCGTCGGCGCAGCGCTGCTGGGACTGGCCTTGCTGGCCGCGGCATACGCCTGGCGCAGCAGTCGCGCCTGACCCGGACCGCGGCAGGCTATTCCACGAACGCTGACGGCTTGCGCACTCTGATGCATCGCGATAGTGTGATGTTATAACAACATCCAGGATTCAGCCATGCGCGCGCAACAACCCAGACTTCTGCTCCTGACACTGCTGATCGCCACTTCCCTGCGCGCGACGGCGGCAGGCCAGGAAGAACACGCGCAGGAACATGCACGTGAACTGGACGCAGTAATCGTCGAAGCGGATCCGTTGAAGAGCGCCTATGGGGATCTGATCCAGCCCGCATCGGTGCTGCGCGGCCCTCAGCTCGAGCAGCGCAAGGCAGATACGCTGGGCGAAACCTTGTCGCATGAGCCCGGCGTGCAGACGAGCTTCTTCGGCCCGGCCGTTGGCCGCCCGGTGATTCGCGGCCAGGATGGCGCGCGAGTCCAGGTCCTGAGCGAAGGCATATCCTCGATGGACGCCTCGACCGTGAGCGTGGACCACGCCACGACGATCGAGCCCTTCCTCGCGGACCAGATCGAGGTGCTGCGCGGTCCGGCGACGCTGCTCTACGGTGCGGGCGCGGTCGGCGGGGTGGTCAATGTCGTGGATGGGCGGATCGCGGAGGAAGGCGCGCAGGCGCCATTCAGCGGACGCGCCCAGTTCGGTGTCGACAGCGTGGCCGATGCGCGCTTCGGGATGGCGCGCATCGAGACGGGCAATGAGCGTTTCGTCCTGCGTGCGGACGCCTACCACCGCGATGTGGAGGACTACGAGATCCCCGGACGCGCAGAGGTCGATGCAGACGAGGACGAGCCCGAAGGAATCGTCGAGAACAGCGCGCTGCGCAACCACGGTGGTGCCGTGGGCGCGTCGTGGATCGGCGAGTCGGGCTTCATCGGCCTGGCGGTCAGCAGCTACCGCTCCAACTACGGCATCCCGGGACATGCGCACGAGCACGCGGAAGAGCGCGCGCTGAAGAGCGAAGAGGAAGAGGAGGTCGTGCCCCTGGACATGGACCAGACACGCATCGACCTCAAGGGAGGACTGAAGACCGGGTCGGACCTCGCCGAAGATGTGCGCGTGCGGATCGGCCACAATCGCTATGAGCATGTCGAGCTGGAGGGCGACGAGGTGGGCACGCGCTTCGACAACGACGAGCTGATCGGACGCGTGGATGTCGTGCATGCAGAGGTCGGCGGTTGGCGCGGCGCCTATGGCCTGAGCTTCAGCGAGCGGGACTTCGAAGCCGCGGGCGAGGAAGCCTTCGTGCCACCGAGCGACACCTCGCAGTTGGGCTTGTTCCTGATCGAACAGCGCGACCTCGGCGACTGGAAACTGGAGCTGGGCACCCGTTACGACTCGCAGGAGATCGACACCCGCACTGGCCAGTCGGCGGACCACCGCGGCTGGAGCCTGTCCGCGGGCGCCAGCGTGCCGCTGACCGGACCGGTCTCACTCACCCTGAGCGCAGACCGGGCGGCGCGCCTTCCCACCGCTGAAGAGCTGTTTTCGGATGGTCCGCACGCGGCCACTGCGGCCTATGAAATCGGTGATGCCAGCCTCGACGAGGAAATCGCCAATCAGTTCGATGTCGGCCTGCGCTGGCGCAGCGAGCGCTTCACGGGCAGCGTGAACCTGTTCCACACGCGCTTCGACGACTTCATCTACCAGCTGGACACCGGCGACATCGAGGACGATCTCCCGGTTTGGCAGTGGACCCAGGAGGATGCCCGGTTCACGGGATTCGAAGCAGAGGGACTGTGGCACCTGGGTGAGACGAGCGTGGGCCACTTCGATCTGCGTGGGTACGGCGACCGCGTGCGGGCACACGTCGTCGGTGGCGGCGACCTTCCGCGGATCCCGCAAAGCAGACTGGGTGGGGAACTGCGCTGGCACACCGGCGCCTGGCAAGCCAGTGTGGGCGCCCTGCACTACTTCGAACAGGACCGCGTTGCCGCCCTGGAGAGCACGAGCGACAGCTTCACGCTGTGGGATGCGTACCTGGGTTACACCTTCGACGCCGGCTCGGCGAACTTCGAGTGGTATCTCAAGGGCGAGAACCTCGGCGACGCCGAAGCCAGGCTGCACACCTCGGTCCTCAAAGACCGCGCGCCGCTGCCGGGCCGTAACCTGACGGCCGGTGTGCGCGTCTATTTCTGATGTGAATGGAGGCGGGTGCCGAGCAAGCTCGGCACTACGCGAAGCCACTCTGTAGAGCGGAGCTTGCTCCGCTTGGGGGCTGCTTGCCGAGCAAGCTCGGCACTACGCAGGCCGCCCGTAGCGCGGAGCTCGCTCCGCTCGGGGCTGTTTGCCGAGCGGAGCTTGCTCTGCCCGGCGGTCAGACGTTGAAGCGGAAGTGCAGCACATCGCCTTCCTGCACGATGTAGTCCTTGCCTTCCAGGCGCAGCTTGCCTTCGGCCTTGGCGCCGGCTTCGCCCTTGCAGCGGATGTAGTCGTCGTAGGCGATGGTTTCGGCGCGGATGAAGCCCTTCTCGAAGTCGGTGTGGATCACGCCGGCTGCCTGCGGGGCGGTGAAGCCGGCCTTTATCGTCCACGCACGGACTTCCTTCTCGCCCGCGGTGAAATAGGTGCGCAGGCCGAGCAGCTTGTAGCCGGCGCGGATCACGCGGTTGAGGCCGGGCTCGTCCAGGCCCATGTCGGCGAGGAAAGCCGCGCGATCCTCATCTTCCAGCTGGCCCAGCTCTTCTTCGATGGCCGCGCACACCGGCACCACCTCGGCGCCCTCGGTCGCGGCGCGCGCGCGCACGGCGTCGAGGAAGGGATTGTTCTCGAAGCCATCCTCACGCACGTTGGCGACGTACATGACGGGCTTCAGCGTCAGCAGGAACAGGTCGCGCAACAGCAGCTTCTCGTCGGCACTCAGCTCGACGGTGCGCGCCGGCTTGCCTTGATCCAGTGCATCGCGCACCTTCTGCAGCACGGGGCGGCGCGCGATCGCGTCCTTGTCGCCCGCCTTGGCGGCGCGTTCGGCGCGGTTCAGCGCCTTCTCGACGCTGTCCAGGTCCGCCAGCGCCAGTTCGGTGTCGATGGTCTCGATGTCCGAGATCGGATCGACCTTGCCGGCCACGTGCACGATGTCCGGGTGCTCGAAGCAGCGCACCACGTGCGAGATCGCATCGACCTCACGGATGTGCGCGAGGAACTGGTTGCCCAGGCCTTCGCCCTGCGCGGCTCCCTTGACCAGGCCCGCGATGTCGACGAACTCGATGGTGGTGGGGATGATCTTCAGCGGCTTTGCGATTTTCGACAACGCATCCAGGCGCGGATCCGGCACCGGCACCACACCGACATTCGGGTCGATGGTGCAGAAAGGGTAGTTGGCTGCCGCGATGCCCGCCTTGGTCAGCGCATTGAAGAGCGTCGACTTGCCGACATTGGGCAGGCCGACGATGCCGCATTTGATGCCCATGGGGTTGGAACTCCAGCGGGCACGGGGCCCTGATTGAATGATTGGATGCAAGGTCAAACGTGAAACGTAAAACGTCAATTCGCCCCGGTCCCGATTGACGTTTTACGTTTTACGTTTGACCGCACCCGGATAGATGCCGGTCAAGGCTTCGGGGTATGCAACAACATCATCGCCCGGTCCAGCGCGCCCTCCCGGCACAGCGGGAACACCGCCAACGCGGCATCGATGGCGCCGCGGATGGCCTGCTCGTCGGCGACGCTCGGGCGGCCGAGCACCCAGGGCGTGACCAGTTCCTTGCGGCCAGGGTGGCCGATGCCGATGCGCAAACGGTGGAACTTGCCATGCCCGAGTTGCACCATGGTGTCGCGCAAACCGTTCTGGCCGCCGTGGCCGCCGTCGAACTTGAGGCGCGCAACCCCCGGCGGCAAGTCGAGTTCGTCGTGCACGAGCAGCGCTTCGGAAGGATCGATCTTGTAGTAGTTCAGCACCGCGCTGACCGCGATGCCGCTGCGGTTCATGTAGGTGGTTGGCTTGACCAGCAGCAGGCCGCCCGCCCCCTTGCCGACCTCCGCGTTCAGCTTCGACTCCGGCAACAGGCGCACGCCCAACTGCTCCGCCAGCGCATCGGCGAACCAGAATCCAGCGTTGTGCCGCTGGCGCGCATGCTCGGCGCCGGGATTGCCGAGCCCGAATACGACGCGGATGGGGTTGCCCGGAGACATGACAGATCGGAGAGTCAATCGTGGGTCGGGTGAAACGTAAAACGTCAATCGGCCACCGCTTCGATTGACGTTTTACGTTTGACGTTTCACTCGGCAGGGAATCACCCCCCGCGCATCGAAGTCAAACGTGAAACGTAAAACGTCAACTGGCCAGCGTTTCGATTGACGTTTTACGTTTGACGTTTCACCCTCGGCCTTACTTTTCACTTTTCACTTTTCACTTTTCCCCGCTCCGAAAACACATCGGCCGGCCGTCGCCGGCCGGCCGATGCGATACTCAACGGCGCGAATTACTTCTTTGCCGCCGGCTTGGCCGGGGCAGCTTTCGCCGGGGCCGCAGCCTTGGCCGCAGCGGCCGGCTTCTTGCCCGCCGCCGGAACCGGCTGCGCAGCGCCTTCGGCCGGCGCTTCCGCCGCTTCCTCGATCGCCATGCGTGCCACGACCACCGCCACATCGTGCTCACGGCCCAGCTTGAGCGACGGGATTTCCACGCCCTCGGGCAACTTGATGTCGGACACGTGGATGGTGTCGCCGATCTTCAGGTCCGCCAGGTCGACTTCCAGGAACTCCGGGAGGTCCTTCGGCAGGCAGCTGATTTCGACGTCGTTGAGCTCGTGCAGGATCAGCGAGCCGCCGGTCTTGCCGGCCGGCGAGGTGGCCTGATTCAGGAAGTGCAGCGGCACGCGCAGGCGCACCGGCTCGGTCTCGGACACGCGCTGGAAGTCGATGTGCAGCAGCATCGGCTTGTACGGATGACGCTGCAGGTCGCGCAGGAGCGCCTTCTGCGTCTCGTTGCCCACGTCCAGCTCGAGGATGGAGGTGTAGAACCACTCGTTGTTGGCGTAGCGATAGGCCAGCAGCTGGTCCATCTGCAGCGCGCGCGGCGCCTGGCCGCCACCGTACAGGATCGCCGGCACCTTGCCCGCGGCGCGAAGGCGGCGGCTCGCACCCTTCCCTTCGTCAGCGCGGAATTCCACCGGCACATTTCGAATCTTGGCCATTTCAAACATCCTTCAATGATGGCATTCCATCCGGGAACGCCGTTGATGAGAGGCCGCGGCGATCCGTTCGCCACGCCTCACCTCCGCAACACCGGCCGCGACCAGCCGATCCGAGGGGTGAGTGCTGTAGCCGCGTGCAGCCACAGGACTCGCTACTCGGAGCGGTAAAAAGTGAAAGGTAAAAAGTGAAAGGAGAAGCGGGTGCGCCCTGGCCGCCCTTTCACTTTTCACCTTTCACCGCTTCAATCCACATACAATGAACTCACGCTCTCACCGCCATCGATGCGCCGGATGGTCTCGGCCAGCAACTCGGCGACCGACAACTGGCGGATGCGGCTGCAGGCGCGGGCTTCCGGGCGCAGCGCGATGGTGTCGGTGACCACCATCTCGTCGAGCGCGGAGTTGCTGATGTTGTCGACGGCTGCACCGGACAGCACCGGATGCACGCAATAGGCGACGACGCGCTTGGCGCCGCGCTCCTTCAGCGCGCGCGCCGCCGAGCACAGGGTGCCGGCGGTGTCCACGATGTCGTCGACCAGGATGCAGGTGCGCCCGGCCACGTCGCCGATGATGTTCATCACCACCGATTCGTTGGCCTTCGGGCGGCGCTTGTCGATGATCGCCAGGTCGGCATCGTCGAGGCGCTTGGCCATCGCCCGCGCGCGCACGACGCCACCGACGTCCGGCGCCACCACGATGATCGAATCGCCCGCGTAGTTGCGCCACATGTCGGCCAGCAGCACCGGCGAGGCGTAAACATTGTCCAGCGGGACGTCGAAGAAACCCTGAATCTGGTCGGCGTGCAGGTCCACCGTGAGCACGCGGTCGGTGCCGACGGTGCCGATGATGTCGGCCGCCACCTTGGCGGTGATCGGCACGCGCGCGTTGCGCGCCCGGCGGTCCTGGCGCGCATAGCCGAAATACGGCATCACCGCGGTCACCGACGAGGCGGAAGCGCGCTTGAGCGCGTCCACGAACGCCAGCAGTTCCATCAGGTTCTCTGCGGCGGGCGGCGACGTCGGCTGCACCAGGTAGACATTCTGGTTGCGGACGTTGTCGAGGATCTCGATGGCGACTTCGCCATCGCTGAAGCGGCCCACATTGGCCTTGCCCAGCGGCACACCCAGCTCGAACGCAATCTGGCTGGCCAGACGCGGGTGCGAGTTGCCGGTGAACACCATCAAACCGGGCGGGGAGAGGTCTGGACGCTTCGAGCTCATGGGAATAATTGGCTGGGGCGCTAGGACTCGAACCTAGGAATGCGGGAATCAAAATCCCGTGCCTTACCGACTTGGCGACGCCCCAAGCCGTCCGCGATGGCCCGCTGCCTGGTCTGGTGACCGGGCCCGATGGCTGTCCACGGAGCCCGCTATTTTCCGGCCCGCGCCAAGGCGTTGTCAAACCAATTCGCGACCGAAACCGCCACGCGACCGCGCCAGTTCACCGGAAGCTCAGCCAGAAGCGTCTGCGCAGCCAGCGGATCCGCCACTTCCGCGAACACTGCGCTGCCGCTCCCGGTCAGCCGCGCCTCGCCACAACGTAGCTGCAGCCAGTCCATCGCCGCGACCACCCCGGACGCCAGCGCGCAGGCCACCGGCGCGAACACATTGTCCTCGATGCCGCCGGCCAGATACTGCGCAACCGACACCGGCGCGCAGTCCCGGCGCAGCGCAGGGTGCGCGAACATCGGCCCGGTGGCCAATGCCACGCCCGGGTGCACCACCAGGTAATGCCGATGCACATAAGGGCAGCGGCTGCAGCTCTTCGCCGATGCCCTCGGCGAACGCCGGTTGCTGGCCGAGGAACACCGGCACATCGGCCCCGAGGCGCGCGCCGATGCGGATCAGTTCATCCGCGCCCAGGCGCAACTGCCACAGATGGTTCAACGCCAGCAGCGTCGCCGCCGCATCCGCGCTGCCACCGCCCAGGCCCGCGCCGGTCGGGATGTGCTTGGTCAGGGCGAGCGTGCAGCCTGCACCCGAGGGCGCCAGCGGCTGCAGCGCGCGCGCCGCGCGCACCACCAGGTCGTCATCCGCCGCGACTTCGGCCATGCCGCCGACCCGCGCGATCACGCCGTCATCGCGCGCCTCGATCTCGAGCTCGTCGCACCAGTCGATCAGCTCGAAGGCCGTCTGCAGCAGGTGATAACCATCCGCGCGGCGTCCGGTGATGTGCAGGAAGCGATTCAGCTTCGCGGGTGGGCGCAGGCGCATGCGTCGGAGTGCAGGTGGCTGGGGGGCGCTGGGGACGGATCGGACCCCGTCCGGATTTTGCGTTCAGGTGCGCAGGAACTGGCGCACCACCGGATTATCAGTCTCGTCGACGCAGTCGTAGCCGAGCACGCCGAGGCTGGCGTGAAGGGCGGATTCGTCGGCAGCATCGGCCACCTCGATACCGGCGAACACGCGGCCGTAGGCTGCGCCGTGGCTGCGATAGTGGAACAGAGTGATGTTCCAGCGGGTGCCCATCTGCTCGAGAAAACGCAGCAGCGCGCCGGGGCGCTCGGGGAACTCAAAGCGGTAGACCCGCTCACGGCCATTCACCTCAGCGCGCCCGCCGACCATGTGGCGCACGTGCAGCTTCGCCAGCTCGTTGTCGGTGTAGTCGCTGACGGCATAGCCGGCGCCGCGCAACTGGCCGAGGAGCTCGCTGCGCTCGGCAGCCCCGCGCCGGAGCGCGATCCCGACATAGATCTGCGCCGCAGCGCCCGGCGCGTAGCGATAGTTGAACTCGGTGACGCTGCGTGGCCCGAGCGCGCGGCAAAAACCGAGGAAGCTGCCCGGTTGCTCGGGGATGGTGACGCCGAGCACCGCCTCGTGCGCCTCGCCGATCTCTGCGCGCTCGGCGATATGCCGCAGGCGATCGAAATTGACGTTGGCGCCGCTGGCCACCGCGCATAGCGTGGCCGGTTCGGCCAGCCCCTCGGCGTAGCGCTTGAGCCCCGCGAGCGCCAGGGCGCCAGCCGGTTCCAGCACGATGCGGGTGTCATCGAACACATCCTTGATCGCTGCGCAGATCTCGTCGGTGCCGACCAGCACCATCTCGTCGATGTGCTGGCGCAAGACCTTGAAGGTGTGGTCGCCGATGCGCTTGACCGCCACGCCATCGACGAACAATCCGACCTGGTCCAGGGTCACTGGCTCGCCGGCCTTGAGCGCGGCATCGAGGCAGGCCGCGTCCACCGGTTCCACCCCGATCACCCGGATCTCCGGCCGCAGCGCCTTGAGGTAAGCCGCCATCCCGGCCGCAAGCCCGCCGCCGCCGACCGGAATGAAGACCGCGTCCAACCGACCCGGGTGCTGCCGCAGCAGTTCCATTGCCACCGTACCCTGTCCGGCGATCACCAGCGGATCGTCGTAGGGATGCACGAAGGTCAGGCCACGCTCGGCAGCGAGCCGCTTGCCCACCGCTGCTGCGGCGTCGTAGCCATCGCCTTCGAGGATGATCTCGGCGCCGAAAGCCGCCACCGCGTCGACCTTGATCGACGGGGTCGTCGATGGCATCACGATGGTCGCGCGGCAGCCGAGCTCGCGCGCGGCCAGCGCCACGCCCTGCGCGTGATTGCCGGCGGAGACCGCCAGCACCCCCGCCGCGCGCTCGGCTTCGCTCAGGCTGGCCATCTTGTTGTAGGCACCGCGCAGCTTGAACGAGAACACCGGCTGCAGGTCTTCGCGCTTGAGCAGCACGCGGTGCCCGATGCGCCGGGACAAGCGCCGCGCTTCGGTCAGCGGCGACTCGATCGCCACCTCGTAAACGCGAGAAGTCAGCACCGCGCGCAGGTAATCAGGCATCGAATCGGGCATGGCGTCCTCCTGCCCCGATGTTGCATTGCAACAGGACGGCGGTGCAAGGGCAGGTGTTGGTGTGGGCTGTTGGTATTGGAAGCGGCAGACCGCGGAGGCCGAAAGGCCACGGGCCACGTGCAACGCCCTTTCCAACACCAACAACCCACACCAACACCAGCCGCTATAGTCCGGCGTTTACTTGGAACCACGCGGAAGCACCCATGCAAGTAGCGATTTTCGGGACAGGATATGTGGGCCTGGTGACAGGGGCCTGCCTGGCGGAAGCCGGCAACCAGGTCATCTGCGTCGATGTCGACGCGGGCAAGATCGAGCGCCTGAACCGTGGCGAGATCCCGATCTACGAGCCTGGCCTGGAAGATCTGGTCGAGCGCAATCGCCAGTCGGGGCACCTGCGCTTCACCACCGACGCCGCTGTCGCAGTGGCGCATGGCGAGGTGATCTTCATCGCCGTCGGTACGCCGCCGGACGAGGATGGCAGCGCCGACCTGCGCTATGTCCTTGCCGTGGCGAAGACCGTAGGCACCCATCTCGACCGCTACGCCGTGGTGGTCAACAAGTCGACTGTGCCGGTGGGCACCGCCGACCGCGTGCGCGCGCAGGTCGCGGCCGCGCTGGCCGAGCGCGGCGCGGACCTTGAGTTCGACGTGGTCTCCAACCCCGAATTCCTCAAGGAAGGCGATGCGGTCAAGGACTGCATGAAGCCCGACCGCATCGTCATCGGCTCCAGCAGCGCGAAGGCGATCCAGGCGCTGAAGACCCTGTACGCACCGTTCAACCGCAACCACGAGCGCATCGTGCAGATGGATGAGCGCTCGGCGGAGCTGACCAAGTACGCCGCCAACGCGATGCTGGCGACCAAGATTAGCTTCATGAACGAGGTGGCCAACATCGCCGAGCGCGTCGGCGCGGACGTCGAGTCGGTGCGCCTCGGGATCGGCTCCGATCCGCGCATCGGCTACGCCTTCATCTATCCCGGCATCGGCTACGGCGGCTCCTGCTTCCCCAAGGACGTGCAGGCGCTCGGCCGCACCGCGCGCGGCGTGGGCTACGCCACGCGCATCCTGGATTCGGTGGAGGCGGTCAACCACGACCAGAAGAGCAAGCTGTTCGAGCTGATCAGCCGCCACTTCGGCAGTGACCTGAAGGGCCGCACCATCGCGGTCTGGGGCCTGTCCTTCAAGCCCAACACCGACGACATGCGCGAGGCGCCCAGCCGCTACCTGCTGGCCGCGCTGTGGCAGGCAGGCGCGAAGGTGCGTGCCTTCGATCCGGAGGCGCGCTACGAGGCGGAGCGCGTATTCGGCCAGCGCGATGAGCTGGTCCTTGTGGATGACGCCACCGATGCGCTGACGGGCGCCGACGCACTGGCCATCGTCACCGAGTGGAAGGCCTTCTGGAGCCCGGATTTCGCGCGCATCGCGCAAAAGCTCTCGGCCAAGGTGCTGTTCGACGGCCGCAACATCTACGACCCGAAAACGGTCGAGGCGGCCGGCATTGCCTATTACGGCATTGGCCGCGGCCGCAGCGTGACCCGGCCGGAGTTCGTCTGATGCGCGAGATCGACCGCAAGCGGATCCTGGTCACCGGCGGCGCGGGCTTCCTCGGCTCGCATCTGTGCGAGCGGCTGCTGGCGCAGGGGCACGACGTGCTCTGCGTGGACAACTTCTTCACCGGCAGCAAGACCAATGTCGCGCACCTCATCGGCAACCCGCGCTTCGAACTGATGCGCCACGACGTTACTTTTCCGCTGTATGTGGAAGTCGACGAGATCTACAACCTGGCCTGCCCGGCCTCGCCGATCCACTACCAACATGACCCGGTGCAGACCACCAAGACCAGCGTGCATGGCGCGATCAACATGCTCGGCCTGGCCAAGCGGGTCAAAGCCAAGATCCTGCAGGCCTCGACCAGCGAGGTCTACGGCGATCCCAAGATCCATCCGCAGCCGGAAGCCTACTGGGGTCACGTCAACCCGATCGGCATCCGCTCGTGTTACGACGAAGGCAAGCGCTGCGCCGAGACGCTGTTCTTCGACTACTACCGGCAGAATCAGGTGCGCATCAAGGTAGCGCGCATCTTCAACACCTACGGCCCGCGGATGCACCCGAACGACGGTCGCGTGGTGTCCAATTTCGTGGTCCAGGCGCTGCGCGGCGAAGCGCTGACGGTTTACGGACAGGGCCAGCAGACGCGCTCCTTCTGTTATGTCGACGA
The DNA here is from genome assembly GCA_016713135.1 of Rhodanobacteraceae bacterium. NCBI lineage: Bacteria > Pseudomonadati > Pseudomonadota > Gammaproteobacteria > Lysobacterales > Rhodanobacteraceae > Rhodanobacteraceae bacterium. The sequence continues at coordinate 138,051 of JADJPR010000003.1, read as the reverse complement.
TCTGGTCGAGGGCCTGATCCGGCTGATGAACTCGCGCGACGAATTCACCGGACCGGTGAACCTGGGCAACCCGGGCGAATTCACCATCCTCGAACTGGCGCAGAAGGTGCTGGCGCTGACGGGCTCGACCTCGCGCATCGACTACCTGCCGCTGCCATCGGATGATCCGACCCAGCGTCGCCCGGTGATCGACCTGGCGCTGGCCGAACTCGGCTGGCAACCGATGATCACGCTGGACCAGGGCCTGCCGGCCACCATCGCGCATTTCCGCCAGTTGCTCGGACTCGCCGGATGAGCGCCAAACCCATCGCGCTGGCCGAACGCCAGTTCCTCTCCGCGGGCCTGGACCTGAATGCTGTCGAGCAGGCACTCGGCACGCTGCTCGGGCCCGGCGTGGACAGCGCCGACCTGTATTTCCAGCACACCCGGCACGAGGGCTGGGGCCTGGAGGACGGCATCGTCAAGGAAGGTTCGCACGACATCGAGCAGGGTGTCGGCGTACGCGCCGTGTCGGGCGAGAAGGTCGGGTTCGCCTATTCGGATGCGATCGAACCGGCGGCGTTGATCGAGGCGGCCGGCAGCGCGCGCGCGATCGCGCGCAGCGGCGATCATGGCACCCTGGCACATCTGCGCGGCCGCGATGTCACACCGCTGTACCCGGCGATCGACCCGATCGACAGCGCCAGCAGCGAGACTAAGGTGGCGCTGCTGAAGGAGATCGATGCCTACGCGCGCAGCCTGGATCCGCGCGTGCGCCAGGTCATGGTCAGCCTGTCGGGCGAGGTCGACACCATCCTGATCGCGCAGAGCGACGGTACCCTGGCCGCGGATGTCCGCCCGCTGATGCAGTTCCGCGTGCAGGTGATCGCCGAGCAGGCCGGGCGTCGCGAGGTGGGTTTCTCCGGGGGCGGCGGACGCCGCGGCTTCGACGAGTACCTGCACGGCGACGCCGCCCGCGCGCACGCCCGCGAGGCGGTGCGCCAGGCGCTGGTCAACCTGGAATCGGTGCCGGCCCCGGCCGGCAGCATGACCGTGGTGCTGGGCTCGGGTTGGCCGGGCATCCTGCTGCACGAGGCGATCGGCCACGGCCTGGAAGGCGACTTCAACCGCAAGGGCACCAGCGCATTCTCCGGGCGAATCGGGCAGCGCGTGGCGCACGAACTGGTCACGGTGGTCGATGACGGCACCCTGCCCGGCCGCCGTGGCTCGCTCTCGGTGGACGACGAGGGCACGCCCAGCCAGTGCACCACGCTGATCGAGAACGGCGTCCTCAAGGCTTACCTGATGGACAAGCTCAACGCGCGCCTGATGGGCACCACGAGCACCGGCAACGGTCGTCGCGAGTCTTTCGCGCACCTGCCAATGCCGCGCATGACCAACACCTACATGCGCCCCGGCCCGCACGCCCGCGAGGAGATCATCCGCTCGGTCAAGAAGGGCCTCTACGCGGTCAATTTCGGCGGCGGACAGGTCGACATCACCAGCGGCAAGTTCGTGTTCTCCGCGTCGGAGGCCTACCTGATCGAGGATGGGAAGATCACCGCGCCGGTCAAGGGCGCCACGCTGATCGGCAACGGTCCGGATGTGCTGACCCGGGTCTCGATGGTCGGCGACGACCTCCAACTCGACCAGGGCGTCGGCGTATGCGGCAAGGAAGGCCAGAGCGTGCCCGTGGGTGTGGGCCAGCCGACCCTGCGTGTGGACGGACTGACGGTGGGCGGGACGGGCTGAGCGCCAGCGCCACGTGATGCTGAAGAGAAAAACGCTGATGCGAAGGAAGCAATTGTAGAGCGCCCGAATTCGTCGCACAGGGCGGCTGGTAGCAGCGGCGGGTTTCTGTGTCTGTCAGAGCAGTTCGATGGTCTCGCACTCCGGACCAGCCAACAAGCGTGGGCGCAGGCCGGGCGACTGCCGGCCCTGTGCGTCCACCCGAGCGAAGCTGATCGCCAGCGGACGCCAACTTGGCGCCGCTTGTACGCTTGCCCGGCTCACGAACCGCAGCCACTGTCCTTGCGACAGGTCCACAGAGATCGCCCCATCGATCTCCGGCCGCGTGGATCCGGCCAGCCCCAGCCCGCGGTACCAGCCGAGTGCCTGCATCGGGTTTTCGCAGGCAAGGCAGACGCCGACTGGCGCGCCGCTCAGGGTGGTCTGCAGTTCCAGCCACCCACCGGGTCGATAGCTGCCGGCGGTTGCTTCAACGAGGATCAACGCGGCGGAATCGCCGACGCTCGCGCAGGGAGCGCCGGCAAGGTCCACACGTCCGAGGTGAAGCGCTCTTTCGCGTGGCAGTTCGTCGACGCTCCAAGGCCAACCGCGCGAGACAACGTCGGCGAGCGCCGCGGCGAGCCGCTCGACTTCCAGCAGCGCGCCCAGGATGTGGCCGATGCGCACGGCCTCAGGTCGCGAAGCGGATCACCTGCTCGACCGCCGCAACGACGAAGCCGGTCAGGAAGAACACATAGCTGAAACGCAGGTAGCGGTACTTGTGCCGCGCGAGGTAAATGCCGATCGAGTACAGGTCGTTGGCAAGGTTTTCGTAGACCGCCGCATCGGTGCGCAGCGCGTCCGCCCACAGGCGGAAGAACTGCTCCCGAGGGATCTCCGAAAAATGCCCGAAAAACATGATGTTGAAATAGTTCGGCAGGTTGTCCGGATCCTTCAGGCGCAATGGCCGGTATTTGGGCAGCACCGCGAGGATCGCCAGCAGCAACGCCACGAGGGTGAAGCCGGCCAGGGTGAGCATGCTGGTGCGCAGTTCCGGATCGTTGACCCGCCCGAGCGCGATGGTCAGGACGATGGATGAGACGGTGATGATCAGATTGGCCTTGGCATCCGCCATGTGGCTGAGCGCCACGTGGTGGCGCTGCGCAGCCATGATCGAATAATCGGCGGTGTTGCGGCCGAGGATGCCCTGGAACGGTTCGCGCATCCCGAGGTGCGACTTTCCCGGGACGCTGGAGGGATTGGTGACGTCGTTCATGGTCGACCTGATGGTGCACGCGCCACGAATGATAGGCCGGCGGCGCAGCGATTGACCGCCGGCCAGCGCTTGCCCCGGATCAATCTCCGCGGACGAATGGTTACGATAAGATCGGTGGCAGAATCCTGCGGCGACAAGCGATGAACCTGCGCGACTTGAAATACCTGGTGGCCCTCGCCGACCACAAGCATTTCGGCCGCGCCGCCGAGGCCTCCTTCGCCAGCCAGCCCACGCTGTCGACCCAGATCAAGAAGCTCGAGGAAGAACTCGATGTGCAGATCTTCGAGCGCCAGCCGCGCAGCGTGCTGCTGACCAGCGCAGGTGAGGCGATCGTTGCGCGGGCGCGCAACGTCCTCATGCAGGTCGACGCGATCCGCGAGATCGCACGGAGCGCGCGCGATCCGGAAGCCGGCAGTGTGCGCCTGGGGATCTTTCCGACCCTCGGACCCTACCTGCTGCCGCACGCGGTGCCGGCGCTGCACCAGCGTTTCCCGCGCCTGGAACTGCTGCTTGTGGAGGAAAAGACCGAGGAGCTGCTGGCGCAGCTGGAGCGCGGCGACCTCGACGCCGCGGTGCTTGCGCTACCCGCCGGCGACGATGCGATGACCGCCGCCCTGCTGTTCGAGGAACCCTTTCTGTTGGCGCTGCCGCGCGAACGCGCCAGTGACTTTCCGCCCAGCGTGCGCATGAGCGATCTGCGCAACCGTGAGGTGCTGCTGCTGGAAGAGGGTCACTGCATGCGCACCCAGGCGCTCGCACTCTGCGAATTGGGCGGCGCGGCCGAGCGCAGCGGCTTCCGCGCCACCAGCCTGGAGACGCTGAGGCAGATGGTCGCCGCCAATGTCGGTGTCACCTTGCTGCCGCAACTCGCGGTGATGCCGCCGGTTGCAGTCAACGAAAACCTTGTGCTGCGTTCTTTCGGCGACCCGGTGCCGAAGCGCCAGTTGGGCCTCCTGTGGCGACGCAGCGATGCGCGCGAGCCGCTGATGCATGCCATCGCCGCAATCATTGCGCAGGCGGGTCAGCGCGTGCTTGGAACGTTCTCACCAGGTTCCGGCAAGACCACCCGGCGGCGATGAAGCGCGAGCACCTGCTGATCCTGGCGATCTGTACTGGCGGCGCCCTCTGGCACCTGCACACGCGCGAGCCCTCGCCAATCGAGCGCCCACCGGGCGTGCTCGCTCCCAGGCCACCGGTACAGCGCGAGATCGGCAGCCGGCCGAGCATCCGCCATGGCGATTTCGAACTGACCCCGTTGGCCGAGTTCAGGGCCGAATCGCGCCTGCTGTCGCGCCTCAGCTACCGCTTCGACGAAGGCGCGGCGCTGTCGCCGCTGGACTTCGCCATTGGCTGGGGCCGCATGTCCGATACGGCGGTCATCGACCAGCTCAGTGTCGATCAGGGCGCCCGGTTCTTCACTTACCGCTGGTCCCATGAACCGCCGATTCCGCCGGATGAGATCGTCCGCTCGGCGGCCAACGTCCACATCATCCCGGCCGACCGCGGTGTCGAGTCCGCACTCCGCAAGGTACGCGCGGGGCAAATCATCTACCTCGAAGGCCTGCTGGTGGAGGCCCGTCGCGGGGATGGCTGGCACTGGCGGTCTTCCCTGACGCGCGAGGACACCGGCAACGGCGCTTGCGAGTTGCTGCTGCTGCAAGCAGTGGCAGTGGTGCGCTGAGGCAGGCACCGGGAGTCGCAGCATGGGGATGCTGCGCAATCGAAGACGCTCTTGCGTCCTTGGCGTCCTTCGCGGACAAAAATGCAGTCACGGGTACGCGACAGTTCGATGCGCGGACAAGCGCATCGGCAGGGGCGACCGGTTCCCGCCAAATCCGGGTGACCTCCCGCCCCCTTCCGCGCTAGTCTCCCGCTGATTTTTCCCTGTCCGGACTGCAACCCGCATGGCGCCCAAGCAAGCCCTGATCTGTGGCTCGATGGCCTACGACACCATCATGGTGTTCGAGGACCGCTTCAAGAACCACATCCTCGCCGACAAGGTGCACATGTTGAGCGTGGCCTTCTACGTCCCGACGCTGCGGCGCGAGTTCGGCGGCTGCGCCGGCAACATCAGCTACAACCTCAAATTGCTCGGCGGGTACCCGGTGCCCTTCGGCGCGGTCGGGCGCGACTTCGAGCCCTACCGCGCGCATTTCGAGGCGCTCGGCGTCGATCTGCGCTGCGTGCGCGAACTGCCCGATTACTACACCGCCCAGGCCTACATCACCACCGACCTGGACGACAACCAGATCACCGCCTTTCATCCGGGCGCAATGACCCAGAGCCACGGCGCGCACGTGCAGGATGTGCGCGGCATCTCCTTTGGCATCGTCGCGCCGGACAACCGCGACGCGATGCTGCAGCACGCTGCCGAGTTCAGGGCGATGGGCGTGCCCTTCATCTTCGACCCAGGTCAGGCGCTGCCGCTGTTCAATGGCGAGGAATTCCGCAACTTCATCGAGAATGCGACCTATGTCTCGGTGAACGATTACGAGTCCCAGTTGCTCAGCGAGCGCACCGGCTGGACGCCGGAGCAGATCGCCCAGAAGGTGTCGGCGTACATCGTCACCCGCGGCGGCGAGGGTTCGCGTTGGTACACCCGCGAAGGCGTCATCGAGATCCCGACGGCGAAGGCTTCGGCGGTCGTCGACCCGACCGGTTGCGGCGATGCCTATCGTGCCGGCCTGATCTACGGGCTGATGAACAACCTCGATTTCGAAACCAGTGGGCGCATCGCCTCGCTGATGGGCGCCATCAAGATCGAGCAGCCCGGCACCCAGAACCAGCGCTTCACGCGCGAGGAATTCCTCGAGCGTTTCCGCATCGAGTTCGGGTACCGCTTCGAATGAGCCAGGATTCCGCCCACGCGACCCGCGAGCTGATCGCACGCTACTACACTGCGTTCAACCGCGCGGACTGGGAAGGCATGCTGGAACTGCTGGCCGAGAATGTGGCGCACGACCTCAACCAGGGCGAACGCCAAGTCGGCCGCGAGCGCTTCCGTGCCTTCCTGCAGCGGATGGCACGCTGCTACCTGGAAGTGCTGTCCGAGGTGCGCGTCCTCGCCAGTCCTGACGGGCGTCACGCGGCTGCGGAGTATGTGGTCAGCGGCCAGTACCTGTCGGGCGATGAAGGCCTGCCGCCTGCGCGTGGACAGCGCTACCGGCTACCGGGCGGGGCCTTCTTCGACATCGTTGACGGACGCATCGCACGCGTCACCAACTACTACAACCTGCAGGACTGGATCGCGCAGGTTTCGCGGCTCGACTGATCGGACGCACGCTGGCAGCGCGCGACAGGATTGCAGAACGCTGTCCAGAATGACGAAGCGCCGCTTTTGGGCGGCGCTTCGCAGACGCAACTGAGGAGGCCCCGCTCAGGGCGAGGAAACGTCGTCCTCGTTCTCCGCAGTGACACACAATCCGGCAGCCGCCGCGGTGCTGGCCCACCAGGTTCCCGGCGTGAAACATGGCGAGTTGTGCGGAATGATGTAGCGGTCTTCCTCGTCCTCGCCCACCTGGATCTCGGTGGTGCAGCCGTCGTCGAAGCGGATCAGAGCCTTGGCTCCGGACTTGACCAGAATTTCCTGATCGGCATGCAAGCGGGTACCAGGGCGGATCGCCTCCAACTGCTGGTCCTTGTTGGTCGCAAGCACATCGCCTTCGGCCGACTCCAGCGCGGCAGCATATTCACGGAAATCGGTTTCGCGCCCCTGCGACGTCCCCATCAGCGCGCCACCTGCCGCGAGTCCAACCGCCGCCAGCGTACGCGAGTTATTCGATTTTTGTGCGTGCGCGGCGCCGCAGGAAACGCCTGCCGCCGCCGGAGCCGCCCACCAGAGCATCGCACAGGGAGAGCGTCGGGAGACCTCGTAGACCTCCTCCTCGGCGAGTTCCAGATCGCAACCGTCGTTGAACACCACCAGTGCCCGCGCACCCTCGGTCACGAGGACTTCGTCGTCGGCCATCAGCGGCTGGCCCTCGACAACCGGGATCGACTGATCGCCCTTCTTCAACAGCACGGTACCCTGGACATCCTGCAAGCGCCCCACTTCCTTGCCTGCATCCGAATCCTGGGCCGTCACCGCGGTTGCGCCGAGCAAGCTCAGGGCAAGAATTCCCACACCGCTCGCAATCGCATTCATGCGCTCGACCCCACCAACGACAGAATATTTGGCTCGCAGCTTAGCCTGAACGCACACCAAGCTCAAGCTCGTGCGCATGTCGACAGTTTATCAGCCACCGCTTTCGGCCGCTCCCGGTGACACAGAGACGGTTTCGGGCGTGATGCTGAGGTCGTCGAACCAGATCACGCCTGCGGCCTGTTGTTCCGCGGCGATACGCGCGGCGAGCTTGAGCACCAGTGTCTGCCCGCCGCAATCATTCTCGGGGACTTCGAAGTGCGCGCTGGTGGGACGCCAGTCGCTGCTTCCGAGGAGTGATTCGGTCTGGCCCAGGGTCTTGCCGTTTTCGACACAGGACAGCACCCAGCCAATGCCGAGTGCCGTCTTCAGATCGACCGGGCGCGCCTGCACCGACAGCCGGTAGCGTCCCGGCGGCAACAGCAGGGCCTGCTCGACGTGCGCATACGGCACCCGACGATCATGGAAACTCACCCTCAGCGCGGTTCGCCCGTTGCCCGCGTTGGCCGCGATCTGGGTGTCCGCTCCGGCAACGCGTCGCTGGCTCCAGCCCAGAAAGGGTCCGCGGCCATCGCCGTCGAAGCCGCCGTCGTGGACCAGCGTAGCGCTCGGACCAGGTGAGCGATGCTTGATCCAGGCGCGCAGGCTGCGCCATTGGCGCGCGCCCCAGAGGCGCATCGCGAACTGGTCGAATTCCTCGTCCGTGAGTCGCCCTCCTGCCGCCTCGATCGCACGAAAGAGGCGTCGCAGGTCGGCCACGCCCGCCTGGCTGATCAAGCCGGAGAGGAAACTGGCACGCCACGGGCTGTCAGCGATGAGATAGCCTGCCATGGCGCGCGCGCCCACAGGGTTGGTCGCCACTGTCGCGAGAATCGGAAACACATCTCCCTGCAATTCCGGTTCGACGCGCACGAGGCGGTCGAGCTTGGCCAGCGCGCGATCGAGGTCGCGGTCGGCCAATGCATTGATGGCAAGCCAGAACTGAGTGGCCGAATCGCGCGGGGCCCTGGCTGCAGCAGCCTGCATCAGCGCATTCGCGGCGTCGCGATCCCCGCTCAGCTCGGCAACAGCGCCCAGCACACGCAAGGCGCGACCCTCGAGAGGTTGGGTGCGCAAGGCACGCTGCGCGAGCGAAAGCGCAAGGTCGGCGCGCCCCTGCCGCAGCGCGCTTTCCGCCGATCGCACCAAGGCCTCGGGCTGGGCGCTGTCGAGCGTGAGCGCGCGCTCGGGGAGGGGCCGCGCCAGATAATCTGCATAGCCGCGGACCAGCACCAGCCAAAGCGCACCGAGCGCCACAGCCGCGATGATCGTTCGTGGCACGCGCCTCATCGGTCGTAGCGACCGGCTGGCGTAGACCACGGACCCGCGGCCGAGATGCCCGCCTTGTCAGCGTGCAGCATTGCGTGCGAGCCCCGCGATGCGGTGATTCCCATCCTCGATGCGGATCTCCCAGGCAATCCGTCCTGCCTCGGTCACCGCTCGTCGGGAGCCGCGCGGAACATAGGTGTCGCGAAAACTTGCAGAGGCCTGCGCGGTATCCGCATCCAGCCGCCACTGCACCTGGGAGATCTCGAGGAAGCGCATTTCGGTCGTGTCGAAACGTCGACGCATGTCAGCCAGCGCGGGCTGATCGCGACCACTTGCAGTCACCAGGCGGTCGAAGCGCCCGCGGTCACCTGCGGCATAGGCGGCGACGAACTCACGAACCAGTTCCTCGGCACGGCCTTGCGCCGGGGCGACGCTCGCCTGAGTCGCGACCGGATTGGCCACTGCAGTTGTTGGGGCTGCGGGTTCGTCTGCGGGCTCGGATTCCGCCGGCGCTGGCACCGGCACATTCACGGCGATGGTCGGTACGACCGGATCCGAGGGAACAGAATCGGGCTCCGATCGTGCCGGCGAACTGACCAGACTGTTGCCGGCCGAAGTCGCATCCGCTGACAGCGGCGAGATCTCGCCTTCGGCGGAAACGGGCGGGTGGTTGCGCTCGGGCGAAGCCGCGATCACCAGCGACACGGCCGGCGGCGGCAATGCCGGCGCAGTCGAAGCGGGACGGCGCTCGGGCGCAGTCACGAACACCGATGCCGGTGCCGGTGCCTGGGGCGTGTACGCGGGCGACGGCGGCGAATCTGCCTGCTCGGGGGCTGCCTGGGCGACAGCGTCCGTCGCCACTTGCTCAGGTTGCGACACCGTCGTCTTGATTGGGTCGGCTCGGGCAACCGAGACGTGATCGGTTTCGGCATCGTGCGCGGAAGCCACCGTTTCCTTCGCAAGCGGCAAATCCGGATCAATCGCGTCGGCTCCGGCAGCGGCTGCGAGCGCCACCACGGGGGGTTCGGTCGCAACGTCAGCCGCGGGAGCCGCCGCTTCCCGCGCAAGCGGCAAGTCGAGTTCAGTCGCGCCGTCAGCGGCCTCGGCTGCGGGAGGGAGCGCCACCACGGGGGGCGGTCGCAACATCAGGCGCGATCGCCACCGCTTCGGATGCCCGCGGCGATTGTGGATCATCCGCCAGCACGAGCATTTGCGAGCTCACCTGGGGGCTGGTAACCGCTTCCCCGGACAGCGCCGGCAGCTTGTCTGTGCTTGCCGGATCACCGCCGTCAGTCGCCAGGGCAGCAGGCGTGGGGTCCGCGGCATCGGCAGTTGTCGCCGGCGGCTCCGGGACAAGCTGGGAACCCGTCGGTTCGCGAATTGCCTCGCGGTCCGACCAGTGGCGTTCCGCGCTCGAGCGCGCCCAGTAAGTCGCAGCAACCATCAAGACCGCCAGGCTGGCGAGAGTGCCCAACACAATGCCCGGAAGATTGCGAACGACTCGACCGGAGAGCAAGGGTCCCCGCGGCACCGAGTCAGCGACCGGCAGGCGCCAACCCGACTGGGACACCGGCACCATCGGCAGCGCAACGGATGGCGCGCGCTCATCGTATTCGGCGCGTCGGTCTGGTGTCTTCAAATCCTGCCAGGCAGTCGTGACACGTTCCGCATAGACGGCCTCCCAGCCATCCTGATTGCGGTCGGGGTGCAGCCATTTCATCAACCAGCGATAGTGTTCGCGCAAGCGTTCCTGGGGGTCTTCGGGAAGTGCCCCGAGAACCCGGTATGAATCCGCTCCTGGCGCAAACAGCATCTGCTGCAGGAAGAACACGCAAGCCTCACCCAAGGTCTCGGCAGGCAATCCGGTCGCCTCCACGGCAGCATCAGTCGCCGCGCCCTCCCCGGCTGCGATGCGGATGACTTGCCCGATGTCACCCGGCAGCGCGCGCTCGCGGAACTCCGCCACCAGGCCAGGATCCCTGAAGAGCGCCAAGACCAGATCGAGGGCGGCCTGGGGCACGGATCAGCACCCGTAAGGGGAATGACGGCGACATCCGGCGCAGGCTGCTGCGAACGGCCGCTGCAGACGCGCCCGGCAAGTGGCGCCGAGAGCATCAGGCGCGCGGCCCGAGACCACGGACAGCTGGGTGCAGTTGCGGCAGTCGGGCGTCAGACGCACGCGATCAGTCCTTGGTCAATCGGGCCGGCGTCGAGCCACCGTATGCATAGTACTGGTAGCCACCATAGTCACCGCCATAGCCGTAGCCGTAGCCGGCAACGCGCGCGTCGAACTTGGTGATCAGCGCGCCTACCACGTGCGCGCGGGCGCCAATCAATCGCTTCAGCGCCTCTTTCGCGGTTGCGATGCGCGTACCGCCACCCTCGATGACCAGCAGGGTACCTGAGGACAAGTTGGACAATATCGGCGAGTCCGCCAGTCCCATGATGGGCGGGCCGTCGATGATGACCTGGTCGAACTTCTCGCCGGCAAGGCTGAGCAGCGAGACCATCTTCGGACCCGCCAGCAGTTCCGCCGGATTCGGCGGCAGCGGCCCCGAGGGGATGAAGGTGAGGCGCAGCGTCTTGGTCGGCTTGATCGCGGCGGCGGGCTTGATGCTGCCGGCCAGGAAGTTGGACAGGCCAACCGAATTGTCGCAACCCAGCACCCGGTGCAGGGAAGGATTGCGCAGGTCTCCGTCGATCAGCAGGACGCGGCGTCCGAGCTGCGCAAAGTTGCGCGCCAAGGTCAACGCCGTGGTGGTCTTGCCTTCCGCGGCCGACGCGCTGGTGACCAGCAATACCTTGGGCACACCGGCCTCGGTGGAGAACTGCAGCGATGTACGCACCGAACGGTAAGCCTCGGAGAAAGCCGAACGCGGGTCCAGCGAAGCCTCCTCGGGACCGACACCCTCGAGCTTCGGAATCACGCCGAGCACGCCGATGCCCAGATGCTTCTCGATCTCGTCCGGTCGCTTCAGAGTGTCGTCCAGGAACTCGAACAACAGCGCAAGCAACACACCAAGCACCAGTCCCAGCATCAGGGACATCAGCACATTGCGAAATACATTCGGCGCGTAAGGACCACCTGGGGGCAACGCCGTATCCACGATGCTGACGTTGTTGGAATCCACGCTGGAGGTGATGCCGATTTCCTTGTACCGCTGCAGCAGGGCATCGTAGAGCTGCCGATTGGTCTCGACTTCGCGTTCCAGCAGGGTGAAGTTGGTGGTGCTGCCCTGCACTTCCAGCACCGATTTCGCCAATTGGTCGACCTGCGCCTGGAGCATCGACTCCTTGTCGCGCGCAGCTTCATAGGCCGCTGTCAGGCCCGACTTGATCAGCTTGACCTCGGCGTCCAGTTGCTTGTCGATCTGTTCGATCTGGCTCCGGATCTGAACCATCAACGGATAGCCGGGCTTGTAGACCAGCAATTTCTCCTGGTACTCCGCCTCCAGCTTGCCGCGTGTCGCGCGCAGCGCCTGCACCCCCTCGTTCTGCAGCATCAATGGATGCGAGTAAGCACTGACCCCACTCCCCTGCCGCATGCGCGCCTCGGCATCGATGCGCTCCTGGCGCGCCGTCGTCAGCGCTGCGCGCAGGGAGGTCAGGTCGTTCGACAGCATCGTCTCGCGACCCTCGATATTGATGATCTGCTCTTTTTGCGCATAGTCGGCTAGGGCCTGCTCGGAGTCCTGGAGCTTTAGCTTGACCTGCTCCAGGCGATCTTCGAGAAACTCACGCGCGTAGGAGCTGTTGTCGATCCGCCGTTCCATGTTGGACTCGATGAAACCGGTGGCCACCGCGTTGGCGATGGTTGCCGACAACGCGGCTTCCGGGCTGTCGAAATGCAGGCGTACCAGGCGCGACCTCGGTACCGGCTCCACGGTCAGGCCGTAGCGCACCAGATTGACCAGATCCTGGCGCTTCTGTTCCGGGATCGACCTGGCGCCATCGTCATCGCCGAAGCCAAGGACGATCTGCATCAGCTTGGCCATCGGCGACGGAGCGCTCATGACCGCGAACACGGGGTCCTCAGGATCGAGGCCCGCGGCGACCTTCTCGGCCATCGATCGGCTGCGCAGCAACTGGAACTGGGTTTCGTAGAATTCGAAGTCGTAGATGCCTTCGATCGGCTCCATGCCTGGCACATTGACTACCCGCGCGGCCTGGCGCTCGATCTGCACGGTCGCCGTGGCACGGTACATCGGCGTGGTCAGCATCGTCATCATCACGCCGGTCAGCAGCACGATCACGAAAACGCTGAGCACCGTCCACTTGCGCTTGACGATGACATGCCAGTACTTCAGCAGGTCGAGACCGCCCTCATCCTGGTCCCCTTCCCCACCGCCGCCGCGCAGCAAAGTGGACAGGGCCTGCGTGCGCGGATCCAGCAGGGCCAGTTGCTGGCTACGGGAAGGCAACGCCGCGGGGAGATTCCCACGAGCCGGGTCATGGTTGGGTACTGCATCCTGCATGTCTTGCTCCGGAAATGGATCGCTGGCGCGGACTGTTCAGAAGACGCGGAACATGCCCAGTACGGGCATCGCGCCGAGCAGGGTCCGCCAGGCCGATTTCGACCCCGATTCATCGATGACGATCAGATCGTCGCCATAGACCTGCGGATCCTCCGCATTGCCGCCGCGGATCTCGCGCAGGTCGAACACCGCCGCCATGCGCTGGCCGTCGATCACGCGAAAGATGATGATGCCGCGCGGGTTGGCGTACTCGCTGACGCCGCCAGCACGCACGATCGCCTGCAGCAAGCTGGTCTTTCCGTTCAGCGGGTAGATCCCCGGGGCATTGACGGCACCTTCGACGGTGATCTGCTGGCTGGTGTACTCGGCGACGAACACCGTGACCTGCGGATCCTGGAGGAAGTCGTCCGCGAGCAACCTGGTGATCTCGTCTTCGAGTTCCGACGCGGTCTTTCCGACCGCCTTGATCGGTCCAAGAAGTGGCAGAGAGATCATGCCCTTCGAATTGACTCGCACCCGGCGGGTCAATTCGGCCATCTGGTAGACCTCGATATCAAGTACATCGCGCGCGCCGAGCCGGTATTCGGAAACCCCCTCGTAGGCGCCGGTGGCACCTGTGGTGTCTGGTGGTCGCAAGGTGTCGGTCGTGGTCACCATCCGCGCACGGCCGTCGCGCACGTCGCGCATGCCGTCGCCAGCACAGGCAGCGAGGCAGAGCAGCGCAAGGCACAGGCAGACTCTGAGGAACATCAAGGGCATCTCCATTTCACATTTGGGCATTATCCGCGACCCAGCCATCGCCGCACAAACCCGGTCGTTCTGGCGACGAGTCCCGCCGGAGGTCGGGTGGCAGGGTGCAGCGCTTCCGGGGCAAGATTCTTCAGCACCGCCTGTGGCCGTTCACGCACCAGCGCCCAGGCCTCGTCGTCGCCGACCTGCCTCGCTGCGGCCACCTGCGCCTCGGCCAGCAAGGGCGGGCGCCGGTGCACGCTGTGCGCGTCGCTGGCAATGATGTGCACCGGACCTTCGTCGAGCAGTCGTTGCGACCAGTACTTCGGCCGCCGGCCGAAGCGGCCGGTCAACGCGCCGGCCGTGATCTGCAGCCAGGCGCCGGCGCGCGCAAGGCGCAGGAACATCGGGTAGTTGTCCTCGATCCACGTCAGCCGTTCCGGATGCGTGATCAAGGGTACGAATCCATGCGCCTGCAGGTTGAACACCTGCTCCTCGAAGCGCGGCGGTGCGACGTGGTGTGGCGGTTCCAGCAACAGATAGCGCGTGCGGTTCAGGCGCGGAATGCGGTCGGCCTTGATCCCGGCCACCAAGTCTGGCGTCAGGTGCACATCGGCGCCCTCGACCAGTTTCAGCGCGATGCCGGCATGGTCCAGCTCCCTCTGCAGCGCGGCGATGCCCCGACGAATGCCAGCAGCGTCGTTCTCGTACAAACCCGGGTAGATGTGCGGAGTGCAGGCAATCGTATGGATGCCATCGGCCACGGCCACCCGCGCCATCTCCAGTGAGGTGGCCAGGTCCTTGGCGCCGTCATCGATGCCCGGCAACAGATGGCAATGCAGGTCGATCATCGTATGTGTCCACCCACCTTCGGCAACATCCAGATTCTCGCCGCGCCACCTGCGCCGCGCTTTCGAGCTTAGCCTACTTCAAGCGAGCCCACCTGCTAGTGGCCCGAGCGGCGAGGGGAACACCAAGCCCGCCCCGGCGGGCTGCTCTCGCGCCGACGCACCGGCGCATCCGGACGCACCGGGGTCAGGCGCGCCACCACGGGCTTCTCCCATGATCCGGCGATGCTGTAGTGAACCCGTGAAGAACTCTCGATGTCGTCGCCCTGGGTCACCATGCCCTGCGCCAGGAAGCCTGCCGCGGCGCCCACCGGTCCTGCAGCGAGACCGCCGATGACCGGCAGCATGCCTGAAACATGCGGCGCCACCATGACCTGCTGGTCGTAGTCGCGCGACGCCAGGCCGGTGCGACCGATGATCAGGATATCCGCTGCCGGCCCGCGGACCGTCAGGTTCTCGGTCCAGGCATTGCCGTCAGCGAGCTGGAAGCGGCCTTCGATGCGATCGAAACTCATGCCGGTCTGGAACAGGTCGCGGAAATCCAGGGTCAGGCGACGCGGCAACTCACGCAGCGACAGCAATCCGAAGATCCGCCCGGCGCCGGGGTCGACATCGAGGAAGCGCCCCTGGCCGATCGACACATCGATGAATCCGCTGAGCCGCTCCAGCGCGAAGGCGTAGGGAGCGCCGCGCCAGTGGGCGTCGATCTCCGCAAGCGTCTGGCCGCCGGCAATGACCCCGGCGAAACCGAGTCCGCTCAGCATCCGCCCCAGATCCTCCGCGACCATGCGGATCTTGAAGCGCGACTGGGCGCCACCGGCCGTCATCGACCAATCGCCGCTGGCGTGGATCTGCAAATGCGGCGAGCGCGCTTCAAGCAGGTCCACGCGCAGTCCGCCGTCGCTGGCGAAGGCCTCCAGGCGCGCCTCGCCGAGCTGTGCATCGCCGATGCGCAGGTCGCGAACCCACAAATGCAAGGTCGGCACCATGGCTGGCGTGATCGACATCTCGCCGACGCCCGCCCCCGGCTCAGGCAGGTGCAAGCGCTCGAACTGGGCGACCACCGCGGCCGGGCGCTCGCCCTCGCCCTCGAAACGCACCTGTCCCGCGGCAGTGGGCCCGTCCAGATGCAGGACCCAAGGGCCTTCGCTGCGATCGAGGCGCAGGTGGTCTGCCCCACCAATGCCGACATCGATATCGGACAGCACAGCATCCCCAGGCGCTCCGGTGGTCGTCGCGAATACCCAACCGGCCCAGCCGGCCACGTCGATCTCGTCCGCACGACCGGACACGCGCAGGCCGCGCGCCGGCAGGTCTCGCGGGACCTCCGCTCCGAGCTGGAGTTGCCCGCGGAAATCCGAAGTGCGCGTTCCGACCACGGCCAGCAGCCGCGCGCGGTCGCCGAGGTCCAGGCGCAGTTGGGGCGCGACCGCCTCGTCGGATGACAGTTCGACCATCAGTTGCAGCGGCAACCGGGTCTCGGCCGGCTTGCCGAGCGGCGTCGGGAACGCGACCGCGATGCCCACAAGATCCGAACGGTAGCGGATCTGCGAGCGCACCGGTGCGCCATTCAGCAGCTTGCGCGGCACCTTGACATCGACATCCCAGGCGGCGCTGCCGGAGACCTGGCCAAGGATTGTCGCCAGTTGGGCGTGATGCCCGAACAGTGCCTGCGCCGATACCTGCCCATGCAGCGCGGCCTCCACCTGCAGCGCCGGGTCGGAGCTGAATGCGCCAACCGCCAGCGACAACTCGCCGCCGTGGCCACCAAGGTCCAGCGTCAGGCGATCGGCGGCGAAGCCCGAATCGCTGAAGTCAGCGCGGCCGCGCACCTCGGCGAATTCCAGGTCCCACTTGGTGTCGCTGAATGCGATTCCATCCAGCAGCGCCTTGCCTTCCACGCTGCTGCGGCCCAGGTCCGGCCGCAAAGGAATGATGATCTTCGCGTCCACCGAGGCCGGTCCGCGCATGTCCATGCCGAACAGGACGTCCGCATGGCTGCGCCGCAAAGGCGAGGCCTTCATCAGCTGCAGCCAGTTCGCGGCGTCGCCGACCCCACCGAGATCGAGTTCGAGGATCGGATCCTTCATCGCCGGGATGCCGCCGCGACCGCGCACCACGCGATTGCCGAGCAAGGTTCCCGTGGCCGAATCGATCACCATGCTGGAATTGATGAACGCGCCTTCCGCGCTCAGGTCCTGGGCCGCGGGCCAGTCCGGGTGGTAGTCAAGGCCGGCGCCAGAGACCGCGAAGCGCGCCTCGAAACGCCCCTGGTGGTCGACGAATGGCCAGTCACGCAGGGCGCCGCGGAACACCACCTGGCCGGTGTCGACGTGACCGACGCCGAGCGCCGCGTCCAGCCACTGGACTGTCCGCGGCGGCATCCTGTTGATCGCCCAGAAGGCCTTGGCGGCCTCGATCTCGGCGCCCGGCACGTGCGCAACAGCCTGCAGCAGGGGGCCGCTGTCCGGATCCTGGTCGACTCGCAACGCCAGGTCAGCGGCGAAACCAACGCCCTGGACGCGCGCGATCGGTACTTCGGTGGTCCACCCCCCGGCGCTCGCGTAGATGCCTGCCAGCCCGTCGAGCGATGCCACGTCGACCGGCTCCCGGAAAACTCCGGGGATGGCGAATTGCATGGCATCCGCGTTCACCCGGACAACGACGCCCGCCGCGTCCGCCGGAGAGGTTGAGGTCGAGGTCTTGTACCGCGGGCCAGCGTGGCGCGGCCGGGCGCAGCGAGACATCCGCGACATCGGCGTGCACCTGCCAGCGGCCATCCTCGACACGGGCCATCAGTTCGCGGATCACGCCCTGCGGCTGGGCGACATACAGCCCCGACCGCAGCTTCGACGGGAGTGCCGAGACCAATTGCGCCGTGCCCGCGAGCACCGCCAAGGATAAATCGCTCGCAGTCACCCGCACACCGCCTCCGTGCGGCATTCGCAAGCTGATTGCAGTCTCCGGTGCCGCGCCGTCTTCGCCGGCCCTGAGCTGGATGTCGGCCACGAAGCCCGTTCCATCGTCGCGACCATCGAGGACCAGGCGCCCCGCCTCGAGATGCAGGTTTGGCTCGACAATGCCACCGTCGGTCCAGTCGAAACCGGGTGCCGAGAGCACCAGACCCTGCACCTGCCAGTCGCCCACCGAGGACGCCAATCCGCGCTCGCGCCAGCCGGTCCATTGTTGGCCGTCGAGGACACCTGTACGCACCTGGATATCGAAGGCCGCGCTCAGGCCACCGAGATCGGCGATCGGGAAGCGGGCGGCCTCCAGGTACAGCTCTGCGTCGCGCGGCGGCCACTGCAACGGCCCGCGCTGTTCCAGCACGACCCTCAGCCGGCCGTCGCCGACCGCCGCGTGTCGCTCCAGTCCCAGCGTCAGCCGGTCGCCCTGCTGGCGCATCCGGAGTTCGACCGCATCCAGTTCGAAGCTGCGCCCGCTGGCGCGGTCGACCAGGCCCAGGCGCCCGCCGCTAAGGCCGACGTGCCCGACCCGGCCGAGCCATTGAGAGAGCCCCTGGCCACCAGGCACGCTGCGCCCGAACCCCTCCAGCGTGACCCTGCCATCGGTCTCGCGCACCAGCGCCAGGCTGGCATCCACCAGCAGGAAGTCGCGGATCAAATGTCTTCCGGGGAGCAGCAGCGCGTACACATCGGTATGGACCCGGGCACGACCGAGGGTGATCGCGGCTTGCTCCCCGGCCATCGCGGAGATCTTCAATCCGCCGAGGTCCAACACCGGGCCGGGGCCATCCCAATAGGCCGAAACCGATTCCAGCTCGACACTGCGCCCGATCCGCTCGCTGAGCCAGCCAGCGACCTGTTCCGGCGAGTCGATCAACCAGGGAACCAGCAGCCGTCCCGACGCCATCAGCGCTGCAGCGCTCACGAGCAATGCGGCGACGCTCGCCGACAGCCAGCGGCGCAGCCGGCGCAGACGGCGCTGCGCCGATTTCACCTGCAGCCTCGCCGGTTCATGCTGGTCACAGCACAACCACGTCGTACTGTTCCGGCGAATACTGCTCTTCCGGCTGGAACCGGATCGGCTTGCCGATGAATCCTTCCAGTTCGACCAGAGCCGCAGATTCTTCGTCGAGCACGCGCTGCACCACCGTCGGCGAGGCCAGCACCAGCACGCTGCGCGCCTCGAACTGGCGCACCGCGCGGGTGATCTCGCGGAAGATCTCGTAGCCCACGGTTTCCGCCGACTTGACCGTGCCGCGCCCGGCGCAGGCCGCACACGGCTCGCATAACTGGCGCTCGAGGCTCTCGGTGGTGCGCTTGCGGGTCATTTCCACCAAGCCCAGCGGACTCATTTCATAGGTGGTGGTTTTCGCGTGGTCGCGAGCGAGCGACTTCTCGAGCGTGCGCAGCACCTGGCGCTTGTGCTCGTCATCGGTCATGTCGATGAAATCGATGATGATGATGCCGCCGAGGTTGCGCAGCCGCAGTTGCCGCGCAATCGACTGGGCCGCTTCCAGATTGGTCTTGTACACCGTCTCCTCGAGGTTGCGGTGCCCAAGGAAACCGCCGGTGTTGACGTCGATGGTGGTCATCGCCTCGGTCTGGTCGATGATCAGGTAGCCGCCCGACTTCAGCGGCGTCTCCTTGCGCAGCGCGCGCTGGATCTCGTCCTCGACGCCGTACAGGTCGAAGATCGGGCGCTCGCCCGGGTAGTGCTCCAGACGCTCGGTGTACTCGGGGATGAATTCCTCGGTGAAGCGCACCGCGCGGTCGAAGGTCTCGCGCGAGTCGATGCGCACCTTCTCCACATGCGGCTTGAGGAAGTCGCGCAGCGCACGCAGCGACAGCGGCAGTTCCTCGTAGATGCGCTCGCCCACCTTGGCGCGCGCCATGTCATCGCCGACCGACAGCCACAGGCGGTCGAGAAAGGCCATGTCGGCGCGCAGTGGCTCGGCGCCGACGCCCTCGGCGTTGGTGCGCACGATGTAGCCCTGGGTGCGTTCGGCGCTGTTCGCCTGCATCAGTTCCTTCAGGCGCGCGCGCTCGGCCTCGTCCTCGATGCGCACCGACACGCCGAGGCTGCGGGCGTAGGGCAGCAGCACCAGGTAGCGCGAGGGAATCGACAAATGCGTGGTGAGCCGCGCGCCCTTGCTGCCGATCGGGTCCTTGACCACCTGGACCACGATCTCCTGGCCCTCGCGCACCAGCTCCGCGATCGGCGGCACGGCGGTCTGCGGCGGATCTGTGGCTTCCGGGTCCTGTGGCATGCGCGCGATGTCGTTGGCGTGCAGGAAAGCCGTGCGCTCCAGCCCGATCTCGACGAACGCCGCCTGCATGCCCGGCATCACCCGCGACACGCGCCCCTTGTAGATGTTGCCGACATAGCCGCGCCGCCGGGCGCGCTCGATGTAGACCTCCTGCAGCATGCCGTTTTCCACCAGCGCGACGCGGGTCTCACGGGGAGTGACATTGATCAGGATTTCTTCGGACACGGGGCGTTGGCGGTCGGCAGCGGGATGATCGGCTTATAACGGATGGGCGCGCGTGGCGGCCATCCATGGCCACCCAGAGTAACTGCGAGGCGATGAACCGCGAGTGTGGCGAGGCTGAACATCGGGCGCAGCCAACCGCCGGTTCAGCGCAGCAAAGGGTCGAGTCCGATCCCGTGCAGCAGTTCGGTGGTCTCGCACAGCGGCAATCCCATGACCCCGGAATAGCTGCCGTCGATGCGCTCCACGAAACAGCCGGCGAGGCCCTGGATCGCATACGCGCCGGCGCGACCGAGCGACTCGCCGCTGTCGACGTAACGCGCGATCTGTTCGGGCGTCAACGCCGCGAAGCGCACCGTCGTGGTTGAGGTGAGCACGCGGTCGACTTTGGCGCCCCTCAGCGCAACGCTGCTCAACACCTGGTGCTCGCGACCGGCGAGTTCCGCGAGCATTGCGCGCGCGTCGGCCGCGTCAGCGGGCTTGCCGAACACGCGGTCACCCAGGACCACTTCCGTGTCGGCGCCGAGCGCGATGCGATCGCGCGGGCAACCGGCTGCGCGCCAGCCGGCCTCGGCCTTCTCGCGCGAGACCCGCTGGCTGTACGCCAACGGCGATTCCCCGGCAGCCCTGACTCCGGGCAAGTCGCAGGGAATGACGTCGACACCGATGCCGATCTGGGTCAGCAATTGCAACCGGCGCGGCGAGGCCGAGGCGAGGATCAAGGTCGGCATGGCATCAGGCGCGGTGGTAGGGGTGGTTTCCGAGCATGCTGACCGCGCGGTAGAGCTGCTCGGCCAGCACGATGCGTACCAGCGCATGCGGCAGGGTCAACGGGCCGAGCGACCATTTCTGGTGCGCGACCATCAAGCATTGCGGCGCCAATCCGTCGGGCCCGCCGATCAGGAAGCAGAGGTCGCGACCGTCGATCATCCAGGCGTTCAGGTGCTTGGCCAGGGCCTCGCTGGACCAGGACTCGCCGCGGCCGTCGAGCGCGATGACCCGCGCATTCCTAGGTAGCGCGGCGTGCATCCGCTGGCCTTCGTCGGCCATGGCGCGCTTTAGATCGGCATTCTTGCCGCGCGCGCCGAGCGGCAACTCGGTCAGCGACAGCGGCAACTTGTGGGCCAGCCGTCGCGCGTACTCATCGAAGCCCTCCTTGACCCAGGCAGGCGCGCGCTCGGCGATGCTCAGCACGTGCGCGCGCAAGAGCGGGGCTCAGACGGCGCTGGCGGCGCGCGATTCCTCGGCGAGCGTCCACAGGCGCTCCAGGCCGTAGAACTCGCGAGTGCGCGGAAGCATCACATGGACCACGGTGTCGCCGAGGTCGACCAGCATCCACTCGGCGTCCTTTTCGCCCTCGACGCCCAGCGGTGGCATGCCGTGCTTCTTGGCGGTCACCACCACCTCGTCGCCCATCGATTTCACATGGCGCGTCGAGGTGCCACTGGCGATCACGATGCAGTCGGTGACACTGGTTTTGCCGCGCACGTCGATGATCCTGAGGTCGACCGCCTTCATCGCATCCAGCCGCGCGATCACGGCGTCGCGCACGCGCACGTCGATGGTCGGCTCGGACACCTTCTTTGCCCGGCTCTTCTTCGGCACAGCGATGGGCGCTGCATCCGCCGCCGGGCGCGCGGCAGGCGCGGCCGGCTGGGCGCCGTCCTTGGCCGCCGGCGCCTTCTTGCGTACCGGCTTCGCCGCGGCTTCGGTTTTTTCCACCGCACGGCGCGGTTTGGCGGCGGCTGGTTTGGTTGTCGCAGCCTTGCTTGCCTTGGGTTTGGTCGCGCGCTTCGGGCTGGGGGCGGCCGCGGACTCTGCGGACTCGACGGCGGGGGCGGACTTCCGGTTACGCGTGGTATTCAATGCGGAACAACCTCGGGTGGGACACGGCGGGAATTATAGGTCCGCGGCGCAACCGCTGCCGCGCGCCACTGGTCGGGCGCCGCGGCAGCGTTCAGCGGTTGGCGACCGGCGCTGCGCCATACCAGCCGTGGCGCCGGATCAGCTCGATCACCGCATCCGGGACCAGGAAACGCACGCAGCGACCTTCGCGCAGGCGTTCGCGAACCAGGGTGGACGACACCGGCAACGGCGGAATCTGCAGCCGCAGGACGCGGCCAGCGGGCGCCGTGCGCAGGCTTGCGGCGTCCTGGGTGCCGGCGGTCGCCAGCAATTCCTCGATTCGCGGGTCGATCAACCCGTGCGCATCGGGGCGGGTCAGCACGGCGATGTGGGCGAGCGAGACAATCTCGCGCCAGCGGTGCCAGGTGGCCAGGCCAGCGAAGGCATCCGCCCCCAGGACCAGCACCAGCGGACGTTTCGCGCCGACCTCGGCGCGCATGCCGACCAGCGTGTCGTAGGTGTAGGAAGGTCCGCTGCGGCGGAGTTCGCGATCGTCGCTGCGCAATCCCGGAATCCCGGCGATCGCGGCTTCGAGCATCGCCAGGCGTTGGTCGGCGCCGACCTGCGGTTGTTCCCGGTGCGGCGGCAAGGCGCACGGCAGAAGGCGGAGTTCCTCCGCAGCGAGCGCCTCGCGCGCTTCGATGGCGGCGCGCAGATGCCCGACGTGGATCGGGTCGAAGGTGCCACCGAGGAGTGCCAGCGGCTTCATGCGGCGAAGCGCGCCGCGCGCGCGGCCGGCAGCGTGCTGCGCAGGAGCCAGCGCTCGAGTTCCACCCAGGGTTCGCCCGCCGAGCGGCCCTTGCAGGCCATGTCGATCTGCTGCGCCTCATTCATGCGCTGGATCCACCCACGCCCCAAGGCTCGCTCGAATGCGGATTGGCGCGCACCGAAGATTCCGCGTGTGGGCCACCAGGCGTGCAGCGAGGCACCGCGCGCACGCAGGGCCTCGGCGCCTGCCAGCGCAGCGACCTGGTTCGCGAGGTAACCGAAGATCTCGGCCGGATGCGAACCTTCCGCGCGCAGGGCCGCAAGCACGCGGCGAACCCGCTCGCCGCGGCCGGCCAGCACCGCGTCGAACAGGGCGAAGATGTCGTAGCGGGCGCTGTCGGCCACCAGGTCGACCAGGGTCGCAGCGTCGATCTGCTTGCCGGGTGCGAGCAGCGCCAGCTTGTTCAGTTCCTGCTGTGCGGCCAGCAGATTGCCTTCGACCCGCGCGACGAGTTCGAGCACGGCGTCTTCGCCCAGGCCGAGGCCGAGCTGGCGTGCCCGTGCCCTCAACCACGCGGGAAGTTCCTCGGCACGCAGCGCCCGCTGGATCGCCACGACGCCAGCGCGCTCGATCGCCGCCACCCAGGGCAGCCCCTCAGCCGTCTTGTTCCACTCGGGTGCCTGGATCAGCAACACGTCCTCGCCAGGATCCGCGACGAAGGCCGCCACCGCCTCGGCACCGTCGACGGTCAGCTTCGCGCTGGTCAGGCGCAGCTCGATCAGTCGCTGGGTGGCGAACAGGCCATAGGAGCGCGCCTGCATGCGCCAGTCGGCCCAGTCGAAGCCGGAAACCACATCGAACACCAAGCGCTCGCTGCAACCAGCAGCCAGCGCCGCTTTGCGGATCTGGTCGACTGCCTCCAGCACCAGCAGCGGTTCGTCACCGGCGATCAGGTAGGCCGAACGCAGGCGACCGACAAGGTGTTCGCGCAACTGTTCCGCGGAGCCGATGCGCATGCAGATGCAGCTCAGGCCGCGGCGAGCGAATCGCTGATCAGCTGTTCGATCTGTCCCAAGTCCGGGATGACCGCCTGGTCGTCGCGCACCATGACATTCATCAGCACGCCTGGCCGCGTCGGCATCGACTCATTGGACGGCACCAGCGTGTCCGGCGTGAGCGTGGTCAGGCGCGGGAAGCCCTGCGCCAGCATCGCGATGTAGGGCAGTCGCGGGTGCCCGCTGAGAGCCTTCAGCACGGTCACACGAGTACCGCGCGAGCCCTCGTCCAGCGACATGCCGGCCAGCAACGAGAAGGAGAACAGGGGAATGCGCCAGCCACGCCAGTTGACCCGGCCCATCAGCCATTCCGGCGCGTTCGGAATCTTCTCCGGAGTCGACAGCGTGATCACCTCGGCGACGCTGGCGTTCGGCAGCAACACGCGACCGTTGGTCACCGGGATCATCAGTCCGCGAATTTCGGTTTGTTCGGCCATGATCCTGGAACCTCAGTTGATCGGGATACAAGTCGCGGTCATTGGTGTCTCAGGACACCAGTTTCAGCACGCGCTCGGCCAGTTGCACGGGGCTCCCTTCAAAGCGCAAGAGGCCCTCGGAACGTGCCGCGTCGATCATCGTGGCGATGACACAGCTGGCACGATCCTGTGCCCACACCTGGCCGCCGCGCGAGGACAGGTAGCGCCCGCCTTCAATGGCATCCGTACCCATGCCGCTGAACAGGATCAGCGTCGCATGGTCGCCGAAGCGATCGGCAGCGTCGTGCGCCAGCTGGTCAATCGACGGACTGTAGGGCGAGCCTGACGGTGCCGCACTGAGCTGCACGCGTCCCTCTGCATCGAGGGTCAGGTGTTCGGTCGCCGGCGCCACCAGAACCTCGCCGTGGCGCAACCTCTCGCCGGACTTGGGGAAGCGCACCGACAGCGCGGTGGCTGCGTCGAGCTGCGCCGCCATCATTTCCAGAAACTCGCTGCCCATGTGTTGCGCAACGATGAAGGCAGCCGGCACTTGCGCGGGCAAGCGCGCCAGGAAGGCCTTGATGGCCTCTGGCCCTCCGATCGAAGCGCCCAGGACGAAGACCCTGTTCAGGTCGGGCAGCGACAGTTTCGTCGCCGGGGCCGTCGCGAACAGTGCGTCCAGGTCGCCGAGGTCGGCATCGAACTGGCTACCCACAGGACTCGCAGGCGCAGGCCCAGTTGCCTGGCCGGCGAGATCGAGGTCAAACTCGATATCAGTCAGCGACAGCTCGTCGATGACTCCGGTGGCAGGCGAGGCAGGTGCATCGTCGAACCCGATTCCCGAGAGATCGAGCGCTTCGATTTCGCTCGCGGCGGCCGAGGGGGATGCGGGTGCGACATCGTCGTCGAGCAACTGAAGGTTGACGCTGGCGAGCGAGGCCTCAAGGTGCTCGGGAATGCTCGGACCCGATGTCTCCCTGGGTGCCGGAGCTTCCGGCTTGGTGGCCAACGGCTTCGCTGCTGCTGGCTTTGCGGGGACATCCAGCCGCCACTCTGCGACCAGCTTGCCCGTTTCAAGTCCCGGATCCGGCAACTTCTCTTCTTCGATTTCCTCGAGCGACCAGGCTGCGGACAAGGACCCGAATGAGCTCTTGGCCGGCTCCTGCTTCGCCGGCTCGGCCGCTGGTTCCGCTCGCGGCGCTGACTCGGACTTCTGGCTCGCCTCGAACTCCTGGAACAATGCATCCAGGTCCTGAAGTTCGCCCGCGGTGGCGGCCGGTGCGCCCGGAGTCGCCAGTTCGTCCGCGGGAACCTGGGCGAACAGCGCGTCGAGTTCATTCAACTCATCGGCGCTCGCCAATTGTATTGACGGTGGATCGGCTGCAGGTTCGCTGGCGAACAGGGAATCCAGATCCAGCGCGTCGGCGGCTTCCGGTGCTGGAGAACCGTCGACGGACGCCGCCGGCACACTGGGCGGCTCGGGCTTCGGCCCAAGGTCCACCAGTTCCACTGATTGTTCGAAGAAGGCATCCAGGTCGCCGATGTCCTCACCGATGGTCAGCGCCACAGTGGGCTCCACGGCCGGAGCAGCTCCCTGACTTTCGGGAGCACCGAACATCGAGTCGAGATCTGCCAGGCTGATCTCCACCTGAGGCTCGACCGGTTCCGGCGTGGGAACCTCGGCTGCCTGGGTGGCGGCGGCCACCGCGGGCACCGCTACGGCGGCAATCTGGCGCGGCGCCGGCGTCGGGATCGCCTGTGCGCCCGGAGGAGCCGGTGGTGTGACGTCGGTCCTGCCCTTCAACTTGGCAGACAGGTGCCGCAGCCAGCGAGCCCGGTCCCAACCCGAGAGGTCGCTCGACGCAGCGGGATCATTGAAAATGACCGGTTGTGTCGCACGGTCAAGCGCGTCGGTCACTTCGTCGAGCAGATCCTCGAGCTCCGGATCCAGGTTGACCACGATTGCATCGACATCACTGGCGATGATCGCCGCCGAATCCAGTTCGCTCGCGCGGCGCTCGATCGCAATCTCGACTCCGGCATTGGCGAGTGCTCCGCGCAGTGCCTTGCTGCCCTCGTCCTGCTGGTAGACCAGTGCAACCCGGATCTCAGTGGACATTGGCATGCCCCGCAGTCAGCGCATCCTGTACGTTCTTCAGCAGATCGGTCTCCTGATAGGGCTTGCCGAGGTAGCGATCGACGCCCACTTCAAGTGCGCGCTGGCGATGTTTCTCACCGGTGCGCGAGGTGATCATGATGATCGGGATGTGCTTCAGGCGCTGGTCGTTGCGAATGTAGGTCGCGACCTCGTATCCGTCCATTCGCGGCATTTCGATGTCGAGCAGGATCACGTCCGGCATGCGGTCCTGCAACTGCTCGACGGCGTCGAGGCCGTCCTTCGCCGTGAACACGTCGAAATTGCTGCGTTCCAGCACGCGAGTCGTGACCTTGCGCATCGTGATCGAGTCGTCGACCACCATGACCAGCGGTTGCCGGCGCGCGGCCGGTTCCACGACCGGTTCGAGCAGTTCGAGTTCCGCGGCCAACTCCGGTGCCTGGCGCAGCGCTACGCCGTGACGCACCAGCGGCGCGAGGTCAAGAATGACCACCACGCGACCATCGCCCATGATCGTCGCACCGAAGATGCCGGGTACGACGGAAAGTTGCGCACCCGCGGACTTGACCACCACTTCCTTCGAACCAATCACCTGAGTCACGCGGACTGCCGCCCGCTGGTCGCCAGTGCGACTCATCAGCAGTGGCACCTGCGTTTCGTCGATGCCGTGACTGACCGGCTGCCGCAGCAGATCGCCGAGATCGTAGATCTGGTAGGTCTCGCCGCCGTAAACGACATCGAGGTTCTTCTGCTCGATACGGCGGTCAAGTTCCTTGCGCGGCATCCGTGTGACGCCGGTGATCGAGGACATCGGGATGGCATAGGTGGCATCACCAAGCTTGACCATGACTGCCTGCGCCACCGCCAGGGTGAACGGCAGACGGATGGTAATGCGGGTACCCTGGCCGGATTCGGAGTCCAGTTCCAGCGATCCGCCAAGCTGCTTGACCTCACTGGCGACGACGTCCATACCCACGCCGCGGCCAGCGACCTTGCTCACTTCACTCGCGGTCGAGAAGCCTGCCTCCAGCACGAACTGGAAGATGTCGCGGTCAGACAGGGTTGCGTCCTGGGTCATGAGACCGCGTTCGACCGCCTTGCGGCGGATCGCGTCGCGGTTCATGCCAGCGCCGTCGTCGGTCACCTGGATGAGCACTTCGGTCGCTTCCCGCGACACGCGGATGGCGACGGTACCTTCCTCGGGCTTGCCCTTGGCTCGACGCACCTCGGGCAACTCGATGCCGTGGGCCAGCGAGTTGCGCAACATGTGCTCGAAGGGCGCGGTCATGCGCTCGAGCACGGTGCGGTCCATTTCGCCTTGCGTTCCCTCGACTTTCAGCTGGGCTTTCTTGCCGAGTTCGGCGGCGGTTTGACGCAGGATACGGCGCAGACGCGGCACCAGACTCTCGAAGGGCACCATGCGCGTGCGCATGAGGCCTTCTTGCAGGTCCGAGCTGACGCGCGACTGTTGCAGCAGCAAGGTTTCCGACTGGCGCGCGATGTCGTCGAGCAGGTTCTGAATCGAGACCAAGTCGGATACGGACTCGGCCAGCGCACGCGACAACTGCTGCAGGGTGGAGCAACGGTCCAGTTCGAGCGGATCAAACTCGGTGTTCCCCGATTGCTCGCTTTCGCGCTGGAAGCGCGACAGGATCTGCGCCTCGGTCTCCATTTCCAGCTTGCGCAGCTGTTCACGCAGACGGCTGACCGTCTGTTCGAACTCCACCAGGTTGAAGCGGAAGCCGCCCATCTGCGCTTCAAGGCGCGAGCGGTAGATCGAGACTTCGCCGGCGAAATTGACCAGATTGTCGAGCAGGTCGGCGCGTACGCGGATGAGTTCCTGCTGCGCCGCGCGCGCCGCCGCCTCGTCCTCATCCAACTGGGTCTTGCGCTGCACACCACGCTGGGTTGGACGCGCCGGGATCACCTTGCGCGCAGGGGCTTCCGCGGTCTCCTCTTCCCCCGCGGTGCTTTCTGCTGGTTGCGACACCTCGGGCGACGTCGTCTCGCTGGAACCAGCCGCTTCGTCGGGGCCAGCCAATTCGACGGTCTCGACCGTGGTCGCAAGCAGTTCGTCCTCGCGACCGTCGAGGATCATCTCGATTCGCGCAATGGTGTGTTCGGGCAGCGCGATTGCCTGGCGCGCGCGGACTCGCTGGACCATGCCATGAAGGCGGTCGAAGGCCTTCTCCAGCGCCTCGATCGCGGGACGCGTTGCGCTGCGCTCGCCATGCGCGATGGATTCGAACAAGGATTCCATCGCGTGGCTGA
Organism: Rhodanobacteraceae bacterium; assembly: GCA_016713135.1. Taxonomy (NCBI): domain Bacteria; kingdom Pseudomonadati; phylum Pseudomonadota; class Gammaproteobacteria; order Lysobacterales; family Rhodanobacteraceae; species Rhodanobacteraceae bacterium. The sequence goes on along the minus strand of JADJPR010000003.1, from coordinate 109,640 downwards.
GGTCGCCGATCGGGAACAGGCCCGCCATGCGCGCGCCACCCTTCAGCGTGTGCAGGTCGCGCTGCAGCGAGGCTACCGATTCGCGGTCCTCAGGTGACTCGCGCAGCCGCGCCATCATGCCGTCGGCATGGTCAAGAATGTCCACACCTTCCTCGACAAAAATGTCGAGCAGATCCAGATCCATGTCCGGCAGATCGAGCGCCCCCGGAGGATCCAAATCGACCGGGCCGCGCACGTGCACCGATTCAGCGATCGTGGAGACAGTCTGGTCGGCGCCATCCGGTTCATCGGACGCCACGCTCGGTTGTTCCGCGGCGTCAATTGGGGTTGCGACCTCCAGACCGGCGACCTCCGGAACTGCCGCCAGATGGGCGGGCTCGTCGGATTGCGCGTCGATCGCATGCGTATCGGCGTGCTCGAAGAGCTGGAGATGGCTGTGCGCCAGTTCTTCAGGCTCCGATGCGGACACCTCGAAATCACCGTCCTCCGCTTGATCAGTTTCGATCGCAGCAGGCTGCGCGTCCTCGACGTCAGCGTCGACAGCTTCGGCTTGGTGCTCCACTTCCTGCTGGTCCGCTGGGTGCGCCTGGAAAACGTTGGTGTCTTCGTCCGCCAGGTCCGCAGTGAACTCGGCGAGCATTCGCGGCACGTCGTCGAGACCTTCGGTTTCCGCCAGGGATTCCTGGGACGTCGCCGCCTCCGCCAACGCAGGCTCGGACTCGCCGGCCGGCTCGGACGCAGACGCCGCGACCGCTGGAGCTTCATCGAACCATTGATCCGAAAGCTCAACGGCCTCGACCGCGACATCCGCTTCAACGCCCTGCACGATTACTGCGGAGGACTCGTCGGCCGCTTCGGCCGCAGGCGCAGAGTCCGCTGGAACTTCATCGAACCATTGATCCGAGAGCTCAACGGCCTCGGTCGCGACATCCGCTTCGACGCCTTGCACGACGTCCGCAGACTCGCCGGCCAATTCAGGCGCAGGCGCCGATTCCACCGGAATTTCGGCAAACAGGTGGTCGATGTCGGAGAAATCCGAGTCTCCAAGCGATTCTGATTCGGGCTCGGAAGGCGCGACAGCTTCCACGCCGCCTTCGTCTTGCACCTCTGGCTGGTTGGCGTCGACCGCCGACTCGCTGGCGTCGAAAACCTCGGTGAGTTCCACGGCTGTTTCAGGTTCGGCCTCATACCAGGGGCGGGCATCAGCAGTGCCGACGGCATCGGCGGCAGCTTCACGCGTCTCGTCCTTCGCCTCGTCTGCGACCTGGATTCCGAACCCGTGGAAGGGATGATCAGGCGCCGGCAGTCCTTCCCGCAGTGAAAGCACCTGTTCAGCGAGGTTGCTGGTGTCGGGCAGGGGCTGACGCGCCTGCAGCAGGCGCATGACCTCGGCGATGCAGTCGGCAGACTCGCGCAGGGCGACGATCCCGTCGGGCGACGGCTCCAGACTGCGCGCACGCAGCCGCTTCAGATAGCCCTCCAGCGGCGCCACCACTCGGGTCAGCACCGGCAGGTCAACCATCGACAGCGCGCCGTTGAGCGTGTGCACGGCGCGCAGCAGTTCCTCGGTAACCGCGAACGGACCATTGCGCTCGGTTTCCGCAAGGTAACCGCGGATGGTCGTGAGGTGAGCCTCGACTTCGCTGCCGAGAATTTCCATCAGCATCGGGTCGACATCGAGCGGCGAGGGCTCGGCCATCTCGCTCCCCGGCTCCGCAGCGGCTCCGGAATCCCCCTGGGCCATGCCCTCGTCTGCCGGGATTTCCGCCGGCAATTCGGCAACTTCGGCTTCCAGTGACGCGAGTTCGTCGCGCAAATCTTCAACGACAGCGGCGTCCGGTTCGGCCTCACCTCGCGACTCGGCGCCCTCGCCTTCCTGGGAAAATTGTTCGGAGATGCCCCCCCCACTCACCGGTTCGGCGAGCGTGGATGCCCCGGCGACTTCGGCCTCGAGCATTTCCAGCGGCTGTTCCGGGAGCTCCGGTTCAATTTCTGGTTGCGCGTGCGCCGCCAAGTCCGCCGTGACCGCCTCGGGTTCGATCGCGGTGGGCTCCCGACTCTCCAACTCTGCCATTTCTTCCGCGTCGACCCCCGACTCGGCGATAGCCTCGGGCTCGACAGTGGCCTGGACCCCTTCCGCTACCACCAACTCAGCCAACTCATCGGTCGCCCGGGCGTCGGTTTCATCTGCACCGCCCGCCTCGGAGGCCGGCGATTCAGCCGTGTCCACCGGGGCGGGCGAGGATTTTGGGAGCCAAACCTCCTGGCCGGTCGCCAGTTGTTCGGCAACCCACATGATCGTTCCGACGTTGGCATCTGGTTGGCCCTCACCCTTGAGGGCCGCCAGCATGCCGGGTAATGCCGCGATGGCGTGGTCCAGCAGATCGAGTACCGCGGGCGTCGGCTGAATGGTCTTGTCGAGAACGCGGTTCAGCATGTTCTCGATCTTCCAAGCGTACTCACCGATGGCGAGTGCACCCACCAGTCGTCCGCTGCCCTTCAAGGTGTGGAAGGAACGACGCACGGGCTTGAGCTTCTCAAGATCGCCGAGATCGTTCTTCCAGGCCGGATATTGCCGGTTCAGGTTGTCCAGTTCGTCCTGAACTTCCTCTACGAAAACCTCGCGGATCTCGTCGTCGATCTCGTCCGAAGGTACCGAGTGGAAGCCGACATCGGGCAACTTGATGCCGGGCGGCATCGCCGGAGGTGCTGCCGGTGCTTCGACCCGCGGCGCCACCACTGGCTCCGGCGGCAACGCCTCGACCGCCGGGGCGGAAGGCTCGGGCGCCAGGGGCGGTAGCTCGATCGGCGCCTCTTCGATGAAACTGAGGTCGGTCGTCGTCAGCTCGAGCGAAGGCTCCGGCAACGGGTCCGCAAGCTCAGGTGCGACCTGTTCGGGCACCTCTGCAACTGCCACCTCGGCCAACGATTCCACAGTCGGTTCGGGTGCGACCTCGGCGGTGACGGTAGCAGCTGGTGCCTCGTCGATGGGCTCTGCCGTCGCTGCTTCGGGTTCCAGCGAAATGCGCAGACCGTCGAGGTCCTGAATCGACGGCGCGAGGGCCTCCGCGGCACTCTCGCCGACCACCAGGGACTCAAGTCCAGGGCCCGGCGCTATTTCGACGGCGCTCCGGATCTCGGCCTCCACCGCCGCCATCGGCGGTGCCTCGGGCTCGCTGGCCGGCGGCTCAGGCTGGGCGAAACTGGCAATCAGCGCTTCCACCGCGCTGGCCTCGCTGACCGGAGCCTCCGTGGGGGCGGCAGCCTCGATCATGCCGTCTGCGGGTTCGGGCGTGGCCACCCGCTCGGTGGTGAAGGTATCCGGGAAAGTCGGGAACTCGGCTGCCGTGGGCACTTCCACCGGGGTGGGTGCCGTGGTTTCGATGGAAACGGCAGTTGCGGGCTCGGCACCTTCCTCGGGTAGCGGCCAATAGCCGAGCGCTTCCAGGCTGCGACGGGTGACATCCAGGATCTTGTCGCGGTTACGACGACCTTCCTTGACCGCCTCGAGGTAGAACTCGATGGACGCGATCGCGTCGGCCATCAGGTCGAGCTGGTCGCCCGACGGTACACGCCGGTGCTGCAGGAGCTCGACTTCGGCGAAGCGCACCACACCCTGCAACAGGGCCGCCGGCTCAGGCAGGTTCAACATGCGCATCGCGCCGCTGATTTCCTCCAGCAGTCGCGGGATCTGCTCGATCTTGCTGTGATCCCAGGGCGACTCGATGAAGGCAACGATGTCCTGCTTGGCCTGCTGGATGTTCGCCGACGCTTCCTTGGTCGTCGCATCGAGGATCTTGCGCACTTCCGCCTGCGGCAGTTCAAAGCCACCGCTCGGCGGTGCAACCTCGCGCTGGTCGGCGCCGAGGCGCTCGATGTGGTCATCGAGCGAGGATTCCACGTACAACAGCGATCCGGCGATGTCGAGCAGGGCGCTTTCCTCGGCGGGCTGGCGCCCACGCACGATGCGTTCGAGGATGTCCTGCTGATCGAGCACCACACGCCGCGGCACCCCTAGGCCAAGCATGCCCAGCGTGTCGGCAACACGGTGAAGGGCCTCGCCTTGTGGGGCCAGGTCCTCGACATTCCCGCTGCCGGTGCGCAGGTAAAGATCCAGAGCGTCCTTGACGCGCAACAGATCTTCCTTGATGGCGGTCCCGACCGTCTCCAACAGTGCGCGGTTGTGCCCGGAGAGCGCGCCGCGAGCGTGTTCCAGCTCAGCCTCGCTGGGCATCAGCTTGTCGAGCTTGTAGATCTGACGCAGTTCGCTGATGCGCTCTGTGGTCGCCTTGGATTGCGCGACGTAATACAACAGGCTCTTGGTCAGATCATTCGGCGGCGAACCGGAGAACGACGACTCGCCGGCGTCGATCAGCCGCTTGAGTTCGCGATCGACCCTGCCGACCAGCAGTTTCAGTGCGACCGAGGCCTCGACGCCCTTGACCAGCACCGCTTCGAGCGCGCCGGCCGCGACCCAGAACAGGCGGCGGGCATCGATCTGCACCAGCATCGAGCGCACGCGATCGAGGATTGCGACCAGGCGCGTCAGGTTGCCGTCGACATCATCGCCCTTGAACCATTTCAGCAGGCCGAACTGGAAGGCGAGGCGGAGACGCCCGCCGTTGGCCGCGATCATCGGCTGCGGGACGGCTGTCTTGGCACCGCCGGCGGATGCCGGTAGCGCAGCGCCCAGGTCCGGCGAGAACAGTGAGGTCTCGCTGAGCAGCTTCTCGCCGCGGCAGGCGCGCAAATCGTTCAACAGCGGCAACAACACGATTGGAATATCGCGGTGGCCGCTTGGCAGGCGCTCAAGATAGTCGGGCAGTTGCACCATGCCGCGCATGAGCACGGTATAGGCATCTTCGGCCTGCTTGATCTGACCGTCGAGCAAACCGAGCGCCAGGCGCTCCATTTCCTCGACCACCATCGCGGCGCCGTAGAGTTCGACCATGCGCAGCGTCCCCTGCACCTGGTGCAGGTAGCTGGCGCAGAAACGCATCTGGCTCTTGTCGGAACTGTCCTCGACGAAAGCTTCCAGCGCCTGTTGCGCCTGCTTCAGCGTGTCGTCCAGTTCCTGCTTGACCCAGGTCAGCGTGGTGAAGTCGATGTCGTCTTGAAGCCTCATCCGCGGACTCCTTTTTCGCGGCTATGCCTGACAAGGCGTTGCCCATTCCGGCTTTGCCGCGCGTCCTGCTTGCGCCTGCTGCCCGCGCTGCGGCAATCGGCCCGCAGCGTCGCCATGGTGGTGCAGTTCCGCATCGTGCTCAATTCGGCAGCTTGAAGTCGGCTACCGAGCGTCGCAAGTCTGCTGCGAGCTGCGCCAGGTTTCCGATGGACTCCGCCGTCTGGCTGGCGCCCACCGAAGTCTGGGTCGTAATTTCCTGAATCACGTTCATCGTTGCCGAGATGTTCGTCGCAGCAGCGGACTGCTGACGCGCAGCCTGCGAGATGTTCTGAATGAGGTCTGCAAGGTCGTTCGACACCTTTTCAATCTCACCCAGCGCCAGACCCGCGTCTTCGGCGAGGCGGGCACCGGCGACCACTTCCGCGGTGGTCTGCTCCATCGAGCTCACCGCTTCGTTGGTGTCGGATTGAATCGTCTGCACCAGCGTTTCGATACGTTTCGTGGCGTTGGCGGAGCGTTCTGCGAGTCGCTGCACTTCGTCCGCCACCACCGCGAATCCGCGACCGGCTTCACCGGCGGAGGCCGCCTGAATGGCGGCGTTCAGCGCGAGAATGTTGGTCTGTTCCGCGATGTCGTTGATCAGTTCCACGATCGAACCGATTTCCTGCGACGATTCACCCAGACGCTTGATTCGCTTCGAGGTTTCCTGGATCTGGTCACGGATGTTGTCCATGCCCTGAATCGTCTGGCGCACGATCGCCGCGCCCTTGCCTGCGATTTGCACCGAGCGTTGCGCCACGTCGGCGCTCTCGGCCGAGTTGCGCGATACCTCGTCGATCGAGACCGCGATTTCGTTGATCGCAGCCGAGGCCGAGGTGATCTGCTGCGCCTGGTGTTCCGCGGCTTCTGCGAGGTGCATTGCAGTGGCCTGGGTTTCCTGGGCGGCGGCGGCCACCTGCACGGCGGTCTCGTTGATGGTGGTCACCAGGCTGCGGAGTGCTTCCACCGCGAAGTTGATGGAGTCCGCGATTGCGCCGGTGATGTCCTCGGTCACGGTCGCCTTTACCGTCAGGTCGCCTTCTGCGAGCGATCCCATTTCGTCCAGGAGGCGCAGAATGGCTTCCTGGTTACGCTGGTTGAGGTCGGCGGTGATCTTGTAGCGGCGGGCCTGGTCGCGGTAGATCAAGATCGCCAACAGCACCAGGGCCAAGGCCGCAAGGGCGCCGGAACCGATGGCAGCGGTGAGCGACGGGAAGGTGCGGCGACCGGCCTGTTCGGCGTATTCCACCGACAGCTGCTCGGCGTCTTCCAGCAACTGCTCGGAGTCGAGCGATACGGTGTTGGCGGCCTCGCGCACGTCGATCAGATCGATGGCACCGGTGGTGATGCTTTCGACGTACTGCCCGAGTTCCTGGAAGATGCCGTAGATGTCGCTGAGCACATTGCGCGCTTCCGGGACGCCGATCGCGCGGATGCCCTGCTCGTCGGATCCGTTCTGCAGCGCGTCCAGGATCTGGCCGAACACCGCGGCGTCGCGGTTGAACCCGTCGGCGGCAGTGGATGCCGTCTGACCACCCTGCAGCACTTCGTTCAGGCGGCGCAACATGCGGTCGGCCAAGGTGTTCTGGCGGCCGGCGATGTAGACCTGGTCCTGCGGCGCACCGCGGGTGGCGAGCAACTGGGTCATTTCATCGGTGCGCGCCTGCAGCAGCGGGATCTTGTCCTGGAACTCGGTCGCCGTGGCGTTGAGGTCCTCGACCACATCCCGGCGCGCAAGGATGACATCCGCCGCCTGCTGAATCGGCGCCCAGGTGTCCTTGACCGCGTTCAGCGCGACCTCGACTTCGGGGTTCTTTCCGATCGAGGGCACGCCTTCCTGCGGATCGCCGTTGGTCAGCTTCTGCAGGTGCGCCTGGATCGTCTCCTTGATTTCCTTCAGTTCATCGAAGGCCTCGGCCTGACCACCGGCCGCCTGCGCCGCGAACTTCGCCAACTGCTGCGAGTACACGCGGATGTCGGTGGACAGACCGATTGCGGCACGGTCCTCGTTGTTGTTCACGTTCGCGAAGAAGAAGTTCGCGATCAGGCCCACGAGGCCGACCAGCAACACCACCACGAGGATGGCGAGCATGGTCGAGCTTTCGCGCTGTTGGATACCGCCGGCTGCCGCACTCATCGCTCTATAACCCCCACTGTCGTCCCGTCCAAACCCCGATAGTCGGCCGCTTCAGGCCGCTGCCTGCATGAAATCCGGCGCCCGCATGAGCGCGTTCATGCTGAAAACACCCCAACTCGATTGCCCTTGCCGATACTCGCTCTCGAGGAAACGGCTGACCGGCGAATCCGCGTAGTTCTCGATGTCGCGCATGTTCTCCTCGACGAAGCTGCGCTGGCCAAGGACTTCGTCGACCACGAGACCGACGCTACCACTGGCCAGGCGCACGACGAGCACGCGGGTACGTTCGTTGACGCGGAAGGGCTCGCCTTCCAGGAATCCGCGCAGATGCACCACGGTCACCAGGTTGCCGCGCACATTCGCGATACCGAGCAACCATGCCTTGGTGCCTGGCACCGGGGTGATCTGCGGGAACATCAGGATTTCGTTGACTTCGGAGATGTCGCTGACGAGGAAGGCATCGCCGAGACGATAGGCGATGGCGCGCCAGAGACCCGGCGCGTCCAGCTGCTCCGGCAGGCCGGCGACATGCGAAAGGCTGCGGCGCTCGTAGTCGAGCAGGATCGTGAACGGATTCAGCGCAGCGCCTTCGGGCAGATCGACCATCGATGCTTCCTCAGGATGCCTTCAACAGGGACTGGATCCGCGCCACGAGATCGCGCTCGCCGGGCGGCTTGGTGATGAAGTCCTTCGCACCCTGGCGCATGCCCCAGATGCGGTCGGTTTCCATGTTCTTGGTGGTGCAGATGATCACCGGGATGTGCGAGGTGTCAGGATCCCGACTCAGCGTGCGCGTCGCCTGGAAACCGTTGGTCCCGGGCATGATCACGTCCATCAGGATCAGGTCTGGCAATTCCTGCCGCGCGCGGGCGATGCCATCCTCTGCGCTGGCGGCCGAAGAAACCTGATGCCCGGCCCGTTCCAGCATGCCGCTGAGTACGCGGACGTCGGTGGGCGAGTCGTCGACGATCAGTATCCGTGCCATGCAGACCTCCCCGTCGGCATGTTCCCTGACTAGTGCTGAGGTGCCGCGGTGCGCGCGTCGACGTAGCGACGGATCGCACCGAGCAGTTCTTCGCGGGTGAACGGCTTGGTCAGGTACTGTTCCGAACCAACGATGCGGCCGCGTGCCTTGTCGAACAGGCCATCCTTGCTGGACAGCATGATCACCGGCGTGCCTTTGAACACCTGATTGTTCTTGATCAGCGCACACGTCTGATAGCCATCCAGGCGCGGCATCATGATGTCGACGAAAATGATGTGCGGCTGGTGGTCCGAGATCTTGGCCAGCGCCTCGAACCCGTCGGTGGCGGTGACCACGTCACAGCCTTCCTTCTTGAGCAATGTTTCGGCAGTCCTGCGGATGGTCTTGCTGTCGTCGATGACCATCACTCGCAGCCCGGCGAGGCTTCCCTTGTTCTGCGACTCGTCCACTCCCACCTCCGCCACGTTTGTCGTCAGTGCGACGCGCTGCCGCCCTGTGCCGGCGTGCGCCGGCCTGGATCGTGCCCCCCTCGTCGACCGCATGCCTGCCAGATCGCGAGAACTCTCCTGAAGCTCTTTAGCCAAGCCTCCAACGAATGTCAAGATTGCGTTGCAAGTGTTTGTGCTTGCTCGATTCCCGACACCCGTCTGCGCCTTGCTGACCGGACTTTACCCGATCACGATACAGGGGATTTTGCACCTGCGCAGGCATAATAGGCGAGCCCCCCGGCAGCAGCACTCGCGCCGAAGGGGCAAATCCCGTCGTTTCAAGGAGTTGGCGCATGCCCCGCCGCCTGGCCGTGCTGATGGATCCGATCCAGAAGCTGAAAATTCACAAGGACTCGACCTTCGCGATGTTGCTGGAGGCACAGCGCCGCGGGCATGAAATCCACGTGCTGGAGCAGCGCGACCTGGGACTCGCCAACGGCCGCGCCTGGCTGCGCACCCGCCCGACCCGCGTCAAGGATGACCCGCACGGCTGGTTCGAACAGAGTGAGCCCCGGATCCATGACGCTGGCGAGTTTGACTGGATCCTGATGCGCAAGGATCCTCCGTTCGACTCCGAGTACCTCTACGACACCCAGATCCTGGAACGCGCCGAGGCGCAGGGCGCACACGTGGTCAACCGGCCGGCCGCGCTGCGCGATGCCAACGAGAAGTTGTTCACCGCGCTGTTCCCGCAGTGCTGTCCGCCGACGCTGGTGTCGCGCCAGCCGTCCGACCTGCGCGGTTTTGTCGCAGAGCACGGGCCGTCGGTGGTCAAGGTGCTGGACTCGATGGGCGGCACCTCGATCTTCCGGGTGAACCTCGAGGATCCCAACCTCAATGTGATTTTCGAGACGGTCACGCAGGAAGGCACGAGGGCTGCGCTGATCCAGCGCTACATCCCCGAGATCGTCGACGGCGACAAGCGCATCCTGATGATCGACGGCGAACCGGTGCCCTACGCACTGGCGCGCATCCCGCGCGCCGGCGAGTTCCGCGGCAATCTCGCCAAGGGCGGCAGCGGTCGCGGCCAGCCGCTGAGCGAGCGCGATCGCTGGATCTGCAGTGAGGTGGGGCCGGAACTGAAGCGGCGTGGACTGGTGTTCGTCGGACTCGACGTGATCGGCAGTTATCTCACCGAGGTGAACGTGACCAGCCCGACCTGCATCCGCGAACTCGACGCACAATTTGGCATCAACATTGCCGGCATGCTGTTCGACCGGCTCGAGGCGATGCGCGAGTGAGTGCGGCACCGATCGATAGCGGCGACCGCCTGTCGCTGACCCTGCTGTTCGCCACCGTGATCCATGCGGTGCTGATCTTCGGCGTGGGCTTCACGGACGAGGATTCGCCCGGGTCGGCGCTGCCCGCGCTGGACGTGATCCTGGTGCAATCAGCCACCCAGGAGACCCCGGACAAGGCGGATTTCCTGGCCAATGCCGCTCAGGCCGGCGGCGGCACCAGTGAGGAGGCGAAGCGCCCGACCCAGGTGTTCACTTCGCCTGTACCCAAACCCGAGGAGGGCGTGGCGCCAATGCCTGTCCGTGCGGCGGCGCCTGCGCCCAAGCCCGCGGAGACGGCGCCCACACCGGTGCTCACCCAGGACCAGTCTGCGCTGCAGGTAAGCCCGGTCCAGCCGCGCGAAGAGCGCCGCCAGCGCGAACTCCCGCGCGACGAGATTCCGATCGAACGCAGCATGGAAATGGCCCGCCTCGCCTCGGAACTCGACCGCCAGGCCCAGGCATATGCCAAGCGCCCCAAGCGCAAGTTCATTTCGGCCAACACCCGCGAGTACGCCTATGCCAACTACATGGCCGCATGGGTGGCGCGAGTCGAGCGCGTCGGCAACCTGAATTACCCGGACGAAGCTCGCCGGCGCAAACTCGAAGGCAGCCTGGTTCTGACCGTGGCGATCAACAAGGACGGCAGCCTGGAACGGATCGACATCATTCGCTCCTCGGGCCAGGCAGTTCTCGACGACGCCGCGCAACGGATCGTCGAACTGTCGGCGCCATTCACGCCGGTTCCGCAGGGCAAGGAGGAAATCGACATCCTGCACATCACCCGGACCTGGCAGTTCGTGGCCGGAGATGTGTCAATGCGCTGAGGGTGTGAATGGTGAGTAGTGAGTGGTGAGTAACAGCCGGCGACGCCGGGTCAGGTCGGCCTTGCCGGCTCTTGCTCACCACTCATTACTCACCACTCACTCTCTCCTCACATGAACCCGAGGTTCGCGCTGGAGAAATTCGATAGGTTCGGGAAGATGGCATCGACCTGACCGGCGCTGAGACCCATCCAGCTGGCCAGGGTAGCGGCCATCTGGTCCATCGCCGTGGTCGGGATCATCTGCCCACGTGAGAAGCAGTCGGGGCCGTTCAGGGTCAGATCGGGGAAAGTGCCATACAGGCGCCCGCTGGTGGCATTGCCTCCGTTGACGGCACCGCCCATCACCAGATGGGTGCCACCCCACGCATGGTCGCTGCCATCTCCATTCGAGTTCAGTGTTCGCGAGAACTCACTCATGGTGAATGTCGTGACGCTGTTCTCCACGCCCATTTCGACCAGGGCCTGGTAGAAGGCGCCGAGCGCGCGCGAGACCCGGCGCAGCAACCGTGGCTGGCCGTTGTCGGGCATCTGGGTGGCATGGGTATCGAAGCCACCCAGCGAAACGAAGAAGATGTTGCGCGACTGTCCGAGCTGACTGCGTACCTTGATCATGCGGGCAACCATCGCCAGCTGCTCGGCGAGGGTGTTGTTGCCATCGGCCGCCAGGTTGTACCCCGCCACCGCCTGATTGTCGGCAAGCGCGCGAAATGGCGTGTTCAGCAGCGAGGGATTGGGCGTTCCGGTCAATTTCAGACCCATCTGCCCGGCGAGGTCCATGGCCCTGCGCATGGTCGCAGCGTGCTCGGTCTGGAACAGGTTGCCGCTGGCACCCAGCAACGCGCACAGGGCTTGGTCGTCCGCATCCAGGGTGCTGCTGCTGCAGGCGCGGAAATTGTTCAGCGAGTCGGTTCCCGAGCAATTCGCGAAATTGGTGCCGACGATCGAACCCGCGAACGGGTTTCCGGAATTCGGGTCGCCGCAACTGGACATCTGGTAAGGCACCACCTGCGTTCCGACCTGGAAACGGTTGCTGCCTGCGAACGAGACATTCATCGGCATCGTCAACGGCGGGGTGCTGCCGACGATCGGCGAGTTCTGGCCAAACAGCAGGTCTGCCACCTGACCGCCCCAGCCGTAGCGGAAGTTCGCGGTTTCGCGCCCCTGGAACCAGAGGTTGGTCTGGTCGTTGTGCGAGTACAGTTGGGGCGGACGCGGCAATGAACTGTAGGTGGCCTTGGTCAGCGGCACCACCAGGGTCCCGGTGTTCGCCAGCCACGCGATCTTGCCCTGGTTGGTCAGGGTCTGCAGTCCGGGCATGTTGCTCTGCGCGCCGTTGTCGTCGATCGAGGTCCAGTCCGCGCAGGCCGGATGCAGGCCATAGGTCGCCCCACCCGGGAGCGCACCGCCCCCGGGAGCGGCGAGGTTCACCGGCAACAGGCTGTTCAGCGCCAGGCCCAGGGGGCCGTTGGTTCCGCTGTACACGCCCCCGCGGGAGGCCAGGTAGATCGCATGGCGCGCGTCATTCGGCACCAACCAGTTGAAGCTGTCGCTGCCCCCATTGAGGAACACGCAGACCAGCGCGCGGTACCCTGTGTCCCCAGCCGGGGCAGCCAGTGCCGACTGCATCAGGCGAAGTTGCGGGATCAGCGAGAGAGCCGATCCCCCGGCAAGCGTGGCGCAGAACTGCTTGAGGAATTCGCGGCGCTGTTCACGACGGATGCGGGACATGATCGGATTCCTCAGCGCTGCACGGAGAATTCGGGGGACACGATGATCACGCGCAGTAACTGCTGGATGCGCGAGATGCGCGTTGCGTCGGTGGTCGGTGTGGACTGGGAGCTGAGCATGTTCACCAGGACGCTGCGCATGTTGGCGCTCATCGCGCCGTACATCAGCCGCAGGTTGAATTCGTCGACGAGTTGCCCGTAAGTGGTGGCATTGGCGGTCTGGATCATTGCCACGTACGGGGCGAAGGGCACACATGGCCGGGTCACGGTATTGCAGCTCGTGCTGCCGACGTACCAGTCCGCGATCCGGCTCTGGATGGTGTCGTTGAGGCGTGTGATCGACGACTCGTTGAGGATCTGGAACTCGGGCGAGTACAGGTTGGCATTCTGCAGGGCGCCCGGATTCTGGAAATCCGGCTCGTAGAAGTTGAACACCGTCGGCGAGTTGTACGGGCGCTGCGCGAGCGAGCTGTCGAATCCAAGCGACATGCTGATGTTGCCGACATTGCCGGTCGACGTTTCCGGTTGCCCCTGGATCACATCCAGGCCGCGCCACAATGCGGTCAGACGCAGCACCGGCTCACGCAATTTGCCGAAGTTGCCGGAAGGCGCACCGCGCGCCTCACTGTCCATCAGCACCGCCCGGATCACCGCGGCGAAATCACCGCGTACCCCAGAGCCGTTGTTGTTGAAGACCGTGGCGACACGCTGGATGTAGGCCGGCGAGGGGTTGCTGGTGACGAAGCGCTGGATCAGCTGCCGACTGATGAAGGGTGCGACGCTGGCATGGTTGGCAATGGCGTTCAGCGCATTCGCGAAGTCCTGGTTGCAGTTGGCCTGATTGTTGGTTGCGTTGGCGGGCAGCACGATCCCGTCGAAGATCGTCTTCGCCCCCATGTCGTGAAACGTCAGGCCATTTGCGCTGTAGTTGGAATTGCTGCCGCTGACCATCGGGAAGCACACCATCGGTGCCACGAAATTGGCGTTGGTGTTGTTGCCGAAACTGGTTCCGGTGTAGTTGGTGCGTCCGGTAGGAAAGCCCGGTGAACACCCGTGCGAGCTCGGCGATGATCGTGTTGTCGTAGGTGGAATCGGGTTTCCGCCGGAAAGCTGCGGCGAGAAATCCAGATTGCGCTTGACCAGTCCGAACGAAAACAGCTGCATCACTTCGCGGGCGTAGTTCTCGTCCGGCAACACGAAGGAGCCGCCACTCTGGTAGGCAGCGCGGTTGCGCACATAGGTCAGCCACTGGCCCATGGTCGGGCTGAACGTTACCTCGTTGAGCAAATTGCGATAGGTGCCGAAGGCACCGCGAGCCATGATGTCGGTGTATTCCGCGACCATCCGGGTGTCGATGCCGCCGCTCTCGGATGCGACCAGGATCTGACTCAGGGCGAATGCCACGCGCTGGCGCAACTGGTCCGGAGCGTAGACCGCCTGGACCCACCAGCGGTCTACGCGATGACCGGAATTGAGCGTGAAATCGGTATTCTGGGCCAGCGTATCCAGCCACGGGCGGGTCAGCGTCGCCGGCATCGAGAGCTGTTGATCCAGCCATTGGCCGTAGCCGATTGACCGGAGCCGCGCAATCTCGGCACGTGTCGGGCCAAAGGTAGCTTGGGTCAGGAAGCGCGCGGCCTCCGCATCACTGGCCGGCGCATCGGTGACGTTCTCGAAGTTGCTCCGGTAGAGGGTATCCGGCACCTGCGCCCGGGCGTGCCCGGCAACCAGTGCAACGATCGCCGCAATTGCGCAGCGACCCAACCATTGAAACGCTTGCATGTTGCCCCCGACGATCCGGCGCCTGCATTCAGTATGCCCTCCTATTGCGGACCCGAATGTGACGCTCGCCACGCCAGTCGGCTCGCTGGTCGGGCGCACGCCTCGAACCGGGTACCACCTGACCGGTGACCGAATCGCTCCGTCCGGGCGCACTCCATCCGGGATGCGGCGGGATAGAATGCCGCCATGCTGACCTCTTCCTACCTGGGCAACCATCTGCTCATCGCGATGCCGGGCCTGGCCGACCCGAACTTCTCGCGCGGTGTGACCCTGCTGTGCCAGCACAGCGCCGAGGGCGCGCTCGGCATCGTGATCAACCGCCTGTCGAACTTCATACTGGGCGAGGTGCTGGAGCAGATGAACATCAGCACCGTGGTGCCTGGACTAGCGGAAACGCCGGTGTACGCCGGCGGCCCGGTGCAGACCGATCGCGGTTTCGTGGTGCACGAGGCGGGCTCTGCGTGGGATTCCACCTTCCGCGTGTCCGACCAGGTGGCAGTCACCACCTCGCGCGACGTGCTGGCGGCGATGGCCGAGGGGCGCGGTCCGCAGCGCGCGCTGGTGGCGCTGGGCTATGCGGGCTGGGGCGCGGGGCAACTGGAAGACGAGATCCGCGAGAACTCCTGGCTGAGCGTACCGGCAAGCGGTTCGATCCTGTTCGATACTCCGCTGGAGCAGCGCTGGCAGGCCGCGGCGCGCCTGGCGGGCGTCGACATGCGCCTGCTGACTGACTACGCCGGGCACGCCTGAGGTGAACACGGCGACCGGCGTCTGGCTCGGGCTCGATGTGGGCACGCGTGATCTCGGCGTCGCCGTCGGCAATGAACTGACCGGGCGCGCGCGGCCGCTGAAGACCCTGGCAATGCAGCCCGAGAACCTGCTGTGGACGGCACTCGACGCGCTGGTCGGCGAATGGGCGCCGGGTGGCTTCGTTGTCGGACTGCCGCTGACCCGCGAGGGCGGCGAGCAGCCGATGACCGTGCGCGCACGCAGCTTCGCCGGCAAAGTGCAGGAGCGCTACCGGCTGCCGGTGATCGCACACGACGAGCGCGGCTCGACCCAGGTGGCCAAGCGCCGCTTCGCAGTCGAACGCGCCGCCGGCAACGCCCGCCGCAAACATGCGGTGGACATCGACGCGCACGCAGCTGCCGTCATTCTGGAGGACTACCTTGCACTTGCCGGCCATTGAACCACTGCTCGAAGCCCTGGTCACCGCCACCCGCGTGCGCCTGGCGGAACACAACATCGCGGCGCCGCGGCTGGTCGGGATCCACTCCGGCGGCGTGTGGCTGGCGCGCCACCTGGCCGCAGCGCTGGGCGTCGAAGAGCCTATCGGCGAGCTCGACATCAGCTTCTACCGCGACGATTTCACCCGCGTCGGCATGCACCCGACGGTGCGTCCGTCGAGCATCCCCTGGGATGTGGAGGGCCGCCACCTGGTGCTGGTCGACGACGTGCTCTACACCGGGCGCACCATCCGCGCCGCGCTGAACGAGATCTTCGACTATGGCCGCCCGGCGAGCGTGACCCTGGCGGTGCTGGTCAGCCGCAACGGGCGCGAACTGCCGATCGAAGCCGGCGCCTGCGGTGCACGGCTGTCACTGCCGGCCGGCCAGCAAGTGAAACTGCGAGGCCCCACGCCGCTGCGCCTGGAGCTGGTGGAACGCGCATGAGAGCGAAGCACTTTGGAGGGCACGGGGGCATCAGGGCACCAAGGCGCGAGAGCAGCCTGAATCCCGCGCGCTTGCCTGCCCTAGTGTGGTGTTCCGTAAATACCTTGAATTATTTCCGCGCCTTTTGCGCCGATACGGCGTTGCTCGTCGTCGCCATAGCCCTGCGATGACTCCTCCTCTCGCCTTGCCTCGCCGCAAAATTCATCGGAAATTTCTTCAACTTAATTACGGAACACCACACTAGTGCCCTCGTGCCCTCGTGCCCTCCAGAGGTCGCCATGAATCTTCAACTCACTCCCGATGGCCGCCTGCGCCATTTGCTCACCATCGACGGGCTGCCGCGCAGGCTGATCCAGGACCTGATCGAAGCAGCCGATTCGCTGCGCTCGGTGGCGTTGCGCGGCAACAAGAAGTTGCCGCTGCTGCGCGGCCGGACCATCCTCAACCTGTTCTTCGAGGCCTCCACGCGCACCCGCACCACCTTCGAACTGGCCGCCGAGCGTCTCAGCGCCGACGTGGTCAACCTCGACGTCGCTTCCTCGTCCACCAGCAAGGGCGAGAGCCTGCTGGACACCCTGGCGACCTTGGAGGCGATGCATTGCGACATGTTCGTGGTGCGCCACCCCGATTCGGGTGCGGCGCACTTCATCGCCGAGCATGCCTCACCGGGCGTGGCGGTGCTGAACGCCGGTGACGGCCGCCACGCGCACCCGACCCAGGCCTTGCTCGACGCCTACACCATCCACCGGCACAAGCCGCGCTTCGAGGATCTGACCATCGCGGTGGTCGGCGACGTGCTGCACTCGCGCGTCGCGCGCTCTGAATTGCGCGCTTTCGGCATCCTCGGCGCGGGCGAGCTCAGGGTGGTCGGGCCGCGCACGCTGCTGCCGCCGGCGATCGAGGAACTCGGCGTGAGCGTGCACACCGACATGGATGCGGGCGTGGCCGACGCCGATGTGATCGTCATGCTCAGGCTGCAGCGCGAGCGCATGCGCGGCGCCTTCCTGCCGTCGGAGGGCGAGTACTTCCGCCGCTACGGGCTGTCGGCCGAGCGGCTGAAATTGGCGAAGCCGGACTGCATCGTGATGCACCCGGGGCCGATGAACCGCGGCGTGGAAATCGCCAGCGAGGTCGCCGATGGCCCGCAGTCGGTGATCCTGGAGCAAGTCAGCAACGGCCTGGCGATGCGCATGGCGGTGATGTCCCACATCCTTGGCGCACAGGTGCCGGCATGAACAAGGTCGTCATCCGCGGCGCCCGCATCTGTTTCCCGCACCTCGGCCTGGACCGGGTCGCCGACGTGCTGTTCGAATCCGGGCTGGTGCACGGCCTCGATCCCAAACCTGCCCGCTGCCGCGGCGCGGAGGAGGTCGATGGCAGCGGCCGCTGGCTGATCCCTGGCCTGGTCGACCTGGCCGCCCGGCTGCGCGAACCCGGCGCCACGCACAAGGCCGACATCCGCTCGGAGGCGACCGCCGCGCTGCTCGGCGGCATCACCCACCTGGTGTTGCCGCCGGACACCCGCCCGGCGGTCGACTCGACCGCGGTGGTCGAGCTGATCCTGCGCCGCGCACGTGAGGGCCGCGGCGCAACGGTGCACCTGATCGGCGCGTTGACGCGCGATCTCGGCGAGGAATCGCTGGCCGAGCTGGGCGCGCTGCGCGCCGCCGGCTGTATCGCGGTGGGCAACATCGGGCGCGCGATCGGCAATACCAACCTGCTGCGCCGCGCGCTGCAGTACGCCGCCTCGCTCGATTTGCCGGTACACCTGCAGGCCGTCGATCCCTGGATCGGCGCCGGCGGCGTGGCGCACGAGGGCCGGGTCGCAGCGCTGCAGGGCCTGCCCGGAATTCCGGAGACCGCCGAAACCCTGGCGCTGGCGCGCGACCTGATGCTGGTCGAGGAAGCCGGCGTGCGCGCCCACTTCGGCCGTTTGTCCTGCGCGCGCAGCGTGGCCATGATCGCCGAGGCCAAGGCGCGCGGCCTGCGCGTCAGCGCCGATGTGGCCATGCCGCAGGTCTATCTGAACGAGCACGACGTCCTGCCCTTCCGTGCGGATGCGCACCTGCTGCCGCCGCTGCGCACGGCGAACGATCGCGACGCGCTGCGCCGCGGGCTGGCCAGCGGCGCGATCGACGCCGTCTGCAGCGATCACCAGCCGCACGATGCGGATGCCAAGCTGCGCCCCTTCCCGGCCGCCGAGCCCGGCGCGTCCGGGGTCGACAGCTTCCTGGGTCTGGGTTTGAAACTCATCGACGACGACGTACTCTCGCTCGCCTCCTGGCTCGAACGCGCAGCGCTCGCGCCGCGGCGCATCCTCGGATTGCCGGCGCCCACCCTCGACGAGGGCGCGGTGCCGGACTTCGTGCTGATCGATGCGACGAGCGAACGCACGCTGGACGCCGGGAGCATGGCCAGCCGCGGCAAGAACACGCCCTTCCGTGGCTGGCGCATTCCAGGCCGCGTCGACCTCGCGGCCATCGCCGACCGTTTGTGGATACGTTGATTGGCATGAACACCTGGACCCGCCCGATCTGGACCGCCGCCCTGCTGGCCGTGCTCGCCGGCTGCGCCAGCACGCCACCGCCACCGCCCGAGCCGCCGCCCCCGCCGCCGCGCGACCGCGTCGCCGAACTGCGCTCCGCGGCGACCACGACACGCTCGGCAGTGGAGATCGCTCCGTTGCAGAACCCGGCGGTCGACCTCCTGCTGGCTGATGCGGTACGACTCGAACAGGGCGGCGAGCACGCCAAGGCCGTGGCCAGGATCGAAGAAGCGCTGACCATCGAGCCGGAAAACCCGCGGTTGTGGCAGCTCAAGGCCGAGGCCCTGCTGCGCAGCGAGAAATTCCTCGACGCCGAGAAGCTCGCGATGAAGAGCTACGACCTCGGCTCGCGGATCGGCGAATGGTGCATGCGCAACTGGCTGCTGATCGCGGAAAGCCGCGATGCGCTGGGCGACGCCACCACCTCCGCAGCAGCCCGCGAGCGGGCGCAGCGCTGCCCGGTGCAGGCACTGCCCAGGTACTGAGGGTTGTGGGTTGTGGGTTGTGGGCAGCGACGCTCGCAGGCCATTGGGAATCGACTCGGTCGGCGATCTTTTCCTGGCAGCCGCCGGCAGGGATCGGGGCTGAAGCCGCTCTCACCGAAATGTCGCAAGTCATTGATGTAAGTATCCCCCGGCAGAGCCGGGGGCTTTAAATGTGTGAGCCGCTCAAAGCGGCTAGGCGGGGACGTTGACACGTCCCCACATCATTGGCGCCACCTGAAGGTGGTCTTTCACCGTAGTAGCTCCAACTGATCCAGTCGCGTGTCCTCAGCTTCCTGGTTCCGAATGTACGCGCGCACTACCGCTTCGTCAGCGCCAACGGTCGAAACGAAGTAGCCTCTTGCCCAGAAGTGCTGCCCCACGAAGTTCCGCTTGCGCTCTCCGTACACCCGCGCCAAGTGGATCGCGCTCTTACCCTTGATGTATCCCACCACGTTCGACACCGCGTACTTCGGCGGAATCCGAAGCAACATGTGCACATGGTCGCGCATCAAGTGCCCCTCCTCCACCTCACTTTCCTTCTGCGAAGCCAACTCCTTGAACAGACTCCCGAGATACTTCCGCAGTCCCTCGTACAACGTGCGGCGGCGGCACTTCGGTATGAACACGACGTGGTACAGGCACTCCCACTGCGTGTGATTTAAACTTCGATACTTGTCCATCGCGGTTTCTCCTCATCGTGTGCTTGGCGGCTCACGACGGGAGTCTCCGCGATGGACTCCAGCAAACGTCAAACTTCTACTGCCACCCCGGCAGAGCCGGGGGAACTCCCCTGCTGCTTAGAAATGATAATTCGGAAGGCACGAGGGCAACCAAAGGCGCTCCTTCGCACCGAACCGGCTCTTGCGTGCCCTCTTGCCCTCGTGGCCTCGTGCCCTCCAGTTCGATGCGCGAATAAGCGCACCGCCAGGGGCGACCGGAACTCTCACCGACATGTCGCAAATCATTGATTTTTCTTAGGGCGGTGTATCGCGCAGCGATTCACCGCCTGCGATAGGCGGCAAGCACCCGGGGAACGCGCTGCGCGCGTACCGCCGGGCTACGCGCATCTTTGGGTGCGATGCGACTGCAAGCTCAATGCTGCCCGTGCGCCACTTGCTCGACTGATTGCAGGAAATCCTTCACGCCGAGCGGCTTCTTCTGGACCCTGACCACCTTGGCGGCAGAGGCGGCTCGCTCAATGTCGGCGCCGTTGTCCGAGGTCAGCAACATCACCGGAACCGGCACCCGCTGCGCGCGCAGGCGGTGCGCCAATTCGAGGCCGCCGATGCCCGGCAGGTCGCTGTCGGTGATCACGCAGTCGAAGTGACGCGTGGCCAGCGAGCGCTCGAAGCGCTCGGCGCTGACGAATCCCTCGCAACGGTAGCCGGCGCGTTCGAGCAGCGACTGGATGAACTCGCGCACATCGGCGTCGGGCTCAACCACGCCGATCAGCGGCGTCACCAGAGTGTGGTCGGTGTGGACCATGGGTCTCAGTGTCCAAGGCGACGCGGCGCGGCCAACCCAGCGGACTTGACGTTGAGGCCGGCGAGCACGCGCAGCTTGTTCGCCTCGCGGATGCGCACACCACGCTTGACCACTTCGATCACGCCGTCCCGGTGCATCTTGGACAAGGTGCGGCTGACCGTTTCCAGCTTGAGGCCGAGGTAGCTGCCGATCTCCTCGCGCGTCATCGGCATGCCGATCGCCGTGCCGCAGGCGTTGTCCGTGTGCACGCGTTCGGCCAGGTCGATCAGGAACTGCGCCAGGCGCTCTTCCGCGCGCAGCGAACCGAGCAGCAGCAGGGTCGATTGCTCGCGGCGGATCTGGCCGGAGAGCATGCGGAACAGCGCCGCCTGGATCCGCGGGACCGACTGGCCATGGCGCTCCAACAGCGCGAACGGCAGTTCGCAGACCACGGTTTCGTCGAGCGCTGCCGCCGAACTGGCGTGATGGCGCAAGCCCACCGAGTCCAGTCCGACCAGATCGCCCGGCAGGAAGAAGCCGGTGATCTGCTCGCGGCCATCCTCGGTCAGCACCGAGACCTTCAGCATGCCGCTGCGGACCGCATACAGCGACTCGAAATTGCCCGAGGCGTGGAACAGGTAGTCGCCACGCGCCAGGTGACGTTCCTTCAGATCCGGGAAGTCGCGCAGATCAAGGCGCAGGCCGCTCGACAGCGTGCCCAGAACGCATGGTTGCGCGCAATGTCCGCAGACTCCCGACTCGCACCGCTTGGCCGCCATGATCGCCATCTCGCTCTCCCATGCATGTTCCCGAAACTTGAAGTGAACCTTAGGCAAAGCCCTGCAACGAAGCCTGCGTGTTCCGGCAACGCTCGGTAACAGCGGGTAACAACATGGGGTTCGATCAAACCCGGCGTGGCCAGAAGGCGTAGGCGGCGCGGTGGCCGGTGGCCGTCGCGCCCGCCGGGCGCCTGTCGCTTGCCGGAGTCCGGGGTGTCCCCAGCGAAGCCGAAGCCGATTGCGGTCGCATGCGGTGTGCGGTGCTGGACCGTCGCCGCGCTGCTGCTTGCCGGCAGCGCCAGCCATGCGACCGATGTGGCGAGCAGACCGGGGCGGCGACGACCCGGTCCGCGGCGTCGGCGGCGTCGCGCGCGCCGATCGCGCGCTCCGCCCGGGCGGCATCGATCCGCTGACCGCCTTCCAGGTCTACGGCGGCGACTGAACCGCGCACCGCATGCGCACGTCGCGGTGACGCGCCGGTGGCATCATCCGCGACCTGCTCGCGACTACCTCGCCCCATGCTGACCCTCGGAATTTCGGCCTACTTCCACGACAGCGCAGCCGCGCTGCTCAGGGACGGGTGCATCGCGGCCGCGGCCCAGGAAGAGCGCTTCAGCCGGGTCAAGCACGACCCACGCTTCCCCGCGCATGCGGTGCGCTATTGCCTGCGGGAGGCAGGCGTGGCGCTGGCCGATGTCGACCAGGTGGTGTTCTTCGAGAAGCCCTTCCTGAAGTTCGAGCGCCTGCTGGAAACCTACCTCGCGTTCGCGCCGCGCGGCTTCGCCAGCTTTGCCATGGCAATGCCCATCTGGCTGCGCGACAAGCTGTTCCAGAAGAAGCTGATCGCCGACGAACTCGCCGCCGTCGCCGGCGGTGCGCAGACACTGAAGGCACCGCTGGCCTTCTCCGAGCATCATCTCTCGCACGCCGCGAGCGCCTTCTATCCCTCGCCCTTCGACCGCGCGCTGGTGCTCACGATGGACGGTGTCGGCGAGTGGGCGACCACCACCGCGGCGATCGGCGACGGCAGCCGGCTCGACATCTTCCGCGAGATCCATTTCCCGCATTCGCTGGGCCTGCTGTATTCGGCGTTCACCACTTACTGCGGCTTTCGCGTCAATTCCGGCGAGTACAAGCTGATGGGCCTGGCGCCCTACGGCGAGCCGAAGTACGCCCGCCAGATCCGCGAGCGCCTGGTCGACATCAAGGACGACGGCAGCTTCCGCCTCGACCTCGGGTACTTCGACTACTGCACCGGGCTGACCATGACGAACGCGCGCTTCCATGCGCTGTTCGGCGGTCCGCCGCGCGCGCCGGAGGCGGCTATCGAGCCGCGGCACCTGGACCTCGCCGCGTCGATCCAGCAGGTGACCGAGGACATCGTGATGCGCCTGGCCACCTCGCTCCGTCGCGAAACCGGCGAGCGCAATCTGTGCCTCGCCGGCGGCGTGGCGCTAAACTGCGTCGCCAACGGCAAGCTGCTGCGCGCGGCCGGCTTCGATGCGATCTGGATCCAGCCTGCCGCGGGGGACGCCGGCGGCGCGCTGGGCGCCGCGCTGGCGCATTGGCACCGGGCGCAGGATCGACCGCGCACGCCTGCCGGCGCCGGCGGCGATGGGATGTCCGGCGCCTTCCTGGGCCCGGCATTCGCGGACGATGAAATCGCCGCGACGCTGGACCGCCTGGGCGCGGTGTTTCGCCGGCTGGGCGACGACGAGCTGATCGACGCGGCAGCGCGCGACTTGGCCGACGGCCAGGCAATAGGCTGGTTCCAGGGGCGCGCCGAGTACGGCCCGCGGGCGCTCGGCAACCGCTCGATCCTGGCCGATCCGCGCCGCAGCGACACCCAGTCGGTGCTCAACCTCAAGGTCAAGTTCCGCGAGTCCTTCCGCCCGTTTGCGCCGGCGGTGCTCGCGGAGCATGCGCGCGACTGCTTCGACCTGGATGCGGAAAGCCCGTACATGCTGATCGTCGCGCCCGTCGCGGAGCACTGCCGCCTGCCGGTGGACGCAGCTGCGACCGGCCTGGACCGCCTGAAGCAGATCCGCTCGACCATTCCCGCGGTGACCCACGTGGATTGCTCGGCGCGCGTTCAGACCGTTCGCGCCGACACCCAGCCGCGCTTCCACGCGCTGCTTGCGCGGTTCCGCCAGCTCACCGGCTGCCCGACACTCGTCAACACCAGCTTCAACGTGCGCGGCGAACCGGTGGTCGGCTCACCCGAAGACGCCTTCCGCTGCTTCATGGGCACGCATCTCGACCGCCTGGCGATCGGCAACTGTTATCTGGTCAAGTCCGAACAGCCCGCCGCGCTGGCGCGCGACTACGCGCACCTGCTGCCGGCGGATTGAGCGCAGGAGCACCGCGCGCGCTCTTACCAAACATCCGATAACTCATTGATCTGAAGAGCAGTTTGTCCGCAAAGGACGCGAAGGACGCAAAGAAGAGCGGAAACCGCTTTCGCTTCCTTTGCGTTCTTTGCGTCCTTTGCGGACAAGAAAAGTGGCGCGGGTCGCGAAGAAGTTCGATGCGCGAATAAGCGCACCGGCAGGGGCGACCGGGACTCTCACCGAACATGCGCCAAGGTGTTGAATTTCATACATTTTCAGCCCGTGCGAAACGACGACCCTGTGATTGAGTACGCAAAGGACGCAAAGACAGCAAGTGCCGGGGATACCCCAGCGCTGTATCGCGTTTGATTTCCTTTGCGTCCTTTGCGTCCTTTGCGTCCTTTGCGTCCAAAAACACAGTCCGCGATCTTGCGAGAGTCACGGTTCGATGCGCGAATAAGCGCACCGGCAGGGGCGACCGGGACTCTCACCAAACATGACGCAAGGGGCTGAAAAACAGCACTTTGTCCGCAAAGGACAAGAAAAATGTTCAACGGAACCGCCACTCAGTATGTGGCGCGAATCAGCGCACCAACAGGGATGGCCGGGACTCCTATGGTCACCTCCGGGCTGACGGCGAATCTGTAGGAGCGCGCTCGCGCGCGATCCCTGTCGCGGTCATTCGAAACCGATCGATGTCCCACCCAATGCCATGCGGATCTCGGCGAGGTTGTCGCCGAGGTCGTGATCGCCGAAGGCGTAGGGCGGATCGATGTGGAACAAGCCGCGCGCGCCGTCGCCGCCGCGCGCTTGCCTGGGCTGGAAGTCGGGATCGGAGATGTCGTAGCGCAGCCGCATGCTGGCGCCGCTGCCGAGGGCGACGACCTGGTCGATGCCACTGTTGATCACGATCGGGCAGGTGCCAACGCCGACGGTCAACTCGCAGCCGCGCAACTGGGCGATCAGGCCATCGCGGGTGGACGCGAATCCGACCAGGACATCGCTGACGGCGCCGGGCGACGCGTTCTCGATCTCGATTTCGACCGACGTCGATGCGCCCTGCGCCGTGATCCGTCCGGGCTCGCCGAGCAGGTGCAGGCGCAGATCGCCATGGTTGGTGCCGCCTGCCGGCCAGCGTTCCAGCCGCGGCAGGTCGATGCCGTTGGCGCCGACCGTGTAGTTCTCCACCATCGGCGAGCCGGTCGCGGTGACGCGGGTGAGGAGGCCATTGCCGAGGAT
Organism: Rhodanobacteraceae bacterium; assembly: GCA_016713135.1. Classification (NCBI taxonomy): domain Bacteria; kingdom Pseudomonadati; phylum Pseudomonadota; class Gammaproteobacteria; order Lysobacterales; family Rhodanobacteraceae; species Rhodanobacteraceae bacterium. Next base: position 84,739 of record JADJPR010000003.1, on the reverse strand, counting down.
GCGCGAGGCCAGCGGCGGGTCGTAGGCCTGCGCATATTGGTGTTCGGCGCCGATGAAGCCATCGGCGAGGGCCACGGTGGTCAACGCCAGGCGCTCCTCGACTTCGAAGTCCACGCTGCCCTGGTAGCGCAGGCTGCGCGCCCAACGGTGCGAGACGCTGCCTCCCTCCACCGGGCGCACGCTCATCCAGCGCCCATTCTGCAGCGTCGGATTCACGCTCCATTCGACCTGTCCGCTCGCGCTGTCGATGCGTGCGAGCAGCGGCCGGCTCACGCCCGACTGGCCCGGCTCGGTGCCGAGCAGCCGCGCGCTCAGCAGCAGGTCGCCGTCCGCCAGCGTGGCAATCAGTGGCCCGGACACGCGGGCACCGGGTGCGCCCGGATCGACGCTCCACATGGCGAGCCCATCGACGCCGGAGCGGCGCTCGACGAAGCTGCGCGACTGGCCTGAGGTGGTGACCTGGCGGGAGGTGTAGAGATCGCCGTTGGCCGCGGCGATGATCGACTGCAGGGCACCAGCGACCGGTTGCGACCACAGCGCGTCGCCGCTGGCGGCGCCGAGGATGCCGATGCCGCCGCCACCCAGCACCACCAGGTCAAGCGCGCGCGCACCCAGCAGGGTGGTGAAATTCGGCACCGGCACGTCCCACAGCACCTGTCCGCCGAGCGGGGACAGCTTCGCGACGAATTCGAATTCCTGGGTGCACGCCGGCGGGTCGATGCACTCGGGATGGACCACGTGGACTTCGCCATTGGGGCCAGAAACCACGCTGCGGATTCCGAACGGCGACGACCGCCACGCGGACTGCCACAGCAGCGCGCCGCTGGCGCTGTCGATGCTGAGCACCGCCTGGCGCAGCGCCGGTCGCAGCAGATCGCTGTCGACATACACCACGTGCACCAGCAGGCGTGAGGCCGCACCGCCCTGCACGCGGACCGCATCAATGCGCGACGGATACTCGTCGAGTTCCAGCAGTTGCTCCCAGATCGGTGCGCCGGTGTCCGGATCGAGCCGGCGCACGCGCACGCCGCGCTGGTCGGGGCCGAGGCCGGCCATCGCGGCGTAGGGCTCGATGCCGACGAACTCGACATCGGCGCGACGCCGCGCCTGCGCTTGTGCGAGGGCGCTGTGCGCATCGATCAGCGCGCCGGTCGCCGCCACGCGTCGCTCCAGATGCAGCTCGGATTGCAGGTTGTCGAGCGACCACGCGATGCGCAACTCGCTGCCGACCAGGCGCCAGTCGACATTGCGCGCGGGAATCTCGACCGACCAGTCGACCGCACCATCGCTGACGCGTCGGCGCTGCGCGACGGTGCCGAGACCGCCTGCGAGTGCTTGCTGGGTCGCCACCAGGATTGCACCATCGGCCGCCGCGCGCAGGCTTGCGGGCAGCGTGCTTGGCAGCGTGGTCCGCCAACGCAGGCCACCGGCATGGTCGAGCGCCACCAGCGTCGATTGCGTGACTTCGTCGTGCGTCGACAGCGCGACCAGGCTGTTGCTGGACTCCAGCGCGCACGGTCCATTGCTGTAGTCCACGGCAGGCACCCGCGTCGACCACAGCAGCGTGCCGTTGAAATCGTTGCGGCGCTCGAGCACCGCATCGACCTGTCCGTTGGTCATTTCGAAGTAGGCACGCACGGTGTCGCTGGCGAGCTTCACCGGCGCACAGGCTTCGAACACCCGCGCCGCGCCTGGCGCCCGCGGCAGCGACCATTGCACCGCGCCGCTGGCGGCGTCCAGCGACACCAGCAGCGGATCGGGGTGGATGCCGACGCCGTCCGGCGTGCCGATGCTGAAGGACAGCGACAGCGGAATGAGGGTGTCGATGGCCGTCGGCAACTGGAAAGCGACCGAGCCGGCATGCGGATGCAGTTCGAGCAGGTTGCGCACCCACATGGTGTCGCCATCGCTGCCGTTGACGCGGATCAGGCGATTGCCCGACGCCAGCAGGACGTCGCCATTGGCGAGAAAGCGCGCCTGCCCGGCGTAACGCGGCCGCACCCAGCGCAGGTTCCCGGCGGTGTCGACCATCGCCACCAGCGCCCGCGTGTTGTCGAGTTCGGTCATCGCCAGCAGCACGCGATCGCCCTGCGTCGCGAGTACCGCCTCCGGCGACAGGCGCCCGCCGGCGATCGGCTGGTGACCGAACTGGCCGGTCACCGCGCTGCCATCGATGGCGAGCCTCACGCTGCTGGCGAGCCCGTCGCGACTGGTCTCGCTGGCGACCATGAAGGCGTTGCCGTCCTGCAGCAGCACATGCTCGGTGCGGCCGAACTGGGCGGCGTAGGGAATGACCTCGGATTCGGTGGATGACCAGATCGGCTCGATCTGCGCGTAAGCCGGGTTGGCAACAGCAAGGGCGGTCAACAGGAGGTGCAGGCGCATGCGCAATTTGGGCCGACGAAAACGGGCGATATTACAGTCTGCAACATGAATTGCCAGGTGTCGGAGAAGCTTCGCGCACCTTCCGAGAGCTGGTTGTTGGCGGCAACGGCGTGCAGAAACCGGCAGCTGGAGGCGCCGTGCACGTTTGCTGCCAACGACCAGAAACCAGCAACCGAAATCGGGCCCTTGCGCAGCCACAAGCAACACCGGGAAAAAGCCCCCGCCGCCCGGGTCGGTCGATAAGCCGGGTTCTGTCGTGAACGGTCATTCCTCTGGGACCAGCGTCGCCGCTGGCCTCAAGCAGCCTACCCGGGGAAGACGCGGGCCGCGCCATGCTCCCCCTATTCGGCCTTGCTGCAGGTGGGGTTTGCCATGCCGTCGCGTGTTGCCACCGACGCGGTGCGCTCTTGCCGCACCGTTTCACCCTTGCCCGCTCCCGCCTTGCGACGGGCCGCTGGCGGTCTGCTCTCTGTTGCACTGTCCGTAGGCTCTCGCCCCCCAGACGTTATCTGGCACCTTGCCCTGTGCAGCCCGGACTTTCCTCGATACGCACCCTTGCGGGCCGCACCGCGACCGTTTGACCAACGCCGGATCGGCGGGGACGCGGAGTGTAGCGGGGTTCCCGGCGCAAGTGTTGTCCGGCTTCATGGCTTCTGCGGCACAGCTCACAGCGCACAAGCGGCCGTTCACACACCCATCAGCACATGCTCGCGCTCGACCTGGTCGAGGCGGATTCGATTGACGAAGAGCGAGAAGGAAAGATACCCGGCGAGTCCGTTGGTGCGGCGCATCCACGGCGGCAGGTACATCGGCGGGTCGATAAAACCGCTTTGCACGTAGGGTTCCAGTTCGACCACGTCCTGCAGGGTCATCTTGCCGGCGAACAGATGCTGCGCCAGTTCCAGCTTGCCGCTGCGCAGGGCCCAGCGGAAGAAGGTGTGCACGCTGAGCAGGCCGTGCAGGTAGACGGTGTCCTTGGTGAAGGCCGAGCCACCCTCGGTGGGCGCGCCGCGGAATACGCGCATCGCCGAGGTGAAGCTCTCGGCCTCGCTCTGGCCCTGCTCCAGGAAGAAGCTGAATACCTCGATGAAGTTGGCGCCGCGCAGGGCCATGTCGATCGCCAGGATGCGCAGCGAGATGCGCTTCATGCGCATGATGTCGATCGATCCGGTGACCAGTTCCGAGAACACCGCCAGGCCTTCCTGGGTGGCGGTGATGCGCGGCGAGTTCAGGCCCAGGCTGCCGAGGTTGGTCTGGTTGCGGCCGTTGAGCGAGGTCAGCGAGTGCACGAAGGCCTCGTGCTCCAGCAACTGCGACAGGTCGTACTCGGAGAAACAGGTGCTCTGGCGCAGGCGGATACGGGTCGGGCCGGCGGCGGCCTTGGCGACCAGGTCCGGATCGACCACCACCGTGACCTTGTGCTGGGTGAAGACCTCGGCCAGCCGGTGCTCCATCTCGTGCTTGAGAATCTCCGCCGACAGGCAGTACTCGACCTCGCCCAGCGCATCGTTGCCGAGGATGTCGTCGGCGGCGCCGATGAAATGGCGCGCAGCTTCGAGGTTGTTGACCGCAGACCCGGCGATGCGGTCGCCCGGGCGCCCGTACAGGTGCGCCGAGTACTCGGTCATCTCCTTGCTGCCGAGATGGTCGAGCAGCAGCGTCGCCACCTGCCAGGAGTGCGCGGTGCGCTGCAGGTAGTTGCCGATGGGATGCGCCGCGTCGCATTGCTGCGCGATCGCCTTCAGCGCGCGGCGGCGGTCGCCGAAGTTGAACTTCTTGTATTCGACCTGCGGAAGCTGGTGCTTGCCGGCCCTGAAATCGGCGATGAACTGGTCCTGCATGCGCTTGGGCCAGCTCAGCGTGCTGAGCATCTTGATGTCCTTGACCAGCGCGACCAGTTCGGCGTCCAGGTCTCGGTAGCGGATCAGTTCCTCGTCCATCGGCCAGGCCACTCCCCCGTTCAGGTGATCGACTCGACAAGCAGCGCGCTGGCCCGATTCTGCTCGCAGCCGCCTGCGCCGGACAGCCCCCGCGCGCATTGATCCCGCTCAAGCCGGCGGTATCTGGTGCAGCTACCCTTTTGCGCAAGTCCAAACCGGAGTACCACCATGCGCATCCTCCAGGAACTGCTGACCAGCACCGAGGGCCAGTTCGCCATCGCCGTGATCGGCTTCATGCTCGCGATGGGCGCCGGCCTCGCCGTGGTGGCACTGCGGAAATCGCGCTCCACACGATGAGCCCGACGGGCACGGGCCCTGATCCATGTCAACGAGAATGGTTGTCATTTAGATTTTCGGTGAATATGCTGCGCGGCATCGGTCTTGTCCCGGAAATCCTCGATGTCCTGCCGCCTGTTGTCCGCTGCGATCTGCGCAGCCCTGCCGCTGTCGCACGCCCTCGCCACCCCGTCACCCGATCCTGACCGAGACTCGCCACGCAAGCTGGCGCGCGTGGTGGTGGTCGGCGAACAGGGCGATGCCAAGGCGCAGCCGGGCAGCGCCTCGCTGATCGACGCCGAGGAGATCCGCTCCGCCCATGTGTTCTCGGTCAGCGAGGCCTTGCGCAAGGTCGCCGGCATCGTGACTCGCGACGAGGAGGGCTTTGGCATCCGCCCGAACATCGGCATCCGCGGGCTCAACCCGACGCGCTCGACCAAGGTGCTGCTGATGGAGGACGGCATCCCGGCCGCCTACGCGCCTTATGGCGACAACGCCAGCTACTACCACGCGCCGGTCGACCGTTACGAGCGCATCGAGGTGTTGAAGGGCGTGGGCATGCTGGCCTTCGGCCCGCAGACCATCGGCGGCGTGATCAACTACATCACGCCCGATCCACCCGAGGACTTCGAAGGCCAACTGGCGCTGACCGCCGGGAACCGCGATTACATCAACGCACGCGCCAGCGTGGGCGGCGGCGGTTTCCTGGTCGACCTGGTGCGCAAGCAGGGCGACGGCGCGCGCGACACGCTGGAACTTGAGCAGACCGACTTCAACCTCAAGTACGCGATCGACATCGGCGACTTGCAGGCGCTGACCCTGCGCGGCACCTGGCTCAGCGAGGACTCGCAGGTGGGCTACTCGGGCCTGACCGAGGCCGAGTACCGCAACTTCGGGCGCCAATACGGCTTCGACCAGAACGCCAACTTCGACATCAACCGCTACGGTGTTTCGGCAACCCACGAATGGGCCGCCAGCGAAGCGCTGACGCTGACCACCAGCGCCTACGGCTTCGTCTTCGAGCGCGACTGGTGGCGCCAGTCGTCCACCACCACCGACACCCAGTGCGGCACAGCCTTCCGCGACGCGCGCCTGCGCGGCGAGCGGGTCGACTTCGACGCCTGCAACTCGGCCCAAGGGCGGCTGCGCGACTACGACACCTACGGCATCGAGCCGCGCCTGCGGCTGGACTGGACCGCCTTCGGGCTACCCTCCGAACTCAATGCCGGCGTCCGCGCGCACTGGGAGTCGCAGGAGCGTCGCCAGATCAACGCGACCAGCGCCACCGGGCGCACCGGCACCCTGGCCGAGGACCAGCGCCGCGAGACCCGCGGGCATTCGGGATTCGTCAGCAACCGCTTCGAAGCCGGCGCGCTGGCGATCGTCCCAGCCGTGCGCGTCGAGCATGTCGAATACGAGCGCCGCAACGATCTGAATGGCGCCAGCGGCGCAGACAGCATCACCGAAATCATTCCGGGCCTGGGCTTCAACTACCGCATCGACGAGCGCCACAGTGTGTTCGCCGGCGCGCACAAGGGTTTCGCGCCGCCGCGCGCCGAGGACATCATCGATGGCAACGGCGGCAATGTCGAAGTGGATGCCGAGGACAGCCGCAATCTGGAACTCGGCTGGCGTGCCGAACTCTCGCCGGGCAACAGCATCGAGGCGACCGCCTTCCGCAACCACTTCCTGAGCCAGATCGTGGTCGGCTCGATCGCCGGCGGCAGCACGCCGCTCGCCGAGGGCGAAACGCTGTACCAGGGCTTCGAGTTCTCCGGCATGTTCTCGCGCGATGGCTGGGTGGGCCGAGGACGCAGCTACGCCAATGTCGCACTGACCTGGCTGCCCACCGCGCGCCAGGAAACCACCCTGCGTTCGGTCACCAGCGGCGCAGTCGTCGGCGGGAGCGAGCCGGGCAATCGCTTGCCGTATGCGCCGAAGCAGACCGCCACCATCCGCGTCGGCCATGCGATCGGACCCTGGGATGCCTCCATCGAGGGCGTCTATGTCGGGCGCCAGTCCGGCGACTTCGCCAACCGGACGGATGTCGATGCCACCGGCCAGTTCGGCGAACTCGGCAGCTACGCGCTGCTCAACCTGTCGCTCAACTACACCCCGCTCGACGCGCCCTGGGGCCTGTTCCTGACGGTCAAGAACGCCGCCGACCGCGACTACATCGCCGACCGCACCCGCGGCATCCAGGTAGGCCCACCGCGGCTGGTGCAGGCGGGCGTGAGCTGGCAGTTCTGAGGGGTCGCGGCGAGACGCGCAGCCCTGGGCTGCCTGTGAGTTGAGGGTTCTGGGCGGAGCGTGCCGGCACGCAAAGGCGCTCCTTCGCTCCGAAACGCTGTAGATCGATTCAACCGAGCTCTGTCGTAGCGCAGCTCGATCCCGGGCCAGGGTTCCTCGTAACGGATCTGGCCGTGCGGGGGAACGCCGGTTTTCCACTCGGAGCGCGCACCCCGGAAATAACTCACCTCCGCACGCCCGCGCGCTGGTGCGCGCACCGACCAGTTCGACACCGATGGCGTGCGCCTGCTCGCCAATGCCTGACACCAGTCGAAGACGATGGCCCTGGGGCGTGAATACAGGCTGTAGCGCGACGCATCCAGCGGCCACGCGACCCGCGCATCGAGCTGGCCCTGGTTCTCGATGAAGGCCAGCGGCATCTCGCGCGCCGCACGTGCCTCCGGGGCCGTCGCACGCGCTTGTCCACGACATTCCACCGACTTGGGATAAGCCCCTGTGCGACGATGCGCCAGCATTCGCGCCACCGACGTCGGCCGGCCGTTCGCGTGGGCTGGCGCGTGCCCTCTGGTTGAGCTTGATCAGTACGGGTCCAAGACCCGCGCAAGGCGGATTCCCGGGTAGGGTGGATCCCGCACACGCTTCACCGCGCGGAATCCGCGCGCGGGGACTGCGGGATGAACCCCCGGCTCACTCCTGACGCAACGCCACGATCGGTGCGACACGCAAGGCGCGGCGTGTCGGCAACAGCGATGCGCAAAGCGTCACCAGCGCAAGAATCACGATCACGCCCAGATACGTCACGGGATCCAGGGCGCTGACGCCGAACAGCAAACCCGACAGCAACTGCGCAAACCCGAATGCCAGCACCAGGCCGATACCCACCCCAACGCCGAGCTTGCCGATACCCTGACTCAGGACCAGACGTGCGATGCCGCCGTCATTGGCTCCGAGCGCACGCCGCACACCGATCTCGCGTACCCGCAGGCTGACCTGGTAGGCGAGCACGGCATACAGTCCAGCGGCGGCGAGCAACACCGCGAACGCGCCGAACAGGCTGAACAACGCCGCCATCAGCCGTTGATTGAACGCCGCGATAGCGGCCCATTCATCCAGCGTCCGCAGGAAATACACCGGCAGGTTTCGATCGAGATCAACCACCGTCGCGCGCACGCTCTCGGCCAGCGCCAGCGGTTCGCCGCTGACGCGCAGGACCGGACTGAAAAAGCGTGTCGGCTTCTGCGCAAAGGGCAGGTAGAGCGCGCCCACCTCGAGGTTGCCGCTGTTGTGCGGAATATGTGGGATGACCCCGACGATCACGATCCAGTCGCTTTCGCGGCCGCGCTCACCCAGGCGGAAGCGTTTGCCCAGCGCGTCCCCATCTGGCCAGAAGCGCTGCGCGAACACCTCCGAAACCACCGCGACCGGCGGTGCGTCGCGGGCATCGCGGCCATCGAACAGTCGACCGCGCTGCAGCGGGATGCTCAAGGCGGTGAAGAACCCCGGATCGGCCGATACCGTCATGACCACAGGTCGCGGCGACTCGGCCGTATCAACCGCACCCTCGATGCTGATGTAGTCGCCGGCACTGCCGGCCATCGGCAGCGAACTGGTGATGCCGGCCGCCTCAACGCCGGGCAGTGCGGCCAGTCGCTGCCGCAGGCTGTCGGTGAATTGCAGAACTTCGCCAAGATCCGGGTAGTCGCCCTCGAACAACCCTACGCGTCCGCTCAGAACCTGCTTTGCCTCATAGGCCAGCGGCAGATTCTGGCGCTCGATCACGGCGCGAATGGTCAAACCCGCACACACCAGCAGCACCATGCACAAGGCGATTTCCACGATGGTCAATCCGTTGCCCAGGCGTGTGCCGGTGCTGCGACCGCCCTCTTTCATGCCGTCGGCCTGGGCCACGCGTGCCGAGCGCCATGCCGGCCACAGCCCGGCCAGCAACACCACGACGGCGGCAACGGCGGTCGCGAACAACGCACTGCTGGCGTCGAACCGATAAACCGTCATCCAGTAGGGCGGCGGATTTGCAGACGTTCTGATCGCGTCCATCGTGGCCTGCCCGCCGATCAGCGCCAGCGTGCTGCCGATGATCACTGCGGCCAGCGCGATCAACAGGGCTTCGTTGAGCGCAAGCATGACCAGGCGTGCGCGACTTGCACCAATGGCACTGCGGATCGCCGACTCGCGTCTGCGCTGCGCCCCGCGCGCGATCATCAAGTTGGCGACGTTCAAACAGGCGATCGCCAGCACCAGCAGCACCGCGAGGAACATCGCGCCGATCGTCTGCCGGGCCCTACCGACGAATTCCTCGTTGTAGGGTTTGACCACGACGCGATCGGCCACCGGCGTGTTGCTATCGGCTTGCTCGATTCGGGCGAGCGCAGCGTCCAGTTCGGCGCTGGCCTCGGCCATCGAACTGCCCTGGGCGAGGCGCGCAAACACTTCGACGGATTGCTGCCTGCCGCGCGGCGGCAAACGGCTCGGCGTCATCAGTGGCGCCCACACCGCGTTGTTGAAGGGAAAGGCGAAACCTTGCGGCATCACGCCGACGACCTGGGCCGACTGGCTGTTCACCCGCAGCGTCTTGCCGACGATGTCCGGATCGCCGTTGAACCGCTGTTGCCACAGGCCATGGCCGATGACCACGGTCGCCGGGGCACCGTAGCGATCGTCACCCTCCTGAAAGCCCGGCCCCAACATCGGGCTGACCCCGAGCGTGCGAAAGCTGCCGGCGCTGACGAAGGCGCCGTCATAGCGCTCCGGCCGATCCTCATCGCTGGACACGTTGATGGTCCCGAGCGCGAACGCCTCGATCCCCTGCACATGGCGAAGCTCGCTCCGCCAGTCGAGAAAATCACCCAGCGGGACTTCGATGCTGTCGCTCTGGGTGCGGCTGTCGGCGTACTCGATGTGCACCAGTTCAGCGGCATCCGGAAACGGCAACTCGCGCAGCAGATAGCTCTGAATGGCCCCGAACATGTAGATCGCCAGGCCGATGCCGATGCTGAGCATGGCGACCGTGGTCAGGGTAAATCCGGGGCTGCGCCACAAGGAGCGCGCCGCCGCCAGCAATTCCGAGCGAGCCGTGGCCAACATCTGGATACCCTCATGTGATGAAACACCGCCGTTTCTCGCAAGCCCCGTGCCACCGCGCGCGGCGTGCGTTACGAGCGTGAACGACAGTTGCGGAGGCGAATCCGAGCATGGCCGCGTTCGCAAATGGATCAGCGGTGTTCAACTTCGCACGCGGGCAACCCGCGCAAGGCGGATTCCCGGGTGAGGTGTATCCCGCACCCGCTTCACCGTGCGGAATCCACCGTCACGCCCACGGCACAGCTAGTGTGGTGCGCCGCGAGATGCCATCCAACAAGCCTGGAGCAGCGAAGCCGAAGCCCGGGACGGTTGCCCGCGGGCGGGCGGCATTCAAGCGGATTCGAAGCTGTCCGCCGCGTTGCGTCCGCCCATCACGGTCCTTTCGGTGCCTGTCGGCGCGTACGGGATGGCGTCTGGGGTTCGAAGATCCAATCGAAGACGATGCCAGACTTGCCGGGCCTGAAGACACAGCGGAGCCTGACCAGGAAAAGCTCGGACAGACAGTAAAGGCCAGGGGAATCCAGACTGCGCCCCGATCGATCTGACCGAACTCGGCAGCGGCGACCTCCGCATCAGTTGCAGGCGCGGGTGACGTCAGCATCGACGGCCTGGCTGGCCTGATCGTTGGTTCAGCGGCACCGACAATCCACGCTACGCACTACACTTCTACCGCCCGCGGCTTCTTCAACGCATCGATCGCCTCGCCGATCCCGCCCAGGGTCAGCGGGTACATGCGCTCGCCGAAGAGGCCGCGGATGTGCTCGATGGTCGGGGTGTAGTGCCAGTAGTCGCGCTCGCTGGGATTGAGCCACACGCAGCGCGGCCAAATGGTGAGCACGCGCCGGAGCCAGGTGATGCCGGATTCCTCGTTCCAGCGTTCCACAGAACCACCGGGCTCGATCAGTTCCAGCGGGCTCATGCTGGCGTCGCCGACGAAGATCACGCGGTAGTCGGCCGGGTATTTGTGCATGATCTCGCGCGTCGGCGTGGTCTCCTGCCAGCGACGCTGGTTGTCCTTCCACACGCGGTCGTACAGGCAGTTGTGGAAGTAGAAGTGCTCGAAGTGCTTGAACTCGGCCTTCGCCGCGGAAAACAGTTCCTCGCAGACGCGGATGTGCTCGTCCATCGACCCGCCGATGTCGATGAACAACAGGAGCTTGATCGCGTTGTGCCGCTCCGGCCGCAGCTTCAGGTCCAGCCAGCCGGCGTTCTTCGCGGTGGCGTCGATGGTGCCGTCGAGATCCAGTTCCTCCGCCGCGCCCTCGCGCGCGAACTTGCGCAAGCGGCGCAGCGCGATCTGGAAGTTGCGCCGGCCGAGTTCGACGTCGTCATCCAGGTTGCGGTACTCGCGCTGCTCCCAGACCTTGGCCGCCCTGCCCTGCTGCGACTTGCCGCCGATGCGTACGCCTTCGGGATGGAAGCCGCCGTGGCCGAAGGGTGAGGTGCCGCCGGTGCCGATCCAGCGATTGCCGCCGCTGTGCCGGCCCTGCTGCTCCTCCATCCGCTTGCGCAGCTCGTCCATCAGCTTTTCCAGCGATCCGAAGGCCTGCAACTGTGCTTTTTCCTCGTCGCTCAGGTCGCGCGCGAAGGTCTGCCGCAGCCAGTCCTCGGGGATCTCCTTGAGCCAGTCGGGTACGTGGCTGGCGATGCCATCGAAGAATGCGGCAAAGGCACGGTCATAGCGATCGTAGAGGCCCTCGTCCTTGACCAGCGCCGCGCGCGCCAGCGCATGGAAGTCCTCGATGCTGAGCTGCGCATGCCCCTGCTTCAGCGCTTCGAGCAGCATCAGGAACTCGTTGAGCCCGATCTTGAGCCCGAAAGCGCGCAGGGTCAGGAGGAAGCGGATGAGCATGGCTTTGCAGCGGTGTGGGTGTTGATTGCAGGTGTTGGAACGAGCGGCAATGCGCGAGCTCGCGCTTCAGATGTTGCCCTTTCCAACACCAACAACCAACACCCACACCGGTGTTGGTATGGGTTTCTGGTGTTGGACTGCGCGTCAATGCGCGAGTCCGCTCCGCGCGTCAGATGCTGCCGTCTCCAACACCAACAACCAACACCCACACCGCTTGATCCGTTCACCGCCGTATCGGCACCTTCCCCGGCTCCGCGCCGACACTCCGAAGGGTACGAAGCCGGGAGCGTTCTGGAAGGCGGGGGGTACTCACGCAGGGCTGCACCGGATGCTGGATGGCCCGAGGCCAAGCCGAGTCAGGCTGCGCGCACTTGATCTGGCGGGGGCAGGCACGGACCTGGGTCTGCGCCTGACCGCCAGTCCCGTCTCTCGTCAGTCCTCTCGGACCCCGAGTCCGCTCAGGGCTGCGCGCGAGGAGGATCGCTCGTCCTGGCGATCGTCTCTCTGTTCCTCGTGGCGCGGCTCTTCGCGCGGTGCTTCATAGCGCGGCTCCTCGCGCGGTGCTTCATAGCGCGGCTCCTCGCGCGGTGCTTCATAGCGCGGCTCCTCGCGCGGTGCTACATAGCGCGGCTCCTCGCGCGGCGCCTCAAAGCGCGGCTCTTCGCGCGGGGCCTCGTAGCGCGGTTCTTCGCGGACTTCGAAGCGCGGCTCATCGCGGGGCTTCTGGTATTGCGGCTCCTCGCGCGCCTCGAGGCGCGGCTCTTCGCGCTGCCGTTCGAAGCGCGGCTGCTCGGGCGGCGCCTCGTAGCGCGGTTCGTCGCGCGGCCTGCGGTTGCCGTCGTCGCGTCCGCGCTCGCCGACCGGGTGCTCGAAACGCTGCAGTTCCTGGCTCGGCGGGGTCTGCTGCGGCTCCTCGAACTGCGGCGGCGTTATCGCCTCGACACGTTCGCGTTGGTTCAAGGGATAGCCTCGGCCGCGCGCCTCTTCGCGCGCCGCGTCCCCCGGATCGCGCTCGCGGCCGCTGGGCGGCTCGATCCGCCCTGCATCAGACGGCTTCTGCTCGTATCCCGGCAGGTCGCGGCCACCAGGCGCCACCGGCGGGCCGGCGCCCGCGCCCTCGTCGCGACCGCGCCCCACGCCCGGCGCAGGTTCGCCATTGCCCGGGCGCACGCCGAATCCATAGCTGCCATCCGGGAAGGGCGCGTTGAATCCAGGTGCCGGCGAGCCGGGATCGACCACCCGCGACGGCGTTTGCTGCGCATCCACCAGTGTGCCCGCTTCGACGCTGCCATAGCCGCGGCCAGTGTCGCGGCCGCGCGGCGGCGGCGCCATGCCCGCGGCGGCGAGGTCGCGCGCTTCCCAGTAGGCCGTGGTCGCTACCGCGCGCGGCGAGACATGGCGCGGCGGCGCCGCCTGCACCGCCGGCAGGCCGATCGAATCGATCAGCTCGCGGCGGTAGTGCGGGTTGTGCTCGATGTAGTCGTAATGCCGCCGTACCTGACCCACCCACACCGTGCTGAAGCGGTTGCTGTAGCTGATGAAGGTGTTCGAACGCCAGTACGGCTCCCAGTTCCACAGCGTCGAATATGCGGTGTCGTAGGGGTAGTAGCCCTGCCGCGGATAGCCTTCCCACAGGTCGACGAAATAATCGTAATCGCGGCAGTACCAGTAACCGCGGTCGAAGCGGTAGAGGTCGAAGAAGTACAACAGGTCCGCGGTCCAGCGGGTCAACGGACCGAGCGAATAGACCCAGCCGCGATGGGGATCGGCGGTGTAGACGATGCCGTAGCGGTCGATGCTCCAGGCCCAGCCGGTGGTCGGGTCGAGGAACCAGAGATCGCCGCGGTAATAGGTGTAAACCACGCGGTGGCGCGGCGCGCTGCGCCAGTTCCAGCGCGCATCGAAACGGCGGTGGTAGACCCGCACCGCGCCCGCAGGCGCCGCGTTCCAGCGGGCACGCCGCTGCGGGCTGGCCACCCGGATCTGCTGCCGCCAGTAGCCGTAGTCATCCTGGTAGGACGGTGCCAGCGACAAAGCGGATTGTGCGCCGCGGGTGCCGGACCACTGCGCGTGCGCCAGCGGCGCCGCGACCAAGGACAACACGGAAAGAGACAGTGCCAGTACCTGCGAACGCTGACTCATGATGGACCTCGCCATGCCCGCGAAAGCCGCACCCCCGACGGGCACGGAGCGATCGCGCATGCCGATGATCCTGCGCGTGCGGAACTGAAGGATCGCCGACTTTCACCGGCTACGCGCAGGGGCGTTCAGGCCGGGAAAAGGAGCGGTTGTGGGTGTGGGTTGTTGGTGTTGGCAAGAGCGTGATGTCGGTTCTTGGATGCGGCACCGTGCGCGTCGTCGCCAGCAGCTTTCCGGTGTACCGCCCGGGTGCGGCAACCTGCTTTAACCAATTCCAACAACCCACACCAACACCCGCTCCAATGCCAACACCCGCTCTCAACCCAACCCCAGCCCCGGCGGGTACTCGGGCTTCTGGTCGCGCGCGAGCAGGGACTTGAGGCCATCCGCCGGCGTGGTGTCGCCGTGCAGCACGGCGTGCACGCGCGAGGAGATCGGCAGGTCCAGGCCGTGGCGCTCAGCCAGGCGCATGACCTCGTCCGCGGTCTGCACGCTCTCGACCACCTGGCCGATCTCGGCCACTGCCTGTTTCAGCGGCGTGCCGCGGCCGAGCGCCAGGCCGAGGCGGCGGTTGCGCGAGAGGTCGCCGGTGCAGGTGAGCACCAGGTCGCCCAGGCCAGCCAGGCCGATGATGGTCTCGGCGCGGCCGCCGAGGCACAGGTTCAGGCGCAGCATTTCGTTGAGGCCGCGGGTGATCAGGCCGGCGCGTGCGTTGAGGCCCAGTTGCATGCCGTCGCAAATCGTCGTCCGAGTGCACGGTGACCGCGCTTGGCAGGCCGAGCGCCACTTCCTTGGCGAAGCTCGGGCCGGTGACCACGGCCTTCGGCAGCGCCTCGCCGAGGATGCGATCGGCCACTTCATGCAGGAAATCGCCCGAGCCCGGCTCGAAGCCCTTCGAGGCCCAGGACAGGCCCACCAGGTCCGCCGGCAGGTGCGGCTGGCAGATCCGCAGCGTTTCGGCGAAAGCGTGGCTCGGCACCACCACCAGCAGCGCATCGATGCCGGACAGGGCTTCGGCAAGTTCAGTGGTGTAGCGGATGTTGCCGGGCAGGTCGATGCCCGGCAGGTACTGCGGATTCTGCAGCGCCTCACCCACAGGGATCAGCGCCGCAGTTCGACGGCCCCAGAGGCGGACGTCGAGCCCATTGCGGGCGAGCAAGGCCGCGAGCGCGGTGCCCCAGGAGCCGGCCCCCAGGACCGCGATGCGCGCGATGCCGCCCACGGTCGGCGTGGATCAGGCAGCCTGCTGCTGACGACGCTTCAGGTTGTCGGCGTAGATCTGCTCGAAGTTGATCGGCTGCATCAGGAAGGCCGGGAAGCCGCCCTGTTCGATCATGCTGGAGATCGCCTGGCGCGCGTACGGGAACACCACGTGCGGGCAGTAGGTGCCGATGACCATGTCGAGCTGCTGCGGGTCGAAGCCAGCGCAACCGAAGATGCCGGCCTGCTGGACTTCGGCGAGGTAGGCGGTCTTCTCGCCGACCTTGCAGGTCACGGTGACGGTCAGGATGATTTCGTAGACATTCGGGGCCAACTGGGTGGCCTTCTGGCCGAGGTTCAGCTCGACGCGCGACTGGCCCTGCTCCTGGAAGATGTGCGGGGCGCCCGGCGCCTCGAACGACGAATCCTTGATGTAGATCTTCTGCACCGAGAGCTGCGGGCCGGCTTCCGCGCCGCCGTTGCCGTTCGCGCCGTTGGTGTTCTCTTCGTTGGCCATGGTGAATCGTCCTTCAGGAAATTGCGGGATGCGCTTGCGCGCGTTCGAGTGACTACGGCGCCTGCAAGCGACGCACAGAGCCGGCGATTATCGCACGGGTAGGGAACCTCTGAACAAGTCTCGCGGCCGCGACGGCGGCTGAATCGGTCTCCAGCGAGGAAGTCGCCGAAGGTCATAGCCTGCGCTCTGGCCGAGGCGGCTGACGACGCTGGAGGCCGATTCAGCCCCGTCCCGAAGGGTTGCGGCCAGAATCGTCCGCCGCGTCGTTCCAGTCCTCGGCATCGTAGTGAAGGCTACGACCTTCGGACTGCGCCTAGCGGCAGACGATTCTGACTCGCAACGCGGCTCGCGATACTTGTTCAGAGGTTCCCTGGGCTGTTCGAAAAACGGCGTACCGCGGCCGATTGGGAGTGGGGTGGCTGGGGCGGGAAATCAAGGGGCGGGGTGGGGAACATCAAAGGCGGGGCAAGGGGCAGGGGGCGGGGGACCTGCCTGGTCGCGCGTTCCGACGGCTCTCCGAAGCGGGAACGACTGCACGACGACGCGCGATCATGCCGCATGGCGGGTCCCCTGCCCCCTGACCCCTGCCCCGCCTTCACCGTCTCCACATGCATCGACGATGCCCGGTGGCGCCGCACGGCAGGTCCCCTGCCCCTTGCCCCCTGCCCCGCTTTCGCAAACCCCGGAAACGCAGAAGGCGGCACCCAAGCGCCGCCTTCCGGATTTGCCGCTGCCACCAGATCAGTCAGCGAACAGCGTGCGCATCTTCTTGAACGCGGCCGCCTCGATCTGCCGGATGCGTTCGGCGGAAACCTTGTACTCGTCGGCGAGTTCCTGCAGCG
Source organism: Rhodanobacteraceae bacterium (assembly GCA_016713135.1). Taxonomy (NCBI): domain Bacteria; kingdom Pseudomonadati; phylum Pseudomonadota; class Gammaproteobacteria; order Lysobacterales; family Rhodanobacteraceae; species Rhodanobacteraceae bacterium. The sequence continues at coordinate 68,239 of JADJPR010000003.1, read as the reverse complement.
TGGCTTTTGGTTCGGCCAGCCAGCGACGGTTGATGATGTCCCGGCTGCGCTGGTCCAGCTTCTCCAGACCCTCGGCGAGCACGTCGAGCTGATGGCCGCCGACGTCCTCGGTTTCCAGGCTCTCGTAGGGATTGGCAGCCTGGTCGACGAGGAAGGCGATTGGCGCCGGGCGCGCATCGGTGTCGTCGTCGGCGGGCGCGTCGAAGGCGACGTCCTGGCCCTGCAGGCGCGCTTCCATCTCGACCACGGTGGCCGGATCGACGCCAAGGTCCTTGGCCACCGCCTGCACTTCCTGCGCGTTCATCCAGCCCAGGCGCGTCTTGGCCCGGCGCAGGTTGAAGAACAGCTTGCGCTGGGCCTTGGTGGTGGCGACCTTGACGATGCGCCAGTTCTTCAGGATGAACTCGTGGATCTCGGCGCGGATCCAGTGCACTGCAAAGGACACCAGGCGCACGCCCATGCCCGGGTCGAAGCGCTTGACCGCCTTCATCAGGCCGATATTGCCTTCCTGGATCAAGTCCGAGATGCCCAGGCCATAGCCGGCATAGCCGCGCGCCACGTGGACCACGAAGCGCAAGTGGGACATCACCAACTGGCGGGCGGCTTCGAGGTCGCCCTCGTCGCGGAAACGGCGGGCCAGATCCTGCTCGTCTTCCACCGCAAGCATGGGAATCCGGTTGACCGCCCCGATATATGAGTCAAGGCTGCCGACCGTCCCGAGGACCGGCAGGTTGTTCGCGACCATCGCATGGCTGCTCATCGTGAACTCCTCAATCTGATGGGCTCGCGGACCGATTGATCCGTACCCGATGGATGGATATTAGCACTCTCCCTTCGAGAGTGCTAAGGGTGCGGAGTTCCGCTGAGGACTGCGGGATTCAGACTGTGCTTACAAACGGGTGTTGGTGTGGGTAGCTGGTGTTGGTTGTTGGTGTTGGTTGTTGGTGTTGGTGTTGGTGTTGGTTGAGGCAGCTGGAGGCACGCGACAAGCCTGGGTAGGAGGTGCCGTAGCCATCGGCTCGCGAGGCCCGCCTTGACCAACACCAACAACCCACACCAACACCAGCGCTTGAGCGCTCAGATACGCCAGTCCACCGTCGCCCCGCCGCGCGCCTTGAGGTAGGCATTGGCGCGCGAGAAATGGCCGCAGCCAATGAAGCCGCGATAGGCGGACAGCGGCGAGGGATGGGGTGCGCGCAGCACCAGGTGGCGGCGGGCGTCGACCAGCTTGCCCTTGGCCTGGGCGTAGGCGCCCCACAGGAAAAACACCAGGCCCTCGCGCCCTTCGTTGAGCAACTCGATGATGCGATCGGTGAAGCGCTCCCAGCCCTTGCCCTGATGCGAGCCCGCGCGCCCGCGCTCGACGGTGAGTACGGCATTCAATAGCAGCACGCCGCGATCCGCCCACGGCACCAGGCAGCCATGTCCTGGCGGCTCGATGTCCAGATCGCGCTTGAGCTCGGCATAGATGTTGACCAGCGACGGCGGCACCTCGATGCCCGGCGGCACCGAGAAGCACAGTCCCTGCGCCTGCCCCGGACCGTGGTACGGATCCTGGCCGAGGATCACCACCTTCACCCGCTCGAAGGGCGTGTGGTCGAGCGCGTTGAAAATCAGCTTCGGTGGCGGATAGATCTCCTTGCCAGCCGCAATCTCGCCGCGCAGGAACTCCCGCAGCACCTGCATCTGCGGCGACAGCAGCTCCGGCAGCAACCGCTGCTTCCAGCTCTCGTCCAGGCGGATGCGCGCAGCGGGGTCGGCAGGCTCGGTCATGCCGCGCATGAGAGCGCGCAGCGGCACCGTTTGCAACGCTGACTGCGCATCGCCGGACCGGAAACTGCGCGGGCCTCGCGGGTTGTGCAGCGGAGCAAGCTCCGCTCTACGACTGCACAGTGGTTCGCTGACGTAGAGCCGAGCTTGCTCGGCTGACATGCGGGCACCTCGCACCTGCCAAGCAGAGCAAGCTCCGGTCTACGGCGGCACGGTCGCAGCGGAGCAAGCTCCGCTACGGCGTGGGAACGCTCTGCGCCCTGAGCGCCTGTGAGACGCGCAGCTGGAAGCACAGCTTGGTGATCAGCAGGCGCTCCTCGGTGGGTTTCTGCACCAGATCATTGGCGCCGGCGCGCAGCAGTGCGGTCTGGTTGGCGGCGTTGTCGTCGCCGGTCATGACCAGGATCGGGAGCAAGCCCTTGCCGTAGGCGAAGCGCCCGCGCACCACTTCGAGCAAATCGCCACCGGTCATGCCGCCCTTGAGATAGACGTCGGTCAGGATGATGTCGGCGCCGATCCGGCCTTCCACCATCGCCTTGTCGAGGATGTCGATGGCGTCCTCGACGCTGACCACATGGTTCACCTTGAGACCGTGCTTTTCCATCATGCGCCGGGTGGCGACTGCGACCACGCGCGAGTCCTCGACGTAGAGCACCTCGCCGGCCACCTGGCCTTCCGGGCGGATATAGCCGCGGATGAAGGTGCTGAGCGCCTGCGGGCCGAGCGACTTGTCGAAGTAGTCGGTGACATCGGAGGTGATGTCGCGGTTCATCAGCCGCTCCTGCACATCGCCGGAGACGACCACGATCGGGATATAGGCCTGCGGCGAGTGCTCGCGGATGTAGCGCGCCAGGTCCAGGCCATCCATGTCCGGCAGGCGCAGCGCGGTGGTCACCAGGTCGACCACGCCCGCGGTCAGGTGTGCCTTGGCCTCTTCGCCGGTGCTGCAGGACAGCACGGTGACGCCCGGCAGGTCATGGTGCAGCAACTGCTCGATGATCTTGCGGACCACCTTCGAGCCGTCGACCACCATCACCCGCGGATTCTCGCTGGAGATGTGTCGCGTCACCGATGTTTCCATACCCGGCTCCCCTTCCCTGCCCGACGCGCGCCGCCAGTCCCAAGCTCAACGCGGCTCGGCATCGCGCAGATGCCGCGCGCTCGCCAGCCACGCTCCCAGCCATCCCAGCAGTGCGCCATAGGCCACCAGCATGGCCGTGCCGCGCACCCCGAGCCCCTGCAACGCAAACTCAGCCTCGTAGCTTAGCGCAAGCCGATCCACCGCGGGCTGCACCGCGATCAGCCCGGCGTGCACCAGCAGCAGCGCGAGCAACCCGCCGACGATGCCATACCAGACGCCGATGTACAGGAACGGCCGTCGCACATGGCCATCGCTGGCGCCGAGCAGCTTCAGGATCAGGATCTCGTCGCGCTTGAGCGAGATCTCCAGCCGGATGGTGTTGCCGACCACCAGCAGCACGGCGATGGCGAGGATCGCCGCGCCGAACAGGATCCCGCGGCGCGCAAGGTCCAGCAAAGTCTCCAGTCGCTCCAGCCAGCGGCGGTCTACCTGGACCCAGTCAACCTCGCTGCGCGCCGCCAGTTCGCGCTGGAACTCTTCGATCCGCGCCACGCCCGCCGGAGTCAGGCGCACGATCACCAGCGCCGGCATCGGGTTGGCGTCGAGCGCGCCGAGCGCCTCTGCGAAGTCGCTCATCTCGCGCAGTTCAGCGAGCGCATCGTCGGCGCTCTTGACCTCGGTCTCGGCGACCTCCGGGCGTCCCTGCAAGGCGTCGGATAGCTCGATGGCGCGCTCGACCGGTTCGCCGGCAGTGAGGAATACCGTCAGGTCCCCGCTCGGGCGCCAGGACACCGCGGCGCGGTCGACCTGGTCGAGCGCGAGAAAGCCGAGCGCCGGCAGCACCAGCGCGACGGCGATCACGCCGAGGGTGAGCAACTGGCCGAAGGGATCGCGCAACAGCCGGCGCAGGCCGGCGCGCAATCCCTCGCCGTGCGCGCGCAGCCAGGCGCGGCGACGATCTCCCTGCGGCCGGGTCAGCGCCTCACTCGCCTCGGCCATACCAGTCCTCCGGGCGGAAGTCGTCGATCAGGCGCCCGCGATCGAGCACCAGGGTGCGCTTGCGCATGCGCTGGATCAGCGGCAAATCGTGGCTGGCTATGATCACCGTGGTGCCCTGCTCCTTCAGCGAGATCATCAATTGCATGATCTCCGCTGCGAGCTTTGGATCGAGATTGCCGGTGGGCTCGTCCGCCAGCAGCAAATCGGGCACGCCGACCATCGCGCGGGCGATGCCCAGGCGCTGCTGCTCGCCGGTCGACAACTCGGCCGGCAAGGCCGATTCGCGCCCACCCAGGCCTACCTGTTCCAGCGCACGCGGCACGCGCAGGGCAATCTCGGGCTCTGCGACGCCATCCAGCCGCATCGGCAGCGCGACGTTGTCATAGGCGTTGCGATCGAGCAATAACCGATGATCCTGGAACACCAGCCCCAGGCGCCGCCGATAGGCCGGCAGGCCACGCCGGCGGATGTCCGCCAGGCGCTTGCTGAAAACCTCGATATGGCCTTCGCTCGGGCGCTCGATCAGCGCCAGCAACTTCAGCAGCGTGCTCTTGCCGGCGCCGGAATGGCCGGTGATGTAGACCATCTCGCCGTAGCCGATCTCGAAACCGATATCCACCAGCGCCTCGCGCCCTTCGGCGTAGCGCTTGCTGACCATTTCGAAGCGGATCGACATGGGGCGGTGGGCGGCGTGGCATTCGTCAGTCGACCCCGATTATGCGGAAGGCGCACCGGGAATGCTGGTGTTGGTTGTTGGTATTGGTGTTGGTAAGAGCACGCACCCGAAACCTGGCGGTCAGCCGCTCTAACCAACACCTACAACCAACACCAACACCCGCTTCTCCCGCGGCTATGCTGCGGCGCATGCACACCCCCGCCGTCAACGCCGTTGCTGCCGCCGAACAACTGCTGCGTGCGGGCCAATGGGTGCGGGCGCGCGAGATGGCGGCGCCGCACACCGGCGACCGCGCGCTGGCGGTGCGCGCACGCGCTGTGCTGGCGAATGCGGCGATGCAACTTGGCGATCACGCCGAGGCGGCGGCGCAGTTCCGCTGGCTGCACGCCGCGCTGCCGGCGCACGCGGGCATCCGCGCGGCGCTGTCGATGGCCCTGAACAACCTCGGCTCCAGCGCGCTGCAGGCCGGCGACGCGATCGGCGCCGAGGCGCATTACCGCGAGGCGCTGGCGCTGGACGAACGCAATGCGCTCGCCTGCTTCAACCTGGCGGCGCGGGCGCAGGCGCGCAACGACTTCGAATTCGCCGCGCGTGGGTTCGCGCGCGCCGCGGCGCTCGACCCGACGCGCAGCGAGGCACGACTCAAGTGGGCGATCTGCGAACGCGTGCGCGGTGCGCCGGACGCGGCACGCGCGGCGCTGGCCAGCTTCGAAAGCCAGCCGCTCGCGCCCGAACTCGCGGCTGCGGTCGGCGCCGAATGGGACCTGCTCGGCGATTCCGCGCGCGCGGCGCAGGCCTTCGCACGCGCATTGCCGCAGGCCGATGCACCGCTGCTGCTGCGCATCGCGCAGGCCCAGGCCGGCAGCGGCGACGCTATCGCCGCGCGGGCCACCGCAGCGCAGGTGGCAGGTCGCGCCGGCGGCGATGGCAGCCGCCTCGCGGCGGCCCTGCTGGGGGCACTCGGGTTGCCACCGGTCCCTGCCGACACCGACGAGATTGCGCATGCGCGAGCGGCATTTGCCTCGGGCATCGACCAGTTGGCGCGCGAGTGGCCTGCCGAGCGCCTGCGCGGGGGCGATGCCACGCTCGACGACCTGGCCCACAGCCACTACGCCCTGGCCTACCAGGGTGAGGATGACCATCCCCTGGCCTGCGCCTTCGGTGACTGGTACACCGCCGCCGCCCAGGCGCTCGCGCCCGACGGCGCTGTGCGCGATCCGGTCGGCAGGCGCATCGCACTGGTCTCCGCGCGCTGGAGCCTGGGCACGATCAGCGCCTACTTCGGTCCCTGGATCGGCGCGCTGCGCGCCGCCGGCTGGGAGGTCGAGCTGTTTCACCTGGGGAGCACTGCGGATGCCACGACCCATGCCCTGGCCGCGGAGGCCTCGCGTTTCCACCACCTGGAAGGACCATTGTCGAGTGCTGTCGCGGCACTGCGGGACCGCGCGCCTGCCCTGATCCTGTACCCGGAAATCGGCCTGTCGCCGCGCATCCACCCGCTCGCGGCCCTGCGCCTGGCGCCGGTACAGGCCGCCGCGTGGGGCCATCCGGTCACCAGCGGGCTCCCTGAAATCGATCATTGGCTGAGCTGTGCAGAGATGGAGCCGCCGGATGGCGCGCTGCATTATCGCGAGCGCCTGCACCTGCTGCCCGGGCTGGGCACCCGCTATCCGCGGCCAGACCAGGCGCCTCCGGTGGCGCTCGCGGACCTCGGGTTGCCGCCGGATCGGCCGGTCTACCTGGCGCCGCATTCACCAGTGAAACTGCATCCGCAGTTCGACCGGTTGCTGGCGCGCATCGCCGCCACGGACCGGAGGGCCTGCATCGTGCTGTTCGAGGACGGGGCGCCAGCGCTGAGCGCGCGCGCGCGTGTTCGCCTGCGACGCTGCTTCGATGCGCACGGAATGGATGTCGACGAGCACCTCGTATGGCTGCCGCGCACCGCGCCCGAACGCTTCCGTTCGGTGCTCCGCGCCAGCCATATCATGCTGGACACCCCCGGTTTCTCCGGCGGCAATACCAGCCTGGATGCGTTGGCTCAAGGCCTGCCCCTGGTGGCGTTGCCCGGGGCCCGGATGCGCAGCCGCCAGTCGGCCGCGATGTTGCGACGCTGTGGCGTGGACGAATTGATCGCCAGTTCGCCCGAGGCGTATGTCGCCCTCGCGATTCGCGCCGGAAACGACCGCGATTGGCGCCTGGAACTGCGGGAAAAACTCGCGCAGGGCACCTTGGCCCTGTTCGACGATGCCGCACCTCTGGCGGCGCTGACCCACACGCTGGATGCCTGGTGAGCCCGCAAGGCTCAGGGTGATGCGCCGCGCTGCGCGTCCAGTTGCTGTCGGAGATCCGCATCGGCGTTGCGCCAGCGCTGGCGCAGGCGCTCGAGCTGCTGGGCGCGCATGGACGCCTCGGGCTCCATCTCGACCTGCAGCAACAGAGCACGATTGGCATCCAGCACATTGAGGACCTGGGTCGCGAACATGCCCGCGTTCTCGGCGAATGCCCGTCCTCGCTGCTCGTCTATCCAGCGCAGGTGGCGCAGAGCTGCGGCGTCGTCGCCGGCAGCCTGCGCCAGCTCCGCGGCTGCAACGCGCGTCTGCAGATACTCGTGCGGGCTGGCGCCGGGTGCCAATCCTTGCACCCCTCCGCCGGATCGCCAGCCAGGCGCGCGTCGACCACCGCGAGGATTGCTTCGACGGCGACATTGTGGCGCTGGGGCGGCTGCTGCCGGATGAGTGACGCCCACTCACGGGCCAGCCGGCGCTCGCCGCGGCGCTCGGCCATCAGCGCCAGCAAGGCGACATGCAACTGGACCGCGTGCTGCGGTGAGGCTTCGGTTCCGATCAAGGCCAGTTCCGGCGCCGCCAGCGCGCGCAGATCCTCGTCCTGCCCAAGGTGCATGCGCAGCGCAGCCGCATGCACGCGCGCCCGCGCTGCCGTTCCCGGCACCTCCATCGAGACTGCCTTGGCTTCGAGTGCAAGGGCGGCGACCAGGGCCTCGCGCAGCCGCCCCTGATAGGCCAGCCAGGTCACCCGGCGCGCGTCGGCTTCCAGCTGGAACACCGGGGCGATGTCGCCGGGGTCCGCCGCAAGCGCCGATTCCGCCTCGTCGAAGCGTTCGAGAAAGGTGTAGATGTCGACCAGTCCGCGGGTGATCGCCCGGCTGTTGACCTGCATCGCTGCGCGGAAGGTGCGTTCGGCGACCTCCCCATCACCGCACCAGAGTTCGCAGTAAGCTTTGCCATGGCCCGACGCGAAGCGCTTGGGGTCGCGGCTGTGGAAGGCCTGGTCGAACAGCGGAATCGCTTCCTGGCAGCGGTTCAGGTCCTGCCACAGGGTCAGCGCGGCATTGTTCTGACCGACGCCGGCATCGGGGTACACATGGGCGTAGTCCAGCCAGCGCTCCACCGCGCCCGTCGGGTCCTCCGCCCAGGCGACCAGAGCATCGACGTACAGCACCTCGCGTGCACTCAGGCGTCCGCGCAGCGCTGCGGCCCGGCGGGCGGGCGGGATTCCTTCGGCCAGGCGGCCAACCGGCAGGAAGGTCGCCGCCACCCCGGCGTGGGCCATGGCGAATTCCGGGTCCAGCTCGATGGCGCGTTCGAACAGCCGACGAGCGGCGTCGTACCTGAGCTGGTCGTAGAGCTTCACCCCGGTCGAGTACAAGCGCAACGCTTCGAGGTTCGAGGTCGTCGCCTGCATCAGCGGCACCGAGCTGCTCTCGATCGATTCCAGCGATTCACCCAGGCGGTTACGCAGGGCTTCGAGCAGCCGGTCCATCGCCTGCAGCAGGTACTCCGGCCCGTGGGCCATCTCACTGGCCACCCAGACGGTCGCCTGGGTATGCGGATCGACCACTTCGACGGACAGGCGCAGGGCGCCGCGGGACTCGGCGACACTCGGCAGCAACAGGGCGCGCGCGCCTTCGCGCTGCGCCAGTTCGGTGCCCACGCTGCGGTCCACGCGCACGCTGTTCGGGTCCAGCTTCATCCGCGTCAGCGCTTCGCGCACCTGCTGGCTGGTCAGCACGTTCACGTGCCGCGACTGCGCCAGGCCCTGGCGGAAGGCGATGTCGAGGGAGTCCTCGAGCAGTGCCTCGCGAGTGGTGTTGATCAGCTGCCCCACCACCACCCAGTCGCGTGCCGCGAAGGCGATTCCCGGCTCGGTGCGCAGTGCTGCCCACACACCGGCAGCGACAACAGCAATCGCAAGCAGGATCTGCAAGGCGATGGCCCGCGGACGTCGCCACCAGGGCAGGATGCGCTGTGCCTTGGAGCTTCCCGGCGGGGTGCGGAAGTGCGCGGTATCGGTCTCACCGACCTCGTGCACCGACAGCGCCTCGCTGACGCCCTTGAGGCGGTAGCGGCCATGGTCCCGCCATTCCAGCGGACGCCCTCCGCTCAGCTCGACTTCGGCGCGCTCGGCCAGCTCGCGAGCCACCGACGACATCAGGATCTGCCCCGGCAGCGCCAGCGCCATGAGCCGCGCCGCAACCGGCTTGGACAGGCCTTCGACCTCGACCGGCTTGGCACCGCGCGCAACTTCCTCGGCGCTGTTCTCCCACAGCACCACTTCGCCGACGTGAATCCCGATGCGCGCCGCGAGGTCGACGCGCTCCAGCCGGGCCAGCTCCTTCAGGCGCCGCTGGTATTCGAGCGCGAACGCGACGGCCTGCACCGGGCGCTCGAACAGCAGGAGGAAGCCGTCGGTCTTGTCGATCTCCTGGCCGCGGTGTCGTCGCAGCAGGTCACGCGCGAGCCGGTCGTGCCGGCGCACCAGTTCGGCCGCCCGCTGGTCGCCGAGCTTGTCGACCAAGGCCGTGCTGTCCGCCAGGTCGAGCAGCAACAGCGTGCGCAGCGTAGGCTGGCCGCTGGCGTCGTGCGGACCGGCGGGTTGGAGGTCGCGGGTGTCGGGCATGCAATGAGACTACCACGAACACCTGCATGGCGCGGATTCGACGCTCAGCGCCCGGGCAGCGTCCGCAGTATCGCCAGCGCCAGGCGCAGCCAGGCCCCGGCGCGGATCAGCACGCGCAGGGGCCAGACCGTGTGCGGCGCGTCGAACTTGTCGAAATAGCGCAGCAGCCCGCGGTGCTTGGCCAGTTCCACGCGCAGCGGGCGCCGCCGGCTGGAGACGCCCTTGACGTGCACCACGCGCACTGCCGGGTCGCACCAGACCTCGTAACCCAGCTCGCGGATGCGCCGGCACAGGTCGAGGTCCTCGGCGTGCATGAAATAGCCCTCGTCGAAGCCGCGCGCGGCCTGGAAGGCCTCGCGCCGGATCAGCATCAGCGCGCCGGAGATCGCGTCGCCCTGACGCGGCTCCTGCTGGCCGAAGGGGATCGGGATCGGCACGCCATCGATGGCGTCGAAGCGGTCCAGGCCCAGCGCGGTGGCGATCGCGCGGCCCGGCAGCGGATCGCGCCGCAGGCTGGCCGGATCCGGCCGGCCCTGGGTGTCGACCAGCAGCGCGCCGAGCACCGCCAGCTTCTCGTGCTGGCGCGCGGTGCGGCCAAGCCGTTCCAGCGTATCCGGCTCGATCAGGCAATCCGGATTGAGGAACAGCAGCCACGGCGACTGGCAGGCGCGCGCGCCGCGATTGCAGGCCACCGCGAAACCCGGGTTCTGCGGCAGGCCCAGGCGCAGGATGCGGCGGTCGCCGAGTTCGGCGAGCAGGGCATCAATTTCGCCCGGCGCCGAGCCGTTGTCGACCAGCACCACTTCCACCAGTTCCGGGCAGCGCAGCAGGCGCCGCAGGCAATCGCCGAGCAGCGGCCCGGTGTGGTAGTTGACGACGACTGCGGCGACGCGCATCGCAGCCGCTCCGTCCGGATCAGCCGAGCAGCGAGTCGGCGAGCCGCGGCGCCAGCTCGAAGGCAGCCGGCCAGGCGCGGATCGCTGCGGCCAGCTGGCGCGTCTCGCTGCGCAGGCGTTCGCCGGCGCCGGCGGCGTCCAGCGTCTCCGGCCACTCGCCCAGGCGCGGCACCGCATTGCGGGTCAGCTCCTTGCTGGTGGCGTGGATGATCTCGCGGATGTCCGCCTCCCAGTAGATCGGCGCCTGCTTTCCGGAGTTTTCCAGGCGACGCTGCAGATCCGCGACCAGGTCCGCACGCTTGTAGCTCAGATAGGTGTTGAGCTCGGCCTGCAGCGCGTCGCTGCTGCTGGCGGCGAAATCGTCCATCAGCGCCGCGAGGTAGTTCGCGCGATCCGACGGCGCGCTGGCACGGCACTCGCCGGCGCGCGCGGTCAGGTGGTCGGTGAAGAAGGCGGCCGAGTTCGGGGTAAACGGACGCCGCCCCGCTTCCGAACGCTTGAGCGGCGGCTGCCATTGGTTGCCGATGGCCGCATTGCCGTGCAGCACCACCGACTCGGGGTCGAAGAAGCGCGTGAGCACGCCATAGCTCGGCCCCACGCGCGGGCCGCAGCCCGGCAGAGCGAAACCCGACAGCACCGACAGGTCGAGCGCCGAGGGCTGGTAGATCGAGGTCAGGCTGACGCGCGTGCGATTGACGCCGTGACAGACCGCATCCCCTTCGAACTGGCGCAGGTAGTCCTCGCGGCTGGACCAGAATCGCTCGCGCGAGTTCTTGTCGAGCTGGTACAGCCAGATGTTGTGCGGTGCCTCGATCGAACCCACGCTGCCCTGGACGATGGCCGCGACACGCCCGCGCGGATCGAAGGCGCGCATCGCCGGCAATGCGGCGCCGCGCAGCGCTTCGGCTGCCAGGTGCAGCCGGCCCGGCTTGCTGATGCAGCGGCCCAGGCTTTCGCCGAGGTAGTTCTGCGCCAGGTGGCCGAGCTGGCTGTCCTCGAAATCGATCTCCTGCGCCGGGATCGGCTGGTCCGGCGTATAGAACCAGGCCTCGCGCTGCTGGCTGTGGACCAGGTCGATGCCGCCGGCGGCATTCGGCATCTCGCGCAGCGGCAGGAACTGGCGGTCGTCGAACATCAGCACACGGCGGCCGGCGGCCAGCAGCAGCATCCAGTTGTAGAGTTGGCCGCGAGTGGGCGCCTCATCCTCGCCGAGCAGCCAGGCGAGCGCCGCAGCATGTGGCTTGAGCTGGCCCTGCAGCCGTGCCACCCAGGCGGCGCGTTCGGTGTTGCCGAGGTAGCGCAGGCCGGCATCGCGGCGGCGCTCGTCGACCACCCGGCGATTGGCCTCACGCGAAGCCTGGCTGCGCGAGCCGTCGAGCACCACGATCGGCAGGCGCTCGATGTGCGCGTCGCCGGACTTGATCAGGCTGTCGATCACCCGCGCCAGCCCTTCGGGACGGTCCTCGGCGAGCACGAACACCGGCCCCAGCGTGGCTGCGCGGCGGCCGGGCGTGGCCTCGTAGGTGCCGAGGATCTGCTCGGCGCTCTGCAGCAGGCCGCGGTCGACCAGGCCGGAGAGCACGCGGCGGGTGGCCTCTTCCTGGCCGCGCAGGTTCGGCAGCGCGGTGTAGATCGCCTTCAGGTGATCTTCCAGCGTGCCGAAGCTCTTGCACTGGTCGAGCGCCTGGAAGACCTCGAAGGTCATCACATGGCGTTCCTGGGTGCGCGGGTTCTGGACCATGCACTCCTGGCTGGACAGCGGCGCGACCATGCCATCGTCGGCGGCGTACAGGGTGTCGGCATTCTGGCGGGGGAGCACGGCGCTCATGGATTCCTTCCTTGGGTGTGTGCCTGCTCTGCGAGCAGCGCTTCAGCGCGCGCCAGCCGGGCGCGCAGTTCCTGGATTTCCTGGTCGAGGGCGATCAGGCGGTGGCCGGCGGCGATGTGCCGGCGGATCTCGTCGTTGTAATGCGTGTAGACCGATTCGGACGCGTCGCCGAAGGTGTGCAGCGCGGCGACCGGCGGCAGCAGGCGTTCGTCGGCTGCGCAGACCGCGAGAAAATACAGTGCCGCGTAATCGGCTGTCGGCGCCACCCGTCCATCCGCGTGCAGGGTGGCCGCACTGGCGCTGGTCGGCGCGCGATCCGGATCCCACAGCAGGGACTGGAACAGCAGCTTCTGCGCGTACAGCCGGTGGGCCGGGAACTGGGTGCGCAGCAGGGCCTCGAACTGGTCGCGGTAGAGCTCGCGGACGTGGAATTCATTGTGATAGCCGCGCTCGTCGCTGTAGGTGCGCTTGTCCGGCGAGGAGATCAGCAGGATGCCGTCCGGCTTCAGCAGGCGGCGGAATCCGGCGAGCATGCGTTCCTGCGCCTGCACGTGCTCCAGGGTCTCGAAGGAGACGATCAGATCGAAGTCGGCATCCGCCAGGTGGTCGAGCGCAGTGACGTCGGCCTGTTCGAAGCGCAGGCTCGGCACCGCAGTGTAGCGGCTGCGCGCGTGTGCGACGCTGGCCTCATCGATGTCGATGCCCAGCACCTCGGCGCCCGCCTGGGCCAGCAGGGCGCTGCCGTAGCCCTCGCCGCAGGCGGCGTCGAGCACGCGTTTGCCGTGCGCGAAGGGCGCGGCATAGGCGTAGCGGTGCATGTGCTCGTACCAGATCTCGCGCACGCACTCGGGCGTGAAGCGCTCACCGGTGAAGGGGAGAATGGGTGGATCGGCTGGAGTCATCGTTGCGCGGGCATCGGCACGCTGCGCCGGATGCAGTTCAGTGGGTGCGAAAACATGAAGATCAAGCGATGGCGCACAACTCGCGGTAAGCTGCCGCGACCTGCGCGCGCCGGGGCGCCAGCGGATCGGCCTGGATGAAGGCGGCGACCTCGCCATTGTAGCGGGGATAGCGCGCGAGCAGGCGCGCCAGGTTGTCGCCGCCCGGTTTCAGCCCGAGCGGCGCGAAGGAGCCGCCGCCCGCGTGCACCACATAGCAGTCGTCGGCGAGCACATTGCGCCAGCCGTGGCCGGCGGCGCGCAGGCAGAAATCGTTCTCTTCACCATAGCCGCGGCCGAAAGTGGCCTGGTCGAAGTCGCCCAGTGCATCCAGCGCCGCGCGCCGGATCAGCATGCAGAAGCCGACGGCCGTGGGCAGGTCCGGGTATACGGGCGGCGGTGCCCGCGTGAAAGCGCGCGCTACGCGCTCGGGATCCGGCGGCACCGGCGTGGCGCGGCAGAATTCCGGCCAGGAGCAGATCTCGGCATTGTTCGAGAAGGGCGTGACGGTGGCGATGCGTGGGTCGCTTGCCAGCGCGGTGGACATCCGGTCGAGCCAGCCGGGCGTGACCTCGGTGTCGGCGTTCAGCAGCAGCGCGTCGCCGCGGGTTGCGCCAAAGCCACGATTGACCGTGCCGACGAAGCCAAGGTTGACCTTATTGCGCTGCACCCGCGGGCGCAGCGGCGAGGCGGCGGCCCAGGCGTCGAGCAGGGGCGCGATGGCCGGGTCGGGCGAGGCGTCGTCGATGACCAGGACGCGCGCCTGCTGCGGATCGGTGCAGCGATCGAGTGCGGCGAGGCAGCGCTGCAGCAGGGCTGCGGCGTTGTAGACCGGAATGATGATGGCGACTGGCTGCGCCATCAGCGCCAGCGATGCGCCAGGCGGACCATGCCGAACTCGCGGCTGTCGCCACGGATCACCAGCTCGCGCACCTCGGTGTCGAACATGCGCAGGCCCTCGGGGTCCATCGCATGCAGCTTGAGGGTGTACTGGCCCGGCAGCAGCGGCAAGGCGTCGAAATCCAGGGCGAAACGGAAGCGCCGGGCCTCGACCTGCCGCGGTTGCGCGCGGTCCATCTCGCTGGTGGTACCGTAGACGGCGGTTCCGTCGGCGCGGGTCAGACCAAAAGCAAGTTGCGGCGGACGCTCGTCAGCCGAGTACACGTCCACCTCTACCCGAAGCTCCGTGCTGGAAGCGAGCACCAGCGGGGTCAGTCCCTCGCGGTCGTTCAGCGCAACGCGTTCGACGCGATAGCCGTCGTGACTGAGCGCCTTTCTTGAGGGTTCGCTTTCTGCCGCCGTCTTGCGCTCGTGGTAGGCGAGGTAATCCTGGGTGACGTCAAACACATCGCCGTAGCCCTGCACCCGACCATGTTGCAGCCAGAGCGCGTGCCTGCACAGCTTCTGTACGTGGTACATGCTGTGCGAGACCAGCATCAGGGTGCCGCCGTTCCCGAGGTAATCCTCGATCCAGCGCACGCATTTCTTCTGGAAGGACTCGTCACCTACAGCCAGCACTTCGTCGGTGATCAGCAGGTCCGGGCGGCGCGCGGCAACCACGGCAAAGCCAAGCCGCACGACCATGCCGGTGGAATAGTGCTTGATCGGCTCATCGATGTAACGGCCGATGTCGGCGTACTCGATGATCTGGTCAGTCTTGGCCCGGATTTCCTCGGTGCTCATGCCGAGCAATGCCGCCGCGGTGCCGATGTTCTCGCGGCCGGTGTATTCGGGGTGGAAACCGGCCCCGAGTTCCAACAGCGCGCCAACCGAGCCGCCGACCTCGACACTGCCCTCGCTGGCGTTGAGCACGCCGGTCAGGACTTTCAACAGGGTCGACTTGCCCGCGCCGTTCTCGCCGATGATGCCGAGCGACTCACCGCGACGGACCGTCAGGTCCACCCCCTGCAACACCGGGACATCGGCGATACCGCGGCGCCCTGCGAGCACGCGCAACATTGCGCGCATGCGATCGGCATTGCGGTGCACCAGCGGATAGCGCTTGCCGACTCCCTGCAGGCGGACCAGGATCTCGCTCACAGGAAGTCCTCGAAGTGACGACGCAGGCGCGAGAAGACCAAGACGCCGACGCCGAGCATCGCCAGTGCGGTAAACAACGCAACGAGGTCCTGGGTGCCCACTGCGTATTGGGACTCCAGGATCAACCCACGCAGCCGCTCCGGATAGTAGGTGAGCGGGTTCAAGTCCATCAGTTGCTGGGCGATTGCGGGCAGCATCGCGCGCGAGTAGAGCACCGGCGTGAGGAAGAACCAGAACGCAAGCAGCTGCGCCAGCAGTTGCGCCAGATCGCGGACGAAAACCTGGATTGCCGCAACCAGAAGTGCGAAACCGAGCGTCCACATGAGCAACATGGCAAGCACCGGGAGCGCCATGAGCACTCCGATCGGGTCGATGTCCTTGCCCGCCAATGCCAGCAAGAGCAGTGCCGCCGCGTAGCCGACCAGGTGCAGTGCCGCCGATGACAGCACCGAGGCGAGCACGAGCAAGTGCGGCCCGACCGCCACTTTTCCGATCAGCGATGCATTGTCGATGATGCTGGTAGCCGCGCGACTGCTCGATTCCGCGAACAGGGTCCAGGCCCAGAAGCCGACGCCGATGTAGGCCACCATGCCGTGTGCTTCGGCGCCCGCAATCCGGGCCTTGAAGATCTGCTCGAACACCAGCGCATACATCGCAAGTTGCAGCGCCGGGTGCATCACGGCCCACAAGAGGCCGCTCATGCTACCGAGGTAGCGCGAGCGGAACTCTCGGCGGAAGAAGTGTCCGAGCAGTTGCATCAGCCCTGTCCAGCACTTACTTGGCGGGCTCTTCGCCGTAGATCAGGCCCTCGAGATTCTTGGGGAAGACTTCAAGCTCGCCGCGCGACATGAGTTCGGCCCGATACTCCACGGTAACCCGCTGACGTGCCTCCTGCTTCAGTTTGGCGAGGATGGTCGGCTTGGCCTCTTCGAAGGGGATCGTCGTCGATGGACGCTGTTCAAGCAGTTTGATCAGGTGGTAGCCGAACGGAGTCTTGACCGGCTGGCTCATCTGTCCGGGCATGGTCAGGGCAAGCGCCCCTTGCATGAACTGCTGATCGAGCTCGGTGCTGTTCTCCGGCACACTGTAGATGCCGCCATTGCTGGTCTTGCCGGGATCGTCGCTGTTTTCCATCACGGCCGCGAGGAACTTCTGGTCGTCGGCACCCGCCAGTTCCTTGGCCAGCTCCTGAGCCCGCGCCAGAGCGTCAGCGTCGCTGCGCTTGTTGCTGGCGATCAAGAGGTGGCGAACGCGGACTTCGCGAGGGGTCTTCATCGTATCGATGTTCGCGAGATAGTTCTCCTTCGCCAGCCGCTCGAAGTCGCTGTTGATGCGGCTCGCACGAATCTGGTCGAGCTGGTAGACACCGATCACTTCGTCGGCGACCTGACGCAATCTGGCTTGAACAACCGGGTCCTTCGCGATTGCCTCCTGGTCAGCCTCGTTCGCAATCTGACGCATGATCAACAGCTTCTCGATCAGCTGATTGATGTTCTTCGGGTCCGACAGCAGGGCATCGCGCTGCTTCGGGTCGAGCGTGTCTGCCTTTGCCTGAATGTCGGCGACGGTGACTTCTGCACTTCCCCGGCGCGCCACCACGCAAGCAGGTCCGGTGCACACCTCACTCTCGATGACTTTCGGAGGGGCAAGCGCCGGGAGCTGGGCATGGGCGGCCTGGAGGAAAGTCAGTCCGATTACAGCAATGCCGATCTTGAGCAGGTACATGGGCAAATCTCGCAGGAATTGTCGAAGGACGCACTGGAACGCGTCTGATCTGGGGGAGTAGGTTTGAAAGGGACCGCGGAATGGGCGGGAAGTTGCATCAGGCGCGGCGCAAGACCGTGGACGCCTGGCACTTCTGCAGATCTGGCGCCGGGGTCGCGGGGCGGCAAAGGCCAGGCGAATGCGGCGCCGACTCTACCGGCGCCTGCGCATTGGCCGCGGCCGATTCGCCGTGTCATCACTCCAACGGAAGGCGCTCTGGCAGGAATCGCAGTGCTTGCCCGGAGATTGTCCGACAGCAGCCGGCAACTCGGCCGCCCCTTCACGGTTGGCAGTCACGGTTGCCTCGAAGGGGCGGATCCTCATCCGCCCCTTGATCTTGGCACGGCCGTGTCAGGGCGCGTGCGCCGCCTGGCGATCAATCCTGGATCTGATTCTGCGCGTCGGCGCCGCAACTGCCACCCGGGCAATACGGCCCGCTGCCGGGGGTCGTGGTGCCGCCGTAGGTCAAATTGACGTAATAGACCTGACCGGGTGTGAGCGCGCAGCTGAACTGGTTGGCGAAGTTGGCCCAACCGACGGAGGGCTCGCGCGCGACGGGCGACAAGCAGTTCTGACCAAGCTGACCAGCGTTGAAGCAGCCGGGACCGCGCGAGATCGAAGCCTGTCCGAAGCCATCTCCGTCTCCGGGGAAGCCGACTGTTGCGAAGGTTCCGAACTGGTTGGCGACTGCCGTCGCCGTGAAGCGGAAGGCGAGGGAGCCATTGAATGGCGCGAAGATACGGCGACTCGATCCGAACGCCGGCCAGGTATTGAAGGTCTGGTTGAACTCCGCGGAGGTCACGTTCGGGTAAGTTGCAGTGCAACTCTCGCCACCACCCGACTGCACCGTCACCTGCGTCGTCTTGACGTCACTCTGGGTTCCGTTGGTGCAGGTCAGCTGAAAAGAAATGGTGCCGGTTGAGGTAGGCGCGGTCAGGTTCTGTGATCCGCTGGTCGGCAGCGTACCCAAGCTCGCCCAGATGGTCCCGGGACCGTTCTGCGGCGTGCATCCTGTGGTGTTTGTCGAGGTCCAGTTCAAGGTGATGGTGGCTCCCGGCGCCACCTGGGAACTGACAGGGGAAAAGACGCTGATCGTCGGCACCGGCGGTGGCGTGAAGCTGCAGGCGTTGTAGGTTCCGTTGCTGGTGCGCACCGTCACATTACCCGTCGACGGGTTGATCTGGACCGCGCTGACTACCGACGATGTGGTCAAGGCGATCGGTGCGACTTGATCGAGCGACACCGTTTGCGCCTGGGCAAAACCGCTCAGGCCAACGAGCAGCCACCAGGGCAATGCCATCCGGCGCTTGTTCGTTTGGGCTGCAGCGGGCAATTGCGACCACATCGATGTCTCTCCTTGCGGACAATATATCCGGATGAGAGTGCCATCGATTGGCTGAAACTGCAATCACGGAAGACCCTTGATCGAGTCCGTTCAATCGCACGGACTGCTTTGCTTAACGCGCGCCAGTTCCGGACGGCGTGCAGGCCCTCCCGCCCGCAACAATTGCTGGCTACAAAATCGACATCGGACAGGAGGCGGAATCACCCTCGCCGTCCTCCCACCCCCCCCCCCCCCCCCGCGGCGGGCGGCGCGGCCCCCCCCCCCCCCGGGGGACACGGGGGGGCCCCCCCCGGCCCCCCCCGCCCCGCGCGGGCAAGAGGGACCTCCCCCCCAAGCAGGCGCCCTGCCGCACCAATAGAAAAGGGGAAGGCTTTCGCCTTCCCCTTTCTTACATCGTGTAGCTCAGTTCAACTCAGAGCGAAATCAATCGCAAGGAGTCGCACCGAAGGACTGCTTGAAGCAGGCGCGCGACGCACGGTGCGGATACGCGCCACCGTAGGAGGCCTGCAGGCCAGCGCCCTGGTTGACGTTCAGGACGCGCAGCGCCCAGAAGCCAACGGCCGGGAGACCAAAGTAACGGTCCGGCTGCGTGCCCGTGGCGTGACCGGTTTCGTCGAGGGACGGACGGAGCAGCGGGGCCGGACGGCCAGCCGTGTCGATCGCGTTTTCGTCGTAGAAGCCCAGCCAGAACCAGCCGTTGTTGAACGTCTTCTGGATGATGCCGAACAGCTGCAGGTAGGTCGGCACGCCAGCCCACAGGGCCGGGACGGAGCCAGACAGACCCGGGGCGCCGAAGATCGGCGTCGAGGCGTTGGCAGCGGCCGGGGTGCGGGTGAACCACAGCGGGTTCGCTTCCCAGCACAGCTGGGTCTGGCCCAGCTGCGGCGAGAAGTCGAAGATGCGGAAGGTGTCTTCCTCACGGTTGTAGATGCGGCCGGAAACGCGCTCGCAAACACCCGACAGCGGAGCCGCCCAACCCAGCGTGAACGGCGCGCGAGCGGCCGACGAGCTGGTGACGTACTGGTCACGGGTCGGGAAGGTCACGATCCACTCGCTGGCCGAGCCCAGGGCCGGATCAACGTCATACTCGTTGAACACGGCTTCGCGCATCAGCACCGCGGACACGGCGTCAACGCCACGACGGCTGGAGGTCAGCCAGTTCGAGGTGATCAGACGACCACGATCGAACACATAGCTGGTGACCACGCCCGGGGTCGTGCTGTTGGCATCGGCCAGGTTCGGGAACTGGGTCGACGGATTGGTGTGCAGGATGGCCGCGGAGAAGCCATCGATGGCTTCGGCGTTGTAGTTGATGTACGTGCCATCAGCCACGTCGACGATCGCCGCGCCGCCGAACAGGCCGCCGGTCGGCGGCGACAGGTCGATGTTGGAGTTGTTGAACCACACGCCGGTGCCCACGCCCGTGCCGGAAGCCAGCCAGGCGCGCTCAAGCACGTCGCAACCCGGGGGCGGGAAGGACGGGCCGGTGCCCGGGGACTGACCGTGCGTCAGCATTTCGCCGAAGAACGTGTCATTCAGGATCGTGCCCATCTCGATCATCTCGACGTAGCCGTCGCGAGTACGAGACACAGCGGCCGTGTTCAGACCGGCAGTGCTGAAGTCCGTGAAGAACGTCGTGCGGAACGGGAAGTACGCGCGGCCGTCCGGCAGGCTCGGCATCACGAAGATGCCATTGCCCAGCAGGTTCGGCACGGTGCAGGTGGAGTCCTGACCGTTCGGGCCGACGCCGCCAAAACCGACGACGATGTTCGCCGCACCCGTGTCGCTCAGCTGGAAGATACCAGCCGTCCACACGTCGTAGCCGGACAGGTACAGGTTGAAGTCAAGAACTTCGCGAGAGTTGCGCGCATCCTTGAAGCGGACCTTGACGGCCTTGCCGTGCTCGGTGGTGTTGACAACCGAGATGGCGGTCGTGTTGCCACCATTGACGGTGTAGTACGGGTAGATCAGGACCTGACCCACACCATCCGGATTGATGTTAACAGCGGTCGAGATGTTCGCGACGCCAGCGACGCCGGCGAGGCCGGCAACGATGGCAGTCGCCATGGTGTTCTTTTTCATTACAACACTCCTAGTCAACTACAGGGCTTCGCCTACTGCCAACCTCACTCCGATTCGGGGGTTGCCCCCTCTTTGCGGCAAGGTTAGACAAGAGCACGATGGATGCTAAGACAACTTGGTTCAGCATGCAACAACTGTTCAACGGTCGGCACTGGGAACCAGATACCACTCGCCGTCGGAGAGGATCCACGATTCGGTGACCACATTCAAGGCGTCCACGGTCCCGACACGCATCACCGGCATCTGGAACTGCGCGTTCACCATGATCTCGACCTTGCAGACTTCAGGCTGGCACTCTGCCTTCTGGAAATGTACCCGCGTCCACTGCACCGGGCGATCCTTCATGGTGCTGACGTAGGCGTCCATGGGCTGCACTTCGCGATAGCCGGGCGAGAGCATTTCCCATGCCTTGTCGAACCGACGCTCGATCATGTAACCCCATCGCTGCGTCGCTCGCAGCTTCACGGCGTCCTCCGGGGACAACTTCGGGGTTGCGGCCGCGGAATCATCCCGGCGGGTTGGCCCGGTACCGCAGGCCGCGAGCGCAATTACGCACAGGGCGATCATGCCGAAGCGCGCCGCCACAAGAGACTGGCGTGGTGGGGTGTTGCTCATGGTTTGACTCCTGACCTTTGATGTGTCCACTCGGTGGTGCGCCAGATGCGCGCCCGCCATCAGTTCTCGATTTCGCGACGCGCGCGCTCGGCCGCTTCCATGTCCTGGATCAGCGGCGAGAGGCCCTGGAAGCGCTTCTTGTATTCCTCGGTCAACTCGCGCGCGTCCTCTCCGCCGCCGCGAATGACGGTAGGCGTGATCAGAACCAGCAGTTCCTTGCGCGAGTTGTCCTTGGTCGTATTGCCGAACAGGCGCCCGAGAATCGGGATGTTCTTGAGCCCCGGCACGCCAGCAGTGGATTCGCTGTCGTTCTGCTGGATCAGGCCCCCGAGCAGGACCGTATCGCCGCTCTGGACCGCCACTTCGGTCTCGATGGTCTTGCGATCGACCGGGACATTGCCACCGAACTGGGATGCGGCGCTGGCGGGGCCTGGCGTGCTCTGCTCCGCCTGGATCTCCATGAACACCAGGCCACCCGGATTCACGCGCGGCTTGACGTTGAGGATGATGCCGGTGTCGCGGAACTGGAACTGGTTCTGGCCAAGCGAACCGGCGCCGGGCTGGGTGATCGGGTTGACAAAGGAACTGCTGACCACCGGAATCTGCTGACCGACGTTGATCGCGGCCTCGGTATTGTTGAGCACCAGGACCGAAGGCGCCGACAGCACCCGCACATCGCCCTCGCTCTGCAGCATCTGAACCAGGGCGCCCGCACGGCGACCGGCGAAAATCCAGTTGGTGCCTGCGTTCGTGATCTCGCCAAAGGTGTCACCGGTGATCGCGCGCTTGATCGCCGAGCCGGTGTCGTCGTCGGACGGCACCTCAGGCGGGACCAGACGGCCGAGGGCGTTTTCGAAATACCACTGCACGCCAAACTGCAGGCCGTTGGAGAGTGACACATCCAGCAGTCGCGCTTCGATGTGGACCTGCAGCGGCACCGAATCGAGCTTGCGGATGGCGCCGCGGATGGCCTCGTACTGACCCGGCGTGGCACGGATGATCAGCTGGTTGTTCTCTTCTACCGCAGTGATGCGGATTTCCTCGCCCTCGACTATCGCCAGACCGCCATCGACGCTTGCGCCGGTGCCGCCGGCAGGCACTCCCGTGCGTGGCACATTTCCGGGCGGCGTCGCTGGCGCCGGCGAATTGCCGCTGTTCTCATTGCCGCCGAGCTTCTCGCCGGTGGGCGAGCTCAGGTTGAGGTTGCCGCCCGTCGACGAGGACAGTTCGACTGGCTGCAGCCCCGGCGCCACGCTGCCGGCCGTGGACGAGGTGTTCGCGCGGCTGCTTTCACCGCCGAAGATATCGTTCAGGCGATCGGCGAGATCGGTCGCCTTGACGTTTTTCACGTCGTACACGTACAGGCGCACGCCCGGCTGGTTTCCGCCCTGATCGAGCCGTGTGATCCAGCGCTCGACCTCTTCCAGGTAGCGTCGCTGCGGGGTGATGACCAGGATCGCGTTCAGGCGCTCGATCGGCACGAAGCGGAACATGCCGGCGAGCGGCGACTCAGAGGTTTCGCCGAAGATCTGGTCGAGCTCCGGGCCGAGGGTCTTGGCCTCCACCTGCTCCAGCGGGAACAGGCCGATCGACATGCCCTTGATCCAGTCGACATCGAAGACCTCGATGGTCGACATGTAGTTCTCGAGTTCGCGGCGGCTGCCGGCGATCACGATCATGCTGCGCGCATTGTCGGCCTTCAGGATCGCACCTTCGCGAGCGTAGGGTTGCAGCAACTTTTCCATCTCGGTGGGTGCGATGAACTCCAGCGGCACCGCACGCACTTCGTAGCCGCGCGCCTTCTCGGCAGCGCCGATGCGCGGCGTCAGGTTGCCGCGCACCGCGTTTGCCGCCGGCACCACCGAGTACTGGCCGTCGACGTACACCAGCGCCAGGCTGTTCCACGAGAGCAGCATCTCGAGGATCGAGAAGGCCTGCTCATTCGTGACCGGACGTGCGGTGGAAAAGGTCACGGTGCCACTGACGCCGGCAGCGATCACATAGTTCTCGCCGAGCAGATCGCCGAGAATCAGCTTGACCACGTCGGCGATCGGCATATCGGCAAAGTTGAGGCTGGCCTTGCCCTGCTCCGGTGGCTTGCGCGGCGACTTGCGCGCGGCCTCCATGTCGATCAGTTCGCCGGTGCCCGGCTGCACCACCCGGCCGTCATCCGCGGCCTCGTCCTGTTTGCCATTGCCGGCGGCAGGATCCGGCTTGTCCGGATCCTCTGCTGCGTCTTCGTCCATCGAGCGCGCAACCGCCTGCACCCGCTCGCGCTGATCGGCACTGATTGGCTCGGGCGCGTCCTGGCGCGCCAGCGGCCCTCCGGCACAACCAAGCAAGGCCAGGCAGATCAGTGCCAGTGCGCTTCGTCGAAATCCATTCGTCACCCAAGCTCTCCTTACTGCTTGCCTTGCTGCTGCTGCATTTTCTCGGCCTCGGCGCGCATCTGCGCGCGCCGCTGCTCGATGATCCTCTGCACCTCTGCCTGGCGCGCGGCCTCGTCGGCCGGCAGCGCGGCCGCGGTTGGCGGCTGCCCACCCGGCGGCACCTGCGCGCCGGGCGTACCGGGCGGCGGCGCCATGCCAGGCGGCGGCGCCGCGGCGGCGACCGGCGTCTTCGACATGTCCAGCTTGAGTTCCGCGGTGCCCTGCTGCGGCCCACCATCAAAGACGGCCTTGCGCGGTTCAAGTTCCTGCAAGGTCCAGCCAGCGAGGTCGCCGGGCAGCGGCATGCCCTGACGTACGCGTATCACGGCGCTGGAAGTGTTGTCGCGCAGGATCGCCACCTGGCGCTCGGGCTCGATCAGCACGCCGAGCAGCGTGGCATTGAGCGGGACCGGCGGCGGCGCGTCGCTGGCCACTGCCGTTGCAGTATCGTCGATCGCGCGCGGCTTGCGGTCATTGTTGAACAGTGGCCGCTGCGCAATCTCGACGTAGCTGGTGAAGTCCGGCAGTTTGAACTCGATCTGCTGCATCGGCTGCATCAGGTCGTCGTCCAACCTGGCTTCCTCGCCGGAAAGCAGCCGGTAGCCGGAGCCAATTCCGAAGGTCTGCAGCAGTGCGACCAGCGCGAACAATCCGCAGGCGCCACCCAGGATCAGCGTCGTCCATTGCCCAGGATCGCGCCTCATCCCTGGCCTCCGGGCTTGCGGATGTAGCCGTAGACGTCGAAACGCGCGTCCATGTCGCCGACGTTCTGCTGCGGCATGCCGCCCTGGAACATCTGCTGCTGGTACAGGTTCAGCTCGGTCACGAACAGGAACGGGGTGGCGTTCTCCAGCTCGTAGAGGATCTCGGTCAGGTCGTCGAGGTCGCAGCGCATGCGTACCTTGACCACCACCCGCTGATACGGTTCCGGGGCCGTCGGACGTTCGTTCTGGCTGCTGATGAGCTGGCAGCGGGTGGCATTGCGCGCCTTGTCCGCGATGATCTGCTTGAGCTGGCTGTTGAGGTTGGCAGCGGCAAGGTCAAAGCTGTCTTCCGGCAGGAAGTAGTTCGCGCCGGCCTGGAACTGGCGCACCTCGGCCAGGCGCTGCTCGATGGCCGGACGCAGCTCGGCCTCCTGGCGGAAGGCCAGCTCGGCCTCTTTCAGGCTGCTGATCTCCTCTGCGTAGGCGAGGTGCTGCGTGATGAAGCCATGGAACAACAACAGGTAGAGGATCGCCAGCGCCATCAGCGCCAGCCCGATCGCAACCGGCTTGCCCTTACCGGGCGCCGGCAGCAGTGTCAGTGCCATGACAGACTCCGGTCTTGAGGTCGGCGACGAGGTTGAAGCGCTCTTTTCCGGTGGCGCCATCCGGCTGGATGATTCCCTGGAACTGCGGCTTCTCCAGGCAGGCGGATTTGGTCAGGATGCCGATCAGCTTGTCGGCGCGCGCGGACTGCCCTTGCAATTGCAGCTGGTTGCCGACGAAGGACAAACGTTCCAGCCAGGTGTCGTCCGGCACCAGGCGCGTGACTTCGGCAACCACATCGACCGTCACCGCCTGCTCGGATTTCTTCTTCGCCAGAAAGTTGGCGCCCTCGATGGCGTCGCGCAGCTGGCGCTTGAGCTCGGAACTCTGCATGGCTGCATTGCGCGCCAGGTCTTTTTCCTCGGTCAGGCGTTCGATGGCCTGCTCGCGCAACGCCATCGACTGGAACATCACCAGCCACAGCAGCGCAGCCGCAGACACTGCGAGGATCAGGTTCAGGCGCAGGCGCTTGTCGACGCGACGCGCGCGACGTTCGGCTGGCAGCAGGTTGAAACCGCTGGGAACCCCTCCGCTGGCGACATCCGCAGCATCCAGCGGAAGGTTGCCCAAGGTCTGCAGCAACTGGTCCAGCACCGGGCGCGGCACTGCGAGCAGTTCCACCAACATCGTGCGCGCCGCCTGGTCGCGCTTGTGGATGCGGTGGTCGAAATAGATCTGGTCGGCGCGGAACGGGGTCTGGCGGTCCATCTCGAAAGCGAGCACCGATGCCAGGTGCTCCTCGGCCGCGAGCGGCAGGGTCAGGCGCCGCCGCAAGGTCCGTTCGGGCGGCAACAGCAGAACCTGATGCGGCGGTTGCTCCTGGTCGGGCCGCAGGCGTTCGGCCTGCTGCGCAAGTTCCTCGCGATCGTTGCCCGCCTCGGCCGCGGCCTCGATGCGCCCGGTTCGGACGCGCTGAAGGTGCCAGCCATCGACCTTCGGCGCCAGCGTCACCACGGCGCGCTCGGCCGCCAGCCAGTCGCGCCAGGCAGGCGGCAATGCCGCCAGCAACTCGGCGCGCCACCACGTGAGGAACTGCGCGAAGCCGCTCTTCTCGTAGCGCTGTTTCAGGCGCCGCAGGGGCTTCTGGATCAGTTCGAGCATGGATGGCGATATCGATCGTTGAATTTCGGGGGAACCGGGACAACTTTGGACGCGTGGATCACTTCGACTCGCCATCGCGCCAGCGGACGATGCGGAACGGCCGCCGTGCGACCATGCTCGCACCCAGGCGCACGGTCGCTTCGAGACTGGAAGTCGCGCCGCCGGGGAGCTTCGCACGGGACCGGATAGTGTACGTAAGCCCCCCTCCCTGCGCCACCACCGGCGTTCCGTCCGGCAGCATCAGGGGCAACTGCGCCTGCCCGCCGGGGCCGGTGGGCGCCTGTTCGCGTTGCTGCACGAAGAGTTGAACCGAGTCCGGCGTCATGCCGGGGATCAGCCGCAGCACCTCCGGCGCGGCGAAGGCCGGATTCGGCTGCGCCCTGCCAGAGTAGATGGTCAGCAGCGGCTCAAGTTCCCGGTACAGTTCGAAGCTCATGCCGAGCACCTGCTGCAATTCCGACACGGTTTCGAACGGCGCGTTGCGCGGCTTGTATGGCAGACCGGCGCCCTTGTACTCACTCGCCTCGGCACCGTTCAGATTGACCAGGTCGTCCGGATCGCGCCAGTCGACCACCGCAGCCGCCAGCGCCTCGGCGGCGTCCTTTTCCGCACCGCCGAGTTCGAACAAGGCGGCCAGCAGCATCGGTTCGGCGACATTGATATCCACCTTGCCAGTCTCGTCGTAGATCTCGACCTCGATCTCTGCGCCCTCGAACTCGATCGGGTAGACGCGCCCGTCGGCGACCCAGCGGGTATCCGGGTTGTTTCCCCGCAGCTCATAGGCGGCGCGGTGCAGGCCAGCCTCGGCCACGTAGCGGGCACGCGTGCTGTCGAGCAGGTTGCGCCCCTGCAGCGCCTCCACCCGCGCGCTCAGGGAGAAGCTGGCGAGCAGCACGGTGATCAGCACCGCAACCCACAACACCAGGACCAGTGCAATGCCTCTCTGTCGCGATCGCATGGCGCTCATCCCGACGGCAGGAAACCGGCATTGAAGCCGCGCGTGGCCCCGCCGTCGACCATCATGACCACCTCCAGCAGCGGCCAGTCGATGCGGCTCTCTTCGCTCATCTCGAGTTCCAGTTGGATCGCCAGCGGCGTCAGCTGCGAATCCTCCCAGCGCTCACGCCAGTCGCCGACCTTGCCCTCGGGATTCAGTCCCTTGAAGCGGAAGCCGCCGTCGCGGACTCCCGCCAGCAGCAGGATCGGCGGCGCGGATTCGTCGATCTCCTTTTCGTCGAAGCCGTTGTGCAGCCAGTAGCGGAACACCAGCGAGCGATAGCGACCATCGCGGATCAGTTCGAGCTCCTGCACATAGGTGCCGCCGTAGCCGAGGTATCCCGGCATCGGTCCGACGAAGCGGATCTTCTCGGCATCGCCCTCGAACATGAACAACTTGCCGTCGCGCGTGTCCTGCTTGTACGCCAGCGGCATCAGCCGCGACACCTGCTGGCGCACGAACTCATGCGTGATCCTGAGCCGGTTGGTGCGATCGATGAAGGCCTGCCCCGTATCCGCCGCCTTCTGCCCGGCGCGCAGACCCTCGTAGACCAGCGTCATCAGCATCGCGACCAGGGCCATGGCGACGAGGAGTTCGATCAGGGTGAAGC
This sequence comes from Rhodanobacteraceae bacterium, assembly GCA_016713135.1. Lineage (NCBI taxonomy): Bacteria > Pseudomonadati > Pseudomonadota > Gammaproteobacteria > Lysobacterales > Rhodanobacteraceae > Rhodanobacteraceae bacterium. Next base: position 40,844 of record JADJPR010000003.1, on the reverse strand, counting down.
CGCGCTGGCGACGAGGAGCAGTGAAAAGTGAAAAGTGAAAAGTGAAAGAGGAGCCGGCGCGCGCCCAGCCGGCTCTACTTTTCACTCTTGACCTTTCACTTTTCACCGCTCCGCTCAAAACTGCCCCTCCTTGAGCTTCGATCTCAGGGTCACGAAATGCTGCTCGCGACGCTGGTTGCGATCGCCCCAGGAGACCACCAGTTCCACCCGGTAAAGCTCGACCGGGAAGCTGTCGGCGGACATGCCGTCCTCGCGCGGGACATCCTGCTTGGTGACGTCCAGCTGCCAGCGGTAGCGCTTGTTGAACTCGCCGGTCTCGCTGCCTTCCTCCAGCTCGTCGATGGTGCCCAGCGCGTCGAGCTTGGACTGCGCCCACAGCGCCGCCTCGCTGACCTCAGCCGAGCGCCGGGTGTTGCGCAACGCCATGCCGAGCGCCTCCAGCACCGCGCCGAAGATCGCGACGAAGACGATGAAGGCGACCAGGACTTCGATCAGGGTGAAGCCGCGGGCGCGCTTGGGGCGCGCCGGGTTGTGGGTTGTGGGTTGTGGGTTGTGGGCAGCAGAAGCGCGCTCGACGCGACACCGCTGCAATCTGGCCGGCTGTTGCCGCCCACAACCCACAACCCACAACCCACAACCACGCCGCGGCGAAGCAACACCGCCGCTTACCGTACCGCGCGCCCCGGTCTGGAATCGCCTCACGGCCTGCGCTCCTTCCGCCCGTCATCCAGTTCGATTTCGCCGGTCAGCCACGAGACATTGACTTTCCACTGGCGGCCGCCGGAGATCAGGGTCACGCGGCCGCCGGTGGAGCCGCCATCGGCGAAGAAGCGGATGCGCCCGACCTTGGCGCTGCTGGCTTCGGAGCGCGCAGTCAGCAGCTTGAGTTCCATCGACTGGGGAAGTTCGACTGTCTGCCGGCCCGGCGCCAGGTAGGTCTTGGCTTCCAGGTCGACCTCGATGAACTTCTCTTCGCGGTGCAGGATTGCCTGGCTGCGGGTGTAGCGCAGCGCCGCGGTCAGGTCGCGCGCCGCGGTGGCCACCTTGACACTGTCCAGCCGCCCGGCGATCGAGGTGCCGAGCAGCCCCGCCATCATCGCGATGATCATCAGGACGACGATCATTTCGAGGAGAGTGAAGCCGCGAGCGGGGCCGCGTAAGGTTGTGGGTTGTGGGTTGTGGGTTGTGGGCAGCAACAGCTGGCCAGATCGCCGTTTGGTCGCTTCGAGCGGGCTCTTTCTGCCCACAACCCCCAACTCACAACCCACAACCCGACCGAGGGGACGCGGCATCGCCGCGTCCCGAGTTCCGAGTCCCGAGTTCCGGTCCCGGCTCACTGGTTGTTATCGATATCCGCCGCCGCGTCCTTGCCGCCCGGCGACTTGTCGGCGCCGAGCGAGATCACGGCGTAGGGCTGGCCGCCCTCGCCCGGCACCTTGATCACATAGACCGTGCCCCACGGATCCTTGATCTGCGATTCGTTGAGGTAGGGGCCGCCCCAGTTGGCGGCGTTCCCAGGACGGGTAACCAGTTCCTCGATCTTGGTCGGCAACGTGCCGGCGTCGAGGTAGAACTGGTCGACCGCCGTGGCCACCTTGCGCACGCCAGCCTGGGCCGCCTTGACGTCGGCCTTGCCCTTGCTGCTGAAGATGTTGGTTGCCAGCATCGTCGCGATGAAGGCGATGATGCCGAGCACCAGCAGCATTTCGATCAAAGAAAAGCCCTTGGATGCCGCGGGGCGAAAGTTCAGGCGCTTGTTCATGTCGTTTCCTCGTCAACCCACCAGTTCGTTCAAACTCAGGATCGCGGTCACCATCGAGATCACGATGACGGCGATGAAACCGGCCAGCAGAATGGTCATCACCGGCACGAAGGCCGCCATCAACCGGTCGATCGTGGTCCGCACTTCGCGGTCGTAGGTGTCGGCCGCGCGCAGCAGCATGTCGTCCAGCTGGCCGGTTTCCTCGCCCACCGCGATCATCTGCAAGGCCATCCGCGGGAAACGCTTGCCGGCCGCCAGCGCGTGCGCCAGGCCGCCGCCGGTCTTCACATCCTTGGTGGCAGTCTCGACCTGCTCGCCGAGCGCCGAGTTCCCGAGCACGTTCCTGGCGATCGACATCGCCGACAGCAGCGGCACGCCGTTCTTCAGCAGGGTACCGGCGGTGCGCGCGAAACGCGCGGTGTCGATCTTGGTCAGCAGATCGCCCACCCACTTCAGGTTCAGCAGCCGGGTGTCCCACACCAGGCGCGTGACCGGATCGCGGAACTGGCGCTGGAAGAAGATCGCGATGCCGGCAGCCACCAGCAGGAAGGCCCACCAGCCATAGCGCACCATGTTGGCGAAGGCGAGCACGATCTGGGTGATCAACGGCAGCTCGCCGCCGAGTTGCTCGAACAGCGGCATGAAGTTCGGGATCACGAACACCAGCAGGAAGATCAGCGCGCCACCCGCCAGCAACAGCAGGATGCAGGGATAGATCAGCGCCGAGACCACGCTCGACTTCAGCTCCTGGTTGCGCTCCAGGTACAGGGCCAGGCGCGACAGCGTGTGATCGAGCGTGCCGCCCAGCTCACCAGCCCGCACCATGTTGACGTACAGCCGCGAGAACACCCCGTGCTGGCGTTCCAGCGCCTCGGACAGCGAGACGCCACCGCGCACTTCGTCGCGGATGCGGTCGACCAGACGCTTCAGGCGGACCGTTTCGGCGAGCTCTGCGAGCACCAGCAGCGAGCGGTCCAGCGGCAACCCGGCGCCGACCAGCGTCGCCAGCTGTTGGGTGAATTGGGCCACGTCCGCCTGCGACACGCCGGTCGAACGGAACAACGCGCCCAGGCCCACGCCCTGCGCCTGATCGGCAGGAATCGCTTCCAGCGGCAAATTGCCCTGCTCATGCAGCTTGGCGACCACCTCGTCGGTGCTCGCGGCCTCCATCTGGCCCTGCAGCACCTCGCCATTGGGGGCGACGGCTTTGAAGCGGAAGGCGGGCATCTAGCGTGCCTCCCGGCGCGAGGCACGCGGTGAAAAGTGAAAAGTAAAAAGTGAAAAGTGGAAAAGCGGCCAAATCGCGAGGCCACACCCGCCCGCTCCCAACCGGCTCTCGTTCGTCGCTTGCAAGTTCACCAGGACGGCCCTTTCACTTTTCACTTTTCACTTTTCACTTTCACTCTGCTTGCCACACCCAATGAGGAAACACCGCCAACTCAGGTCTCCTGACACACCCGCAGCACTTCCTCGATGGTGGTGAGGCCGGTCAGCGCCTTGGCGATGCCGTCCTCGTACATCGTGCGCATGCCTTCCTCGCGGGCGAGGGCCTCGATCTTGCCGTGGTCGGCGTGCTGCATGACCAGGCGGCGGATCGGGTCGGTCATGGTCAGGAATTCCATGATCGTGGTGCGACCGATGTAACCGGTGGCGCTGCGCTCGCTCGGCACCGGGCGATGCAGATAGATCGGGTCGTGGCGGGTGTAGTTGCGCAGCTTGTGCTCGGCGATCACCTCGGGCAGCGCCTGGTAGCGCTGGCTGGACTCGCGGTCGAGGCGGCGCACCAGGCGCTGGGCCAGCACACCGTTGACGGTCGAGCACATCAGGTAGTCGTCGACGCCCATGTCGAGCAAACGGGTCACCGCGCCGGCGGCGTTGTTGGTGTGCAGCGTGGACAGCACCAGGTGGCCGGTCAGCGCGGACTGGATCGCGATCTTCGCGGTTTCCAGGTCGCGCATTTCGCCGATCATGATGATGTCCGGATCCTGGCGCACGATGGAGCGCAGCGCGCCGGCGAAATCGAGCCCGATCTGCGGCTTCACCTGGATCTGGTTGACGCCTTCCAGCTGGTATTCGACCGGGTCTTCGACCGTGATGATCTTCACCTCGGGGGTGTTGATCTTGCTGAGCGCGGTGTACAGCGTGGTGGTCTTGCCCGAGCCGGTGGGGCCGGTGACCAGCATGATGCCGTGCGGCATCTCCAGCACATTCAGGAACTTGGGCAGGAAGTCGTCGGTGAAACCGAGCGCCTTGAAGTCCAGCACCACGCTCTCGCGGTCGAGAATACGCATGACCACGCTTTCGCCGTAGCTGGTCGGCACGGTGGATACGCGCAGGTCCAGTTCCTTGCCCTGCACGCGCAGCATGATGCGGCCGTCCTGCGGCAACCGGCGCTCGGCGATGTTGAGCTTGGCCATGATCTTGATGCGGCTGATCACGGCGGCGGTGGAGCTGGCCGGCGGCGACTCCACTTCCTGGAGCACGCCGTCGATGCGGTAGCGCACCTTCAGGCGGCTCTCGAAGGGCTCGATGTGGATGTCCGAGGCGCGCTGCTCGACCGCGCGCTGCATGATCAGGTTGACCAGGCGGATCACCGGCGCCTCGGAGGCGAGGTCGCGCAGGTGCTCGACATCATCCTCGCCACCGCCCTCGCCACCTTCCAGGTTCTCCACGATGGTGCCCATCGCCGAACGGCCCTGGCCGTAGTAGCGCTCGATCAGATCGTCGATCTCGGTGCGCAGGCCGACCACGCTCTCGGTGGCCTTGCCGGTGGCCAGCGCCACCGCGTCGTGCGCATAGGTGTCCTGCGGATCGGCCACCAGCAGCTTGATGCTGGTCTCGCTCTCGCCGATCGGCACGATGTGGAACTGCTTGAGGAAGCGCACCGAGAGCTGCACGCCGGCTGGCGGCACCTCGGGCGCATCCTTGGCCGACAGCAGCGGCAGGTCCAGCAGCTCGCTCAGCGCCTCGGCGACGTCGCGCTCGGACGCCAGGCCCAGGCGCGTCAGCAGCGAGACCAGGCCGACGTCCTCCTGCTCCTCGTGCACCCGGCGCGCGCGCACCAGGTCGGCTTCCTTGAGCCGGCCCTTGCGCACCAGGAACTGGCAGATGCGTTCGTCCAGTTGCTCCGGATTGGCCGGGAGCACGGGCGCCGCCGGTTCGCCGGCTTCAGTTTCGAGGATGGCATTCACGCGCGCGGGCCCCTGCGGCAACAACGTTGGATGGTCGGCATCTGGACATCAATCCCGGGTTTCAGTTCCCGCCTCGGGCAATTCGCTGCCTTCGGTGGTGACCAGGCCGCGGATGAAGGCCGGGTTGAACAGCACCCAGAGGATCACCGGCACGATCGCCGGAAGGACCAGATAGCCGAACTGATAGCCGAAAGCGACCGCGTCCAGGGACAATCCGGCGTCGGCAATGGCCTGGGTGCCCTCGGCCCCGGCCTGCAGCCCCAGGCTCTTCAATACGTCGAAGACGGTACCGAAGGTCTGCACCCCGAGCAATACGACCAGACCGAGCCCCAGTTGCCACAATCGCTGCCAATGGCTCAGCGGCGTGGCCATGACCAGCCCCACCAGCACCGGAATGCAGTAGCCATAGATCATCGGATTCGCTTCGATCACCACCGCGGGCGTCCCCTGGCTGGTGTCGATCCCGGCAAGCATGGCCGGATCGACCGCCAGCGTGGTGAAGAAGGTCAGCACATGGCGCGTCTGCTCATACCCGTCAAACACCGCAGGCAGCCACCCTTCCAGCGCCCAGTTCGCCAACCCCGCCACCGGCATCACGAACAACTGCGCGAAGTAGAACCAGACGAAAAAGGACAGCGGCAGCCACAGCACCGCGAGGAACAGCAGGGATTTCAGGGGGCCGAACATGGGGGGTGGTGAGTAGTGAGTAGTGAGTAGTGAGTAGCAGCCGGCGTTTGGAGGGCTCGGCGCGGCTGGGGAAGTACAAGCGAATTCTATCTTGGGCTCGCAATTGCGACGGAACAGCGGCTGCGCCGGGTTCTACTCACTACTCACCACTCACTGCCTACCGCTTCACCCCACCCACGCCCGCGCATTGCGGAACATCCGCAGCCAGGGGCTGGCGTCGCCGCCGGCGGGGGCCCAGGAGAGCTGGACGCGGCGGTAGACGCGCTCGGGGTGCGGCATCAGGATCAGCACGCGGCCGTCGGCGGTGGTGAATCCGGTGTATCCGTCCGGCGAGCCGTTCGGGTTGGCGGGGTAAGTGTGCGCCGCGCGACCGTCGCTTTCGATGAACCTGACGGCCGGGCGGGCGCTGGCGGGCATCGCCGCACCGCCCCAGTCGGCGCGACCTTCGCCGTGCGACACCACCAGCGGCAGCCTTGAGCCGGCCATCCCGGCCAGCAGCAGACTCGGCGAATCCAGCACTTCCACCTGGACCAGCCGGGCTTCGTACTGCTCCGAGTGGTTGCGCAGAAAGCGCGGCCAGCCTTCGGCGCCCGGCACCAGGTCGCGCAGGCCGCTCATCATCTGGCAGCCATTGCATACGCCGAGCGCAAAGGTATCCGGGCGCTCGAAAAAGCCGCGGAACTGAGCGGCCAGTTCGGGGTGATGCAGAATGCCCTTGGCCCAGCCCTGGCCGGCGCCGAGTACATCGCCATAGGAGAAACCGCCGCAGGCTGCCAGCCCGTGGAAATCCGCCAGGCGGCGTCGGCCGGATTCCAGGTCGCTGACGTGCACGTCGACCGCCTCGAAGCCGGCGCGGTCGAAGGCCGCAGCCATTTCCAACTGGCCGTTGACGCCCTGCTCGCGCAGGATCGCCACGCGCGGACGCGCGCCGGTGTTGATGTACGGCGCGGCGATGTCTTCGTCGGCGTCGAAGGCGGGCGCGTACACCAGCCCTGGCGCGGCGTAGTCGCGCAACCGCGCGTATTCCTGGTCGGCGCACTCGGGATTGTCGCGCTGCCGCTGGATGCGCCAGGAGGTCTCGCCCCAGGCAGCGATCAGGTCGGCCATGGCGGCGTGCAGGAGGGTGTTGCCCGCGCACCGGACCCGCAGCTCCGGCTCCGCGAGGGCCTGACCGATCCGCTGCACGTGCGCGCCGGCGGCCTGCGCCGATGCAGCGAAGGCAGCCACATCGCCATCCGCCACCTCGACCAGCACGCCGAGTTCCTCGTTGAACAGCGTCGCCAGCGGCGCGGGATCGTTGCCGAGGTCCAGCGCCAACCCGGTGCGCGCGGCGAAGGCCATCTCGAGCGCAGCGACGACCAGGCCGCCGTCGCTGCGGTCGTGCCAGGCGTGGATGCGGCCAGCGCGCTTTCTGCCGCCAGCCATTCGAGGCTGCGGCGGAAGGCCGCGGCGTCGTCGAGATCCGGCGGCACGTCGCCCATCTGGCCGTGTACCTGCGCCAGCACGCTGCCACCCAGGCGCTGATTGCCGCCGCCGAGGTCGACCAGCCAGATCGCGCTGCCGCCGTCGCGATGTTTCAGTTCCGGGGTCAGGGTCTGGCGCACGTCGGCGACGCGGCTGAAGGCGCTGATGATCAGCGAAACCGGCGACACGCTACGGCAGTCGCCGGCCTGCGCGTCGCGCCATTGCGCACGCATCGACAGCGAATCCTTGCCGACCGGGATGCCCAGGCCAAGCGCCGGGCACAGCTCGCGGCCGACGGTCTCGACTGCGGCGTACAGCGCGCCGTCCATCGCCGCATCGCCCACCGCCGCCATCCAGTTGGCCGAGAGCTTGATGTCGTCGATGCGCTCGATTGGCGCGGCGTAGAGATTGGTCAGCGCCTCGCCGACCGCGATGCGCGCGGCGGCGCGCGCATCGAGCAATGCCAGCGGGGTGCGCTCGGCCATGCACATGGCTTCGCCGGCATGGCCCTGGAAATCGGCCAGGCTCACGGCCACGTCGGCCACTGGCGTCTGCCACGGGCCGACCATCGGGTCGCGGTGGCACAGGCCGCCGACGGTGCGGTCGCCGATGGTGATCAGGAACTGCTTGCTGCCGACCGCGGGGAAGCGCAACACGCGCAGCAACGCAGCGTGCGCATCGATGGCACCGAGGGCCAGCGCGGCGCCAGGCTGCGGGCGATGCGCCTGCGCCACGCGCTGCATCTTCGGCGCCTTGCCGAACAGCACGTCCATCGGCAGGTCGATCACGTCGACCGAGCCCAGGCGCACGCGCAGCTGCTCGGCAGCGGTCGCCGTGCCGACCACCGCGTACAGGCAGCGCTCGCGCGCAGCCAGTTCGGCGAAGCGCGGCAGGTCCGCGGCGCGCACGCCCAGCACATAGCGCTCCTGCGCCTCGTTGCACCAGATCTGCATCGGGCTCATGCCCGGATCGTCGTTGAGCACCGCGCCCAAGTCGATCTCGCCACCGACGCCGCTGTCATGCAGCAGCTCCGGGATCGCGTTCGACAGGCCGCCGGCGCCGACATCGTGGATGGACACGACCGGGTTGTCCGCGCCGAGGGCGACGCAGCGGTCGATCACTTCCTGGCAGCGGCGTTCCATCTCGGCGTTGTCGCGCTGCACCGAGGCGAAGTCGCGCGCGGCGCTGCCGATGCCGCTGGCCTGCGACGAAGCGGCGCCGCCGCCGAGGCCGATCAGCATCGCCGGCCCGCCGAGCACGATCACCGCGTCGCCATCCTGCAGCAGGCGCTTCTCGACGTCGCCGGCGCGGATGTTGCCGAGGCCGCCGGCGATCATGATCGGCTTGTCGTAGGCGGCGCCGTGGGTCAGCGCCTCGGGATAGTGCTCGAAAGTGCGGAAGTAGCCGCCGAGGGCCGGGCGGCCGAATTCATTGTTGAACGCGGCGGCGCCGAGCGGGCCCTCGGTCATGATCCGCAGCGGGCTGGCCAGGTGCGCCGGCAGCGGGCGCGCGCTTTCCCAGGGCTGCGGCGCGTCCGGCAGGCGCAGGTGCGAGACGGTGAAACCGGTCAGCCCGGCTTTCGGCTTCGCACCGCGGCCGGTGGCGCCTTCGTCGCGGATCTCGCCGCCGGCACCGGTGGCGGCACCGGCGTAGGGCGCGATGGCGGTCGGGTGGTTGTGCGTTTCCACCTTGATCGCGAGGTGGATCGGCTCGACGCTGGCGCGATAGACGCCGTCCGCGCCGGCGAAAAAGCGCGCGCCGGTGCTGCCTTCGAGCACCGCCGCATTGTCCTTGTAGGCCACCAGCGTGCCGCGCGGCGTCGTCGCGTGGGTGTGCTTGATGTGGCCGAACAGGCTGGAGGCCTGCGGCTGGCCGTCGAGGGTCCAGCTGGCGTTGAACACCTTGTGCCGGCAGTGCTCGGAGTTCGCCTGGGCGAACATCATCAGCTCGGCGTCACTGGCGCTGCGACCGAGTTCGGCATAGCGCGCGGCGAGATACTCGATCTCGTCCTCGCTGAGCGCGAGGCCGAGCCGACCGTTGGCCGCCTGCAGGCTGGCGAGGTCGGTGGCGACGTGCACCAGCGGCGCGGCCGCCGGATGCAGGTATAGCCCGGCGAATTCGGCTGGATCGGAGAGCACGCTCTGGGTCATCGGATCGTGCAGCAGCGCCGCGACCGCCGACGCATCCGCCGGCAGCTCGCTGAAGCTGTAGCGCAGCAGGCGCTCGACCCGCTCGATGGCCAGGCCGCAGCGGTGCAGGATGTCGCTGGCCTTGCTCGACCACGGCGAGCGCGTGCCCAGGCGCGGGGCGACCCAGCGCGCGGGCAGCGATTCGTCCACCGCCGCGACGCTGCCCCACTGCAGCACCTCGGCCAGCAGCGCATCGTCGACGGCGGAATCGGCGCCGTGGACGACGAAGACTTCGGTGACACTGGCGACGCGCGCCGACAGCGGTGCGAGACGCCGGTTCAGGGCATCCAGACGGAAACTGGACAGGGCCACAGCGCCCGGAAGGGTACGGATCGACATCGGCACGCAAGCCACCGCAGTTGAGGCGCGCGGATCATACAGGCCGGCAGCCGGACGGCGCCGGTGCCGGCGCCGGGGTATTCAGGCAGGGAAACCGCAGGCGCTGGCCGACGGCTCCCCGCATGCCACTCACTTGGCGGCGGCGTCCTTCGCAACCGCTGCCTCGGCGGCGATCAGGCGCTGCTCCAGTTGGTCCGGCGTGACGTAGCCCGGGGCCACGCTGCCGTCCGGGAAGACCAGCGTCGGCGTGCCGGTGACGCCCACCTGCTGGCCGAGGTTGTACTGCGCCTCGATCGGGTTGACGCAGGTCGCGTTGCCCGGATCCTCACCCGCCTTGGCCTTGGTCAATGCATCCTGCTGGTCCTTGGCGCACCAGGAGGCAACTGCCTTGCGGAAGGACTCGGAGCCGACGCCCGCGCGCGGGAACAGCATGTACTCGATCTGGATGCCGCGGTCGTTGTATTCGGCCATGTGCTTGTGCAGCTCACGGCAGTAACCACAATCGATGTCGGTGAACACCGTGACCGTGTGCTTGACCTCGCCCTTGGGCTTGAACACGATGCGCTGACTGCTCGGCGCGGCCGCCAGCAGGGTGCGTCGCAATTCAGAACGGCGCTTCTCGGTCAGGTCCAGCTTGTTCGGAATGTCCAGCAGCATGCCCTGCATCAGGTACTTGCCGTCGCCCGAGACGTAAACCACCTGGCCAGGAACGGTGACTTCGTAAACACCCTTGAGTGGAGAAGGGCGCACGTCGTCGATACGGATCTCCGGATTCAGCGTCTTCAGCGACTCCCGAATCAGGTCTTCCGGCTTGTCCTGAGCCGCCAGGCCCGCGCTCAACACCAGGCCGAAGCCGGCCACCCAGAAACCATTGCGCATTGCTCTCTCCTCAGATGATGAATGACCGCGGGCACGGCCGAATGCCCACAGACTGCGCTTCGCGCGCAAAGTTCCGCAGAAATTCGACCCCGGATGCCTGACTCAGGAAGCCGCGGCGCCAGGCTCCAGCACCTGGATCAGCACCGCAGCGAAGTGGCAGACGCTGCCGGCGATCACGAAGGCATGCCAGATTGCGTGCGCATACGGCAGGCGTCGACTCATGTAGAAAATGGTGCCGGCGGTGTAGGCCACGCCGCCCGCCATCAGCCAGTTGAACGCCGCGCCTGGCAGCGCCTGCATCACCGGCTCGGCGGCGATCAGGATCAGCCAGCCCATCGCCAGGTAGATCCCGGTCGACAGCCATTTGAAGCGCCCGGTGAAGTACAGTTTGAACACGATGCCGGCGATCGCCAGGCCCCAGATCAGTCCGAACAGGGTCCAGCCCCAGCTGCCGCGCAGGCTGGTCAGCGTGAACGGGGTGTAGGTGCCGGCAATCAGCACATAAATCATGCAGTGGTCGAAGACCTTCATCTTCGCCTTGGTCGGCGCATGGCTGACCGCGTGGTACAGGGTGGAGGCCACGTACAGCAGCAGCAGCGAGCTGCCGTAGACCGCCGAACCGACGATCGCCCAGGCATCGCCGTAGATCGACGCCAGCGTGATCAGCACCGCCGCCGCCGCCAGCGCCACCACCGCACCGACACCGTGGGTCAAGGCGCTCAGCCATTCCTCGAGGCGCTCGCGGGCGTGGTGGGGGTGGAGGGTTTCGGCGGTCATTTGTGTCCTGTGGTGGCTGGTGGCTGGACGTTGGCTTGCCGGTGGAGAAGCGGGGCAGGGGTCAGGGGGCAAGGGGCGCGGCTCGGCTGCATTGATCCAGTTCAGCGAAGACCGTCATCCCAAAGCCTCGACGAAGCATGCGGGTGGCGCCAAACAGGTCCCCTGCCCCCTGACCCCCGCCCCGCATTTCCCGCATCCCACGTCGCAACGCCGACACCCTCGCCGCTTGGACACAAGCGTGCCCCACCACCCGCCGACCGGTCAATCGCGGCGGTCACCTGCGGTTGCCAGCGGCAACGCGTTGACGGAGGAAGAAAGGGGGGGCGGGGGGGGGGCAGGGCGGGGGCGGGGGGGAGGGGCGGGGGGCGAGAACGCCGGGAAGTCCATCCCCCACGCCCCCCGCCGCGGGGCCCGCGCGGCCGGCCGGCCCCCCCCCCCCCCCCCCCCCCCCCCCCTTCCCCCCACCCCCCCGCCAAAAAACGGACACCCCGCCCCCCCCCCCGTAGACGATCCAGCCGTTCAGCCCCGCGAGTCGCGGCTCGGGCCGCTGGTCGCTAGAATCCGCTGCCCGTACATGGACGACCCGATGGCATGGAACGCATCGAAGGTGATTTCTCCGCGCCAAGCGGGCGCATCGCGCTGCTGGCTTCGCGCTTCAATGAACTGGTCGTCGCGCGCCTGATCGATGGCGCCCGCGATGCGCTGCTGCGCCACGGCGTGGCCGACGAGCAACTGACCCTGGTGCGCGTGCCCGGCGCCTTCGAGCTGCCGCTGACCGCCGACAAGCTGGCAGCGAGCGGGCGCTTCGAGGCGATCGTCGCGCTCGGCTGCGTGATCCGCGGCGACACCGCGCATTTCGACTATGTCGCCGGCGGCGCCGCCAACGGTTTGATGCAGGTCTCGCTGGACCACGGCCTGCCGGTCGGCTTCGGCGTGCTGACCGTCGACACCCTGGAGCAGGCGCTGGACCGCGCCGGGGCCAAGGCCGGCAACAAGGGCGCCGACGCCGCGCTCGCGGTGATCGAGCAACTCAACCTGGTGCGCCAACTGGAGACCGCGGCATGAAGCCTACCCGTCCCTTCCCCGAGCGCGCCCGTGCGCGGCGCCGTGCGCTGCAGGCGCTGTACCAGTGGCAGATCGGCGGCGGCCCGATGCGCCGCATCATCGAGCAGTTCAACGAGGAACAGGACATGGCGATCGCCGATGGCGCCTATTTCTCCGACGTGCTGCTCGGCGTCGAGCAGAACCTGGAACAGATCGACGCCGCCATCGCCCCCTGCGCCGACCGCCGCATCGACGAGATCGACGCGATCGAACGCGCCACGCTGCGCATCGCCACCTGGGAGCTGCAGCACCGGCTGGACATCCCCTACCGGGTGGTGATCAACGAGGCGATCGATTTGGCCAAGGACTTCGGCGCCGAGGGCGGCCACGGCTATGTGAATGCGGTGCTCGACCGCGTGGCGCGCAACACGCGCCAGGCCGAATCCGCGGCGCACTGAGCGCCCGGATGGCGGGCGAGTTCGCCTTCATCGAGGCCCTGCGCGCGCGCGTGCGCGGCGGCGCGGACGTGTCGCTCGGCATTGGCGACGATGGCGCGGTGCTCGCGCCGCCCGCTGGCGAGGAACTGGTGGTCTGCTGCGACACCATGGTCGCCGGCGTGCATTTCCCGCTGGACACGCCGCCGGCGGATGTCGGCTACAAGCTCGCTGCGGTCAATCTGTCGGACCTCGCCGCGATGGGCGCCACGCCGCGCTGGTGCACGCTCGCGCTGACGCTGCCGAGCCTGGATCCGGGTTATGTGGAGCCGCTGCTGACCGGCCTGCTCGCCCTGGCCGATGCGCACGGCATGGCGCTGGTGGGCGGCGACACCACACGCGGCCCGCTGACCCTGACGCTGAATGCCTTCGGCAGCCTGCCGGCCGGGTCCGCGCTGCGCCGCGACGGCGCGCGCGCGGGGGATGCGGTGTACGTCAGCGGCACGCTTGGCGATGCCGCCGCGGCGCTGGCGCTGCGCGGCCAGCGGATCGACCCGAACGACGGCGAGGGCAAGCTGGCGCGCACCCGGCTGCAGCAGCGGTTGGCGCGGCCGACGCCGCGCGTGGCGCTGGGCCAGGCGCTGCGCGGCCTCGCGCATGCGTGCATCGACGTCTCCGATGGCCTTGCCGCGGACCTCGGCCACATCTGCCGCCAGAGCGGACTGGCCGCGGTGATCGAGGCCGATGCCCTGCCCGCCTCGCGCGCCTTGCTGCCGCTGGTGACCGACGCCGCCCGGCGCCTGCGCCTGCAACTCGGCGGCGACGACTACGAGCTGTGCTTCACCCTGCCGTCCGAACGCGAGCCGGCGCTGGCCGCGGTCGCTGCCGCGGCGCACACCACGCTGACGCGCATCGGCACTCTCGGGCCGGGTGAAGGCGTGCACTTGATCGATGCCGAGGGCCGTGTCGTGGCGCCACCTTCAGCCGGCTGGGACCACTTCGGATGAGCCGCGATGTTGTCCGTGAAGCGCGCATCCTGCTGCGCCACCCGCTCGGGCTGATCGCCTGCGGCGGAGGCAGCGGGCTGTCGCCGTGGGCCTCGGGCACCACCGGTTCGGCGGTCGCCGCACTGCTGTACTGGCTGAGCGGCGCGCTTGCATGGCCGCTGTGGGCCAATCTCCTGCTGGCCGGGGCGATGTTCGCGATCGGCGTGCCTGCCGCCTCCTGGGCCTGCCGGGCGCTCGCCACCGACGACGCCGCGCCGATCGTGATCGACGAGTGGGTCGGCCAGTGGCTGACCTACGCCATCGGCGCACTCGCCTGGCCGTGGTCCGCGCATGGGCTCGCCCTCCCCGGATTCTTCATCGCCGGTTTCCTGCTGTTCCGCATCGCCGACATCACGAAGCCCTGGCCGGCGTCGCACCGCGACCGCGAGCTTGGCGGCGGACTCGGCGCGATGGCCGATGATGCCGTGGCTGGACTGTATTCGGCCGCGGCAATGGTCTTGCTCGGACTGGGGTTGTCCTTCCTGAACCCGGCGTAGCCCGCGCGGACGGCGGCGCAACCTGTGGTTCCAGTTGCTGCAGAACCTCATCGAATACGCGAACGATCACGGTCGCAGCGAAGTCGAGGTCGGCCTTGCCGGCGGCGGCCGGCGCATGATCGCGCGGGACAGCGGCGACTCGCCCGCGCCCACGGCGAGTGCGATCGTGCCCCGCCCCAGCTTCGCGAGGATCGGCCGCAGGTCCGGGAAGCCGGTGAGTGCGAGATACCGCGCGTGACGGTCGACCAGCCCGCCACCGGGCGCCAGCCGCTCCAGCTCGGCGATGAAGTCGCGCGGCGACCAGTGGCGTTCGGACGGCAGGTGCGCGGCGGCGAACCGCGCCAGCGCCAGGTCCAGGCTGCTCCCGGCCGTGCGCAGCGCGAGGTCCGATTCCAGCCAGAATGCGGCGCCGCTCCAGTAGATGCGCATGGTCGCGCCACGCCGGCCAAGTTCACCCAGCGCCGGGCCGCCCCCAGCCGAGCGGCCGCGGGCGAAACCTTCGTCCAGCCGCTGCCAGGCCTGCGCCGGCGTCAGCGCCCCGGTGCGGGCGCGCCAGACGTTCTGGTGGTAGCTGGCGAGGCCCTCGGCCAGCCAGCGCCCGCGCTCGCCGAGGTAGGGGTGCTGCAGATGCGCCAGTTCATGCGTCGCGGTCCAGTCGGCATCCAGGCGTGCGCGGCCGGCATCGGCACCGACCACCAGCATCACGCCGGCGGCGCCGCCGCGCGACACCTGGCCCCACGGCACCGGCTCGCGCACGCCGGGCAGTGGCACGATCAGCACCTGGGTCTGCGGCAAGGGGAGCTGTCCGCCGCCCGCCAGCAAGGCCGGGGCAACAGCGGCAAACCAGTCGCGGATCTCCTGCTGCGCGGCCTGCGGCACCCGCGGCAGCAGTGCCACGTGCAACTCGCCACCGGGCAGCGCCAGGGTCTGTACACGGAAGCGGCCGAAGGCGGTCTGCGCCGGCCAGTCGTCCGGGGTGCCGCCGATACGCCGGCGCCCGCTGCCATCGGCCAGCTCGGGCCACGGCACCGAGGCCGCCCAGCCGGGCGGCAGGCGGAACTCGATGGTGCTGTCCGGATGCATCCGGCGCGGCCGCCACAGCCAGCGCTCCGGCGGGATGCGCCACCACTCGCCGGCCTGGCCGCCGAGTCCGAAGCGATCCATGCGGGCCGCTGATGCCAGGTCCACCTCCGCGGTGTAGCACTCGCCGGGCTGCCAGTCGCGCAGCAGGGCTCCGCTGCGGCCGTCAGTGTCGATCGCCCGCCCGCCGCGGCGCAGCGCGTGCAGGTGCGGCGCTGCTCCCTCACCGGCGCGCAGCCAGACCTCCGCACTCGCTTGCGCGCTGCATCCCTGCACCGTCAGCAGCGGTGAATCCGCACCCAGGCTGACATTGAGCGCCCAGCGTACAGGCTCCGCGGCCTGCACCGCGGATGCGCTCAGCCACAGGGCGGCGACCCATGCGGGGATCTTCGGGAACGCTTGCGTGCTCATCGACCGCCTGCCTGGCACCGGTGGCGCATTGGATCCTCCCGCGGCGGCGAGGTTCCCGGTCAACCGCCGCCGGGTGCGGCCCGCTGCGGCGGATCGAGGATCCCGGCGATCTGGCCGTTGCGGAGGCGCGCGAGCAACTCGGTCCGGCGCTGTTGCAGCAAGCGGAACTGCCAGGCGGGAATCAATCCTTGCACCGCCGACTCGACCGTGGGCGCGGCGCAGGCGGCGGTGGAGTTGGACAGGCAGAGCTGGTCGAGCGCGCGGCTGCCGCGGCCGCAGGCGGCGCCGAGGTCGCAAGCGACCAGGCGCCACAACTCGCCATGCGGGACCAGGTCCTCCACGGTGGTCTGGTTCGAGGCATTGACCATCCAGTGAAATTCGCCCACCTGCGCGATCAGCTCCGCATCGCCGGAGAGCAGGATGTCGTACAACAAGGCGCGCAGGGCTTCCCGGCTGGCGTCCTTGTTGGCGTCCTCGTAGCGCCAGCTGCGCAAACGTGCTTCCAGGTCCCCCGCGGCGGCGGCCGCCGCCAGGTCCGCCGCCAGATCGGTTTCCTGCCGTCGCCGGGCCGCGGGCGTCTGCGGCCGCGGCGGGCAACCCTGGCCCACGCGCGCGGCGACCTCGCGCAGGCCCAACTGTTCCAGCGCCACCTGCTCGGGCGGCAGCCAGCGCCACTCGCGGCGTTCGCGCGCGCCGGCGGAATTCGGGCTGGTCGCCTGCACCACGCGTTCGCAATCCTGCAGCCGCTGGCGCTCGCGCATGCGCTCGCGCGCCTGTGCCGGGGTCAGGACCGGCGCCGTCGGCGCGCGGCTGGCGGCCGTGCGCGGATCAGCCTCCGCCCCGGTCACCGCCGCATCGCCCGGCGGTGCGGGTCCGTCGCCATCGGGCGCGGCGGTGGTGGGCGACTTTGTGCCGCTCGCCGGAGGCGCCGTTCGCTGGGCGGCGGTGCCGGCAACCGGGGCCTGCGGCGAATCGGGCGTGCCGGCAAAGCGAGCCGCGACGGCATCCACGATCGGCGTGCGGCGCTCCCAGGCCTGCCAGCCGGCGACGGCGAGCACGACCGCAACCACTACCCACAGGAACCGCCGCATCAGCCGCCTCCGGGTGGCGCGCGCTCGCGCGGCGCGACGATCTGCGCGAATTGCCCTGTGCGCCACAGGCGCACGATCTCCTCGGCCTGCCCCTGGGCGATCGCCAGTTCCCGCGGACTGGCCATGCGCAAGAAGAGGTGGCCGCCAAAGCCCGCCACCTCGCGCAAGGAGAAGTTCGCCACGGCCCAGGCATCCGGATCGACGGCGCAGGCCTCGATCAGCTG
Source organism: Rhodanobacteraceae bacterium (assembly GCA_016713135.1). NCBI lineage: Bacteria > Pseudomonadati > Pseudomonadota > Gammaproteobacteria > Lysobacterales > Rhodanobacteraceae > Rhodanobacteraceae bacterium. The sequence continues at coordinate 23,729 of JADJPR010000003.1, read as the reverse complement.
ACAAGATGCCAGGATGAAAGCGGCGCTCTCATAGCGACCGCGCCCCGCCAGCAGCACGGCGTGATCGGACAAGGCCCTGGGTCCGCGCTCGGCCAGCAGTTCCAGCGCCGCCTGTTGCCGCTCCACGTTCACCTCGGCCTGGCGTTGCGGCGTATCGCCCGGCTCGCGGTAGGCACGCCACAGGCGGGCCAGCGGGTCGCCCAGGGCCGCCGCGTGCAAGCTCCAGGCCAGCTGCAGTTGCTCCATTCCGGCAGGGTCAAGCGCGAGCGCCGCGCAGCGTGTGCGCGCCGAAGTCAGTTCGGCCTGGGCCCGGCCGATGACCGGGGCATCGAAGCCGACTGTGGCAAAGACCTCCCACAGGTCAGGTTCGTGGATGCTCAACTGCTCGAAGGCGTGGGTCATCGCGCAGTGCGCCAGCAGTTCCGCCATCGCCGCCGCGGCATCGGCGTCGCCGGTGCGCGCCCGGGCGCGCAGGTCCCCAGCCAGCCCAAGCAAATCCGCATCGCGCAGGATGCGCTCGCGGTCGGTCAGGCGCTGCGCCGGGCTGGCGCGGAATGGGATGGCATCGGGCTTCGCGGGCGGCAGCGCTGCGGCGATGATGGCGGCGGCATCCTCGGCGGTCGCCGGAACCAAAGGCGCTGTCGGCGGTTGCCCGACGGCGATCGGCCCCGTCCTTGGCACCACGCCACGCGGCGAATCTCCAGACGGCCGCAACCACCATGCGGTGGCAGCGAGCACGGCGAGCACCAGCACGATCAGGATTGGTCGCGGCCGCATCTTGCCTGGTATGTGGGGAAGCGCGATCAAGTATAGGTGGGCCAGCCGTGGTCGCCGCCCGACCAACGGCCGACTCGTTCAGCCACCACCGGCTGTGGCGCAGCCATGGCGTGCCCTCGGCGCCGCCGGGGCGCGCTCGGCGGCCCGATCCAGTGACAGCTCCGACGCGGGCGCGAGACCCGAAATGCAGGTCCGCTGCCACAGGCGTCGTAGGGGGCGCACACGTAAACGCCGGCTTGCGCCGGCGCTTTCGCTCAACCCGTTGCGCCTTTCGGCGCTGGCGGTTATCAGTGCTTCTGACCCATCTTGCGCAGGCGGTCGATCGCCTGCAGCTGCGCTGCCAGGGCAGCGAGCTCGGCCTGGGCGGCGGCGACTTCCTTGGCGTCGATCTGGTTGGCCACCGCTCGCTCGGCGGCTTCCTTGGCCTCGCGGACCTTGGTTTCGTCGAGATCGGCCGCGCGCACGGCGGTGTCGGTCAGGATCGTGACCACCGTCGGCTGCACTTCGAGGATGCCGCCGGAAACGTACAGGAACAGCTCCTCGTCGTTCGGCTGGATCACGCGCACCTGGCCCGGCTTGAGGCGGGTGATCAGCGGCGCGTGGCGCGGCGCGATGCCGAGTTCGCCCATCTCGCCGGTGGCGACCACGAGCTTGGCCTCGCCGTGGAAAACCTCGGCTTCGGCACTGACGACGTCTACGCGGATGGTGCTCATGGGGTGTGTCGCTCGCTCTGTTGCTGCATTGTCGCAAGTAGGGGAAAACGGAAAACGGCCGCTCGCTGCGCTCGCTCAAATGGAAAAGGGTTCAAGCCGAAGCTGGAGCCGCTCTTCCCTTTTCCTTTTTACTTTTCCCTTTTTCCAGCAGTCGCGGCCCTCAGGCCGCGACGCCCATTTCCTTCGCCTTCGCGTAGGCCTCGTCGATGCCGCCGACCATGTAGAAGGCCTGCTCGGGCAGGTGGTCGACTTCGCCGTCGACGATCATCTTGAAGCCGCGGATGGTTTCCTTCAGCGACACGTACTTGCCCGGGCTGCCGGTGAACACTTCGGCGACGTGGAAGGGCTGACTGAAGAACTTCTCCACCTTGCGCGCGCGGGCCACGGTCGCCTTGTCTTCTTCCGACAGTTCGTCCATGCCCAGGATCGCGATGATGTCCTTCAGTTCCTTGTAGCGCTGCAGGGTGGACTGCACGCGACGCGCGGTGTCGTAGTGCTCGTTGCCGATCACGTTCGGGTCCAGCTGGCGGCTGGTGGAGTCGAGCGGATCCACCGCCGGGTAGATACCCAGCGAGGCGATGTTGCGGCTCAGCACGACGGTCGCGTCCAGATGGGCGAAGGTGGTGGCCGGCGACGGGTCGGTCAAGTCGTCCGCGGGCACGTACACGGCCTGGATCGAGGTGATCGAGCCGGTCTTGGTCGAGGTGATGCGTTCCTGCAGCACGCCCATTTCCTCGGCCAGCGTCGGCTGGTAGCCCACCGCGGACGGCATGCGGCCGAGCAGCGCGGACACTTCGGTGCCGGCCAGGGTGTAGCGGTAGATGTTGTCGACGAACAGCAGCACGTCGCGGCCCTTGCCGGAAGCGTCCTTCTCGTCGCGGAAGTACTCGGCCATGGTCAGGCCGGTCAGCGCGACGCGCAGGCGGTTGCCGGGCGGCTCGTTCATCTGGCCGTACACCATCGCCACCTTGTCGAGGACGTTGGAGTCTTTCATCTCGTGGTAGAAGTCGTTGCCCTCGCGGGTACGCTCGCCCACGCCGGCGAACACGGACAGACCCGAGTGCGCCTTGGCGATGTTGTTGATCAGCTCCATCATGTTGACGGTCTTGCCCACGCCGGCGCCGCCGAACAGGCCGATCTTGCCGCCCTTGGCGAAGGGGCACATCAGGTCGATGACCTTGATGCCGGTTTCCAGCAAATCATTGCCGCCCGCCTGGTCGGCGTAGCTCGGCGCCGAGCGGTGAATGACCCAGCGCTCCTGCTCGCCGATCGGGCCGGCTTCGTCGATCGGGTTGCCGAGCACGTCCATGATGCGGCCGAGCGTCTTCACGCCCACCGGCACCGCGATCGCCTTGCCGGTGTTTTCGGCGATCAGGTTGCGCTTCAGGCCGTCGGTGGAACCGAGCGCGATGGTGCGCACGATGCCGTCGCCCAGCTGCTGCTGCACTTCCAGCGTGATGTCGGTGCCGGCGACTTTCAGTGCGTCGTACACCTTCGGCACGGATTCGCGCGGGAATTCGACGTCGACGACGGCGCCGATGATCTGTACGACTTTGCCCTGGCTCATGGGTGGAACTCCTGGAACTGCTTGAACTTTGGTGCGGAGCCGCCCGGGCGGATTCCGCGAGATTCTTGGTGAAGGTCAAACGTGAAACGTCAAACGGCAATCAGAGCCCGGCTCCTGTTGACGTTTTACATTTTACGTTTCACCGCTTTCTTTACACCGCCGCCGCACCACCCACGATCTCGCTGATTTCCTGCGTGATCGCGGCCTGGCGGGCCTTGTTGTAGACCAGCGTCAGCTCGCCGATCAGCTTGGTGGCATTGTCCGAGGCGGACTTCATGGCCACCATGCGCGCGGCGTGCTCGCTGGCGAGGTTTTCCAGTACCGCCTGGTAGACCAGGCTCTCGATGTAGCGCGTCAGCACGTGATCCATGATCTCGGGCGCGCCGGGCTCATAGAGGTAGTCCCAGTCGTGCTTGCTCTCGATGTCGTCCGACGGCGGCAGCGGCAGCAGCTGGTCCATCGTCGGCTTCTGCGTCATCGTGTTGACGAAGTCGTTGTAGCAGAGGAACAGGCGGTCGACGCGGCCCTGCATGTAGCTGTCGAGCATCACCTTGATCGCGCCGATCAGCTGGTCCACGCGCGGCTTCTCGCCGAGGTGGGTGACCGAGCCGACGAAGTTGACCTTGAGGCGCTTGAAGAAGGCGGTGGCCTTCTGGCCTATGCAGACCACGTCCACCTGCGCATTCTTCGCCTGCCACTGGCGCATGTCGGCCAGGAGGCGGCGGAACAGGTTGGCGTTGAGGCCGCCGCACAGGCCGCGGTCGGTGGAGACGATCACGTAGCCGACGTGCGAAACCTCTTCGCGCTCGACCAGGAACGGATGCTTGTACTCGGTGTTGGCCTTCGCGACGTGGCCGATGACCTGGCGCATCAGTCGCGCATACGGACGCGAGGCCTTCATCAGGTCCTGCGCACGGCGGATCTTGCTGGCCGACACCATCTCAAGCGCGCGCGTCACCTTGCGGGTGTTCTGCACGCTCTTGATCTTGGTCCGGATTTCTCTTGCGCCTGCCATGGGGTGGGCTCGCTTCGCTCGCGGTCAAAAGTGAAAAGTAAAAAGTGAAAGGGTCAGGTCAGCGCGGGTGTCAGGTCTTGATTTCACTTTTCACCTTTCACTTTTCACGCTTTTCTGCGGCTGGCTGTCGCCAGCCCAGGCCCTCTTCACCAACTCCCCGTCTTCTTGAACTCCGCGATGCCCTTCTTGAACGTCGCTTCGATGTCGTTGTTCCAGTCGCCGCTGGCGGCCATCTTCTGCATCAGCTCGCCGTAGTTGCTGTGGAAATGCTGGTGCAGGCCCTTTTCGAAGGCCTGGATCTTGCCGAGCGGCAAATCGTCCATGTTGCCTTCGTTGACGGCATACAGCGACAGCGCCATCTCGGCGACCGACATCGGCGCGTACTGCTTCTGCTTCATCAGTTCGGTGACGCGCTGGCCGCGTTCCAGCTGGGCGCGGGTGGCAGCATCGAGGTCGGAGGCGAACTGGGCGAAGGCGGCCAGCTCGCGGTACTGCGCGAGGGCCAGGCGGACACCGCCGCCGAGCTTCTTGATCGCCTTGGTCTGGGCGGCGCCACCGACGCGCGACACCGACACGCCGGCGTTCATGGCCGGACGGATACCGGCGTTGAACAGATCGGTTTCGAGGAAGATCTGGCCGTCGGTGATCGAGATCACGTTGGTCGGCACGAAGGCGGACACGTCGCCGGCCTGGGTCTCGATGATCGGCAGCGCGGTCAGCGAGCCGGTCTTGCCCTTGACCTCGCCGTTGGTGAACTTCTCGACGTACTCCTCGTTCACGCGCGCGGCGCGTTCGAGCAGGCGCGAGTGCAGGTAGAACACGTCGCCCGGATACGCTTCGCGGCCCGGCGGGCGGCGCAGCAGCAGCGAGATCTGGCGATACGCCCAGGCCTGCTTGGTCAAATCGTCATAGATGATCAGCGCGTCCTGGCCGCGGTCGCGGAAGTATTCGCCCATCGCGCAGCCGGCATAGGCGGCGACGTACTGCATCGCGGCTGACTCGGAGGCCGAGGCGGCGACGATGATGGTGTGCGCGAGCGCGCCGTTCTCTTCCAGGCGGCGCACCACGTTGGCGATCGAGCTCTGCTTCTGCCCGATGGCGACGTAGATGCACTTAATCCCGGAACCCTTCTGGTTGATGATGGTGTCGACGGCCAGCGCGGTCTTGCCGGTCTGGCGGTCGCCGATGATCAGCTCGCGCTGGCCACGGCCCACCGGCACCATCGCGTCGACCGACTTGTAACCCGTCTGCACCGGCTGCGACACCGACTTGCGCCAGATCACGCCCGGCGCGACCTTCTCGATCGGGCTGGACAGCTTGGCCTTCAGCGGGCCCTTGCCGTCGATCGGGTTGCCCAGCGCGTCGACGACGCGGCCGAGCAGTTCCGGGCCGACCGGCACTTCGAGGATGCGGCCGGTGGTCTTGACCGCATCGCCTTCGCGCAGGTGCTCGTAGTCGCCCAGCACCACCGCGCCGACCGAGTCGCGCTCCAGGTTCAGCGCCAGGGCGAAGGTGTCGCCCGGCATCTCGATCATTTCGCCCTGCATGACGTCGGCAAGGCCGTGGATGCGCACGATGCCGTCGGAAACCGACACGATCGTGCCTTCGTTGCGCGCCTCGGCGGCGGATTTGAACTTCTCGATGCGCGACTTGATGAGGTCGCTGATCTCGGAAGGATTCAGTTGCGTCTGCATGACGGTGATTCCAGAAAGAGTTTCGAAATGTGGGAGCGCGGGCCCGGGCGCTTACTGCGCCAGTTCGGCGCGCAGGCGCTTGAGCTTGCCGCGCAGCGAACCGTCGATGACCACGTCGCCGGCCTCGACCACCGCGCCGCCGATCAGCTCCGGATCGAGCGCGACGTCCAGCGTCACGGCACGGTCGAAGCGCTTGGCGAGCGCGCCCACCAGCTGCTGCTGCTGGGACGGGTCGATCGGCATCGCGGTACGCACGCGCACCTTGAGGGTGCGTTCGTCGTCGGCGCGCAGTTCTTCGTACAGGCTGGCGATCTCGCCGAGCAGCGGCAGGCGCTGGTTGTTTTCCAGCAGCGTCAGGAAGCGCGCGAAGCTGCTGTCGCCGGCCTCGCCCTGCGGCAGGAACAGCGAGACGCGATCGGCGGCGCCGAGCTTCGGGCTGCCGACCAATGCCTGCACTTCGGCCTGCGCGATGATCTGCGCGGCGAAGCCGAGCTTGGTCGACCAGGCCGCAGCCGCCTGCTCACCCTTGGCGAGTTCGAAGGCGGCACGCGCATACGGACGCGCCAGGGTGAGGGCGTTGCTCATCGGGCGATCTCGCTGATCAGGTCGTCGAGCAGGGCCTTGTGCGCATTCGCGTCGATTTCCTTGCGGATCAGGCGCTCGGCACCCTTGACCGCCAGTTCGGCGACCTTGCGGCTGAGCTCTTCACGCGCGCGGTGCGCTTCGGTCTCGATCTCCGCGACGGCCACCGCCTTCTGGCGGTTGCCCTCGGCGATCGCGTCGGCCTTCGCCTTGTCCAGGATCGCCGAGTATTCCTTCTCGGCGCGATCGCGGATGCCGGCAGCCTCGCCGCGCGCCTCGCGGATCACCTGGTCCTGCTTCTCGCTGGCGGACGCCAGCGCGCGCTTGCCGTCCTCGGCCGCGGCGAGACCGTCAGCGATCTTCTTCTGACGTTCCTCGATGGCGCCGATGATGTGCGGCCAGCCGAACTTCATCACCAGCCAGGCCGTCGCGAAGAACGCGAGGCCCTGGATGACCAAGGTCAAGTTGATATTCATCGCTGTACTCCGTTACGACGGCAGCCAGGGGCCACCGTCGGTGGTCGCTGTCAGGAACGAGTTAGGACAGCGCCGAGATGAACGGATTGGCGAAGATCAGCAGCAGCGCGATGGCGACGCCGATGATCGGCACGGCGTCCAACAGGCCGGCGACGATGAACATCTTGGTCTGCAGCATCGGAGCCAGTTCCGGCTGGCGGCTGGCGCCTTCCAGGAACTTGCCGCCCAGCAGCGCGAAGCCGATGGCGGTGCCGAGCGCGCCCAGGCCGATCAGAAGGCCAGCGGCGATCAGCGTGTAGCTCATCACTTCGGCAATGAATTGGGTGTTGGCTTCCATGGTCGACTCCGTATTTCCGTAAACAAGGTTTGGGTGGAGGGTGTAGCGAAACTCAGTGATGCTCTGCTGCCATGCTGAGATACACGACGGTCAGCATCATGAAGATGAAGGCCTGCAGCGTGATCACCAGGATGTGGAACACGGTCCACACGAAGCCGGCGATGAACTGCACCGGGGCCAGCGCGTAGAACGAGAGGGAAGTCAGGGTGGCGCCGAGCGTCATCACCGCGATCAGGATGAAGATCAGCTCGCCCGCGTACATGTTGCCAAACAGTCGCAGCGACAGCGACACCGGGCGCACGGCTTCCTCGATCAAGCGCAGCAACAGATTGGCCGGCGCACCCTTGGGACCGAACGGCGCGGTGAAGAACTCGCCGAAGAAGCCACCCAGGCCCTTGTGCTTGATGCCCATGTACTGGATCAGGAAGAACACGCACAGCGCCATGCCGAGCGTGGTGTTGAGGTCGGCCGTGGGCACCACGCGCAGGTAGTTGATGCCGCTGGCATGCGCCGCGGCGGGGAGCGCGTCCACCGGCAGCATGTCCATGAAGTTCATCAGGAACACCATGCCGAAGATGGTCACGGCCAGTGGCGCGATCAGCTTGCTGTGGCCGTGGAAGGTTTCCTTGACCAGCCCGTCGACGAACTCGACGATCATCTCGATGGCGCACTGCAGCTTGCCCGGCACGCCCGCAGTGGAGCGGCGCGCAACGCGCACGAACAGGAACAGGAACACCGCGATCGCGAGGAACTTGAAGACCACGCTGTCCAGGTGGATGGTCCAGAACGCGCCCTCGCCCACCTTCCATTCGAGGTGATGCAAGTGATGCTTGATGTACTCCGTCATGCCACCGGAGCCACCTTCGCTTGCGATCATCGTCAGCAGCTTATCCATAGCGTATCAAGCCCAAAGTCCCTGCAATCTGTGCTGCGATCAGCCCTGCCAGCAAGCCGCCCGCGGGCAACCGCAGCACCACCAGACCCAGCGCGAACAGCGCGAACAACACCAGCCATTTCCACGCGGCAGCACCGTAGAAGCGCCGCAACAGCGCGGATACCGCCGCCACTCCCTGCATCTGGCGCCAGGCGAACACTGCCTGTGCCGACGCCACCGACCCCGCGCCCCACAGTGCGCCGAATCCCAGATCCATGCGTCCGCTGATGAGCCAGAGCGCGGCGGCGAGCAGAACGCCAGCCCCGCACTGAAACTGCACCACCTTCCAGGCCAACTTGCGGCCCTTCGCGTACGGATCGTGCACGCGGCTCACCCCGGAACTGTTGCAGACCACGGCAACCAGGGCCGGCCGGAAAATCAGCGAGAGTATATGGGTCGCCCGAAAGACGCCGCAACCCGTTCCAGCGTAATTTTGCCCGATTCGTCGAGCCCGGGCTCTACGACGTTGGGAGGGGCGGGGGCAGGGCGGAACGAGAGCAGGAGCGGGGAGAGGGGCAGGGGTCAAGGGACCAGCACTGCAATCTTTGCGCGGCACTGAGGTGACGGGTAGCTTCACCACGCCCCCGCTTCACCTCGCCCCGCTTCACCCCCCCCGCGTCACCACGCCCCGCCGCTTGCCGCTGCCTTCCAGCGCTCGGCATACTCGCGGCATGGCTGCAGCCCGGTCGCTGCAGCGCCTGCCCTGCCCGAGCCTACCGATGAGCGAACTGAAACCGGTGTTCGTCGACATGCCTGCCGGGAACTACGTGTTCCGCGAAGGCGACGCGGGCAGTGACATGTACATCATTGAAGTCGGTACGCTGGAAGTGCTGCGCGCGGCGCGCGGTCCGACGCCGTTGGCGATCCTCGGGCCGGGAGATTTCTTCGGCGAAATGGCCATCCTCGAGGATCAGCCGCGCTTCGCCTCGGTGCGCTCGGTCACGGCGGCGCGCTTGTTGCGGGTGGATCGCGCGGCCTTCGCCGGGATGCTGCGCGAGAACTTCGAGATCGCGGTCCGGATCATGCGCAAGCTGGTGGCGCGCCTGCGCCGCACCGAGGAGTTGCTGCAATCGAGCCAGTCGGAACTGGACCTGCTGCGGCGCGGCGCTGCGGCCGCCGCGCCCGTCGCAGTTCCGGCAACACTGCCTCCGGAGACGGTGCGCGGCGAGATTCCCAAGCCGGCGCAGCTGACGCCCACCCGGCGCGCTGTCGTCATCGACCCCTCCAAGCTCGGCCAGCCGGTCAAGCTCGTGCACATGGAGAGCGGCGCCGAATTTGCGCTCAACACCGGCAAGACCGAGATGTTGATCGGGCGCCCGGACCCGGTGACCGGCCTGCTGCCCGAGATCAACCTCGGGCCGCTGGACAACCAGCGCAGCCTTTCGCGCCGGCACGCCAAGGTGGTCAACGAGGACGGCTTGCTGTTTCTGCGCGAGGAAGTCGGCACCACCAACGGCACCTTCATCAACGGCGTGCGCGTTGCCACCGGCCAAGCGCGCCCGCTGGCCCCTGGCGACACCCTGCGCTTCGGCTCGGTCGAACTCAAGGTCGAGCCGTTGTGACAAGATGCATTTCCGACGACCGCCGGTCGCCGCGCTGCACGGAGGCAATATGGCGCTGGATCTGAATGCTGTCGACCTGAGTGCGGTGGACGCGCTGGCCGCGATCAAGTCGGAACACGACCAGGTGGGCGAGCGGCTTAAAGCGATGGCGGCACGCCGCGAGCAGGTGTCGCCCGAGGTCTACCAGCGGGTGCACGATGACTACAAGCGCCGGCTGGATGAACTGGCGAGCCAGGCTGCGCCCTTGAAGCAGCGCGCGGGCGAGGCCTACCGCCTGCTGCGAGCGGAACTGGCCAACCTCGAACAGGCGTTCTCCGCCGCCAGGCTGGACCGCGAGGAAATCGAATTCCGCCACGCGCTTGGCGAATTCGACGACGCCGAAAAGGGTCGTCGGGTCAAGGCGATCGATTCACGCATCGACCAGCATGGCAAGGCGCGCGACCAGGCGCAGTCGCTCAAGGAGCGCTTCCTTGCGGTGGTCGCCTCTGAGGCCGAACTGGAAGGCAGCGACGACGACACTGCGCGGATGAGCGCCATCAGCGCACCCGCCGCCAGCGAGGCCACGATCATTGCCGCGCCGATCCGGCCAACCCCGCCAGCTGATCTGGCGACAGCTGTCCTCACGCCGGCCGCGCCGGCACCGACTGCTGCCCCCGCGCCGCCGGCGCCAGCCAGCCCGGCACCGCCGATGGCGCCGGCCGCGGCGATGCCGTCGCCGGGCGCACGTCCGGTCAGCCGCTCCTCGCGCAACCCCGACGCCACCGTGGTGTTCCGCCAGGGCCGCCTGGAACCGAAGAACGTCGAGGCCGGTTCGGTTGTGCAGACCCTTGGCCTGAAACCGGTGAGTATCGGCAGCGACGCGGGCTGTGACCTGCAACTGTCGGCCAACGGCGTCGCCAAGCGCCACCTCGAGATCACCATGACACGCGCCGGCTTTTGCGTGCGCGACATCGCCGCCAGCGGTTCGGTCAGGATCAATGGCTCCGTGATTCAGGAGCATGTGTTGGCCGAGGGTGATACGCTGTCGGTCGGACCCGCCCAGTTCAACTTCCGTTTGCTTTGAGGATCGCATGGCGCTAGACATCGGCAGCGAAACCCACGGAGATTTCCGCGTGCTCAAGTTGAACGGTCGTCTCGACACCGAGACCTCCGCCGACTTCGAACTGGCCGCGCACGATCTCACCGCCGCGGGCGAGCGACGCTTTGTCGTCGACCTCGCCGGCATCAGCTATGTCAGCAGCGCGGGGCTGCGCGTATTGCTCGCTCTCGCCAAGCAATTGCAGGCGGGCGGCGGCGCGCTGCGCCTTTGCGGGCTTGCGCCGAGCGTGCGCCAGGTGTTCGACCTGTCCGGCTTCAGCAAGTTGTTCACGATCGCCGCCGACATCGAATCGGCACTCGGCGGAGCCGCCGGCGCGACCGCGGCGCCGACGCCAGCCGTCAGCAAGGCGGCGGCCGATCTGCTCGGCGCGGCCAGCAACGCTGCGAAGCCAGCCACTGCAGCCTCGGGCCCGTCGGTCGGGCGCCAGGCGGCGGACCTGCTCGGCGCCAAGCCGGCACCCAAGCAGGGCCTGTTCGCACGCCTGCTGGCCTGGCTCAAGGGGCAGTGAGGCAACTGAGCGCATCCGCGTAGGCCGGTGTATCGCGCGGCGATTCACCGGCAAACGGACACGGTCAAACGCGCGTGCGCCCCAGGCAGATGATGGTCAGGTCGTCGGTGGAGCGATCCTTGCCGACAAAATCCAGCAGGGACTTGCGTAGCGCCTGATTGATTTCACCGGCATTGTCGCAGGCAAGCAGGATCTGGTCGCGACGGCTCTTGCCGTAGGCCTCGCCGGCCGAGTTCTCGCCCTCCTCCACGCCATCCGTGGTCAGCACCAGGCAGTCGCCGGGCGCCAGCTGCAGCCGCTGCTCGCGCACCTGCAACTCCATGTCGGCGCCCACCGGCGATCCCGGGTCCAGGCCCATCTCGATCACCTTGCGCGCCGCCGTGCGTAGCACCGGTGCGGAATGGCCGGCGAGGCCCACGCGGCACATGCCGGTGCGGGTGTTGATGAACACTGCCGCCACGGTGACGAACATGCCGGGCTCGAACACCGGCACCAGCGAACGCTGCAGGTTCTCGAGCAATTCCTTGGGACCGACGTTCTGCAGCAACTGGTGGCGCAGGTCGGCGACCAGGTAGGCCATGTACATCGCCGCCGACACGCCTTTGCCGGAGACGTCGCCGATCAGTACCGCCAACTCGTCGTTCGCGCGTCGTTCGATGTGATAGAAGTCGCCGCCGACCATCAGCGCCGGGGTGTAGCTCAACGCGAGCTCGAAGCCATCCACCGCCGCCGGCGGCGGCGTCAGCAGGCGCTGCTGAATGCGCTGAGCCAGGCGCAGGTCGGAATCGCGCATCTTGCGCGAGCCTGCCGCTGCCTGGGTCCGGATACCGGCCAGTGGTATTCGCAACAGCAGGGCGGCGTCGGCCAGCTGTCCGAGTTCGAGGCGCATGTCGGCGACGGCAACGGCGCTGCCGGATCCTTCCAGCAGCAGGCCCACCTGGTGGTCCACCGGCACGGCGACGAAGGGCGCAACCTCGGGCAGGGACAGCGATTCGGCCAAGGCTCGGCATTCGTCTGCGGACCACACCGCCACCCCGGAAGGTGTCGATTTCAGCGCCGCGAGCGCGCGGAACAAGGTGCTGCGGGAAATCTCGGCGTCGACCGGCGCGCGCGACAGGATCTTGCCCGCACGCCAGTCGATCAAGCTGGCACGGGTGGCACCGGGCAGATGCTCGACCAGCGCCGCCAGCGCCGCGGATGCCTGCTCCTCGGCGTCCTTGTGCTCGGCTCGCAGGTTATCGAGGATCCGCGCCAGCATTGCCACGGCAGCCTCGGCGCGCCCGGTCGGTGGCTGGGTCTGTTCGGACAATGGGCCCGGCCCACGCATCGTCCCGGCTAGCTGCCCGGTGTACTGCAGCGTCACCCGCCCCAGGCTGATGACATCGCCTTCGGCCAGAGCCTTGTCGCCGATCAGGCGCACCCCGTTGATTTCGGTACCGTTCGCGCTGCCGAGGTCGCGCAGGCGCCAGCCGTTGCCCGACTGCAGCAGTTCGGCATGCTTGCGCGACACGGTCGGGTCGTCGATCGAGTACTCGACCGCGGGATCGCGGCCGAGCAGGCCGTTACCCTCGAGCTTGATCACCCGGCCCTTCTGGTTGCCACTGAGCAGCGACAGGAACATCCGACGATCCCCAAGATGCGTAATGATGCGGTCTGTGCCGACCGCCGGGCGTGGACGCTATCACGGACGGGCCGGTCGATCCTTCACCCTGAGCTTTGCGAACGGAGATACTGATGACGACCGCCTACTGGTGCGTGCTGATCGCCGCCTTCCTGCCCATTGCGTTTACCGGCTTCGCCAAGTTCAGCGGCCCCGGTTTCGACAACAATCGCCCGCGCGACTTTCAGGCGGGCCTGTCCGGCTTCCGCCTGCGCGCGCATTGGGCCCACCTCAATTCCTTCGAGGCGTTTCCGCCGTTCGCTGCCGCGGTGATCATCGCGCACCAGCTTGGGCTCGGCCAGGATCGGCTGGACCAGCTGGCGATGGGCTTCATCGCCGCGCGCCTGGGATATTTCGTATGTTACGTGGCCGACAAGGCGGCCTTGCGCAGCTTGTTCTGGGCCCTCGCAACCGCCTGCTGGGTGGCGATGTTCATCCTTGCGGCCTGAGCCAGCCCCACAAAGAAAAACCCCCGGCTGGCAAGGCCAACCGGGGGGCAAAGCGACGCGAAAATTCAGGGGAGGGGACTGGATAGTCGCGTCGCCCTTGCGCGTTGCCGCCGCCCGTCAGGGCAGCGGCATGACCAGGCTCAGCGAGCCTTGGCGGCCTTGGCCTTGACGACGGTGTCGTTGGCGGCTTCGACGGTGCCCTTGAACAGCTGGCCAAAAGCCTCGCCGGTCTTGGTCAGCACGCCGGCCACTTCCTGGCTGGTCGCGTAGAACTTCTCGGCGGAGTCCTTGACCAGGCTCACGCTCTTCGGGAACGCGGCGCGGACGCCGTCCAGATCGCGCACTTCGCCGGCCTGACCCATCAGATCGGTGGCGACCTTGACGCGGTCTTCGATGGTCTTCAACTGGATGTCGATCAGCTTCTCGAAGCCTTCGACCGCAATCGCATTGGCCTTGATGAAGGTCTCGGCTGCCTGCTTCGACAGGGCCAGGAACTGGTTGCTAGCTTGCTCGTACATGACTCGCTCTCCTCGGGACTGCCCCATGTTGCGGTGCAGCATATACCCGATTTTTGTGCAGTGCAACATTTTTCTGGCGAGGGCAAGGAGCGCCGAGGCGACCAGACGTGGACCACGCTGTCGGCTGGTTGTTGGTTGTTGGTTGTTGGTTGTTGGTTGTTGGTTGTTGGCAGCGAAGCTCGCACGCCGCTCGCCTGTGGGGGCCGACTCTCTCGGCGAACTTTCCTGCGCCTGGCCTGAAAAGATCGCGGCTGAAGCCGCTCCCACTGGCTCTCGGCCTGCCGGCTCTGGCTGCCGACAACCGACAACCAGCAACCGACAACCAGACTCAATCCGGACAGGCGCCGACCGTTCCCGCCCCGCTCAAGACCAGGCAGCAAGCCGCCTCACGGCGCCGTGGTCAGACCCTTGCGCACTTCCGGATCCGCATTCGGGCCCAGCCACATCGCGAGCAATCCGCGGTTGAAATCGATGCCGGCGAAGTGCTCCCTGCCGCCGCCTTCCGCGCTGACGATCATGCCGCCGTCGGGTGAATACTCGAACATGATCTTCTGTCCGCGCACCGCTGGCGGCAGCAGCGCCAGGAATTTTTCCAGCCGGTTGCCGATGCGGCGCCGGGCTTCCTCGTCAGTGACCTGGAAATAGAGCTTGCGGAAATGCTCCTCGACTTGCTCTTTGGGCAGCGCGTTCGCGTACCACACCAAGGTGATCTGCAATGGCGTCAGCCCGAGGCCGATGTCGCCCTGGGCGAGCGCGTCTGCCGGGGCGTGCATGGCCAGGCCGTAGAACGGGATGAAGCTGCGGTTGACCACCGCGGAGCCGAGCAAGGGCCACGGCCGAGTCTGGCCCTCGGGGCGCACCAGTGGTGCGATGTCCACGCCCGCATGATTGACCGCCGTCGCCGTCGATCCCGACAACAGGATCAGTACCGCCAGCGCCGCACGCATTGCATTGACCATTTCAGGCGCCCCTTGGTGCATCCGCGGAGCATAGCGCCAGCCGCCACCCGGGCGTGAATTGGTGCCATCCACCCAACTGCGAGACAGCCCACAGATCTCGCGCGCGCCTCAGGCGCCGTCCGGTGCGCGATAACGCGAGCCGGCGGTGCAGGTCTCGTGCACCACCACCATCGACAGCAGCGGAAGCCGCGGCTTCAGGTTCTGGTAGATCCATTCGGCGAGGCGCTCGCTGGTCGGATTCTCCAGGCCCGGGACATCGTTGAGGTAGTGATGATCGAGCTGGTCGAACAGCGGCTGGAAAGCGCGCTTGACGTCCGCAAAGTCCATCACCCAGCCCTCCGGTTCCTGGATCTTGCCACTGACGTGGATCTCGATGCGGAAGGAATGGCCGTGCAGGCGCGAGCACTTGTGGCTCGCCGGAAGATTCGGCAAGCGGTGCGCAGCCTCGATGGAGAAAACCTTGAAGATGTCCATGACGGACGAGGACATGCCGCGCGTCCTGATGATCGTGGTGGCTATGGGTGGAATCGAACCACCGACCTCAGCATTATGAGTGCCGCGCTCTAACCGTCTGAGCTACATAGCCACGATCGCGTGGACCGCGAAGGATGCCACAAGCGATTGGCGAAATGCCAGAACTTTTTCGCTGACCCACCTGGATTGCGTCAGGGCAGGAAGCACTCCACCGTGTCGTTCAGGAAGCGCCAACCAAGTTCAGTCGCGCGGACCTGATCGCCGGCCGCTTCCAGGAGCCCGCGCGACAGGGCCTGCGCGTAGCCAGGAGCGTGTCGAGTTGCATGCCGGTGCGTGCGGCGAACATCCCGGTGCTGAAGCCTTCGCGCAGGCGCAGCGCATTTAGCATGAACTCGAAACCGATTTCGGCGCTGTCCACCACGCGGTCCTCGACCAGCGCAGTCGGCGTTCCGACCTGCGCCAGGTATTGGGTCGGCGTGCGCTGGCGCACGCGGCGGTGGATGCTGCCCTGTGCATCGGTAGTCTTCGCGTGCGCGCCGGCGCCGATCGCGAGGTAGTCGCCATAGAGCCAGTAATTGCGGTTGTGGCGCGACTCGCGCCCAGGCTGTGCGTAGGCGGAAACCTCGTACTGGCGGAAGCCGGCGTCAGCCAGCGCCTGCTGGCAGGCCTCCTGCATCCGCGCCGCGGTCTCGTCGTCGGGCAGGTCCGGCGGTGGCGTGCGCGCGAACACCGTCTGCGGCTCCAGCGTGAGCTGGTAATACGAGAGGTGCTCCGGCGCCAAGGCCAGAGCTTGTTCCAGGTCGAACAGCGCCGCCGCGGGCGATTGCGCGGGCAGCGCGTACATCAGATCCAGGTTGATGTTGTCGAAGCCCGCATCGCGCGCGAGGCGCCAGGCCCGATGGACCTCGGCGGCCCCATGGATCCGCCCCAGGCGCTTGAGCGTCGCGTCGTCGAAGCTCTGCACGCCGAAGGACAAGCGGTTCACGCCGGCCTCGCGATAACCCTCGAAACGATCGAATTCCGCCGTACCGGGATTGGTTTCGAGTGTGATCTCGATGTCCGGAGCCAGCGCCAGGCGTGCGCGCACCCCATCGAGAATCCGCATCAGCGACGCAGCGGAGAACAGGCTCGGGGTGCCACCGCCGAAGAAGATCGAGACCAATGGCCGCCCCAGGGCGAGCCCCGTTTCGACATCGAGGTCCGCCAGCAGCGCATCGACGTAGCGCTCCTCGGGAAGCTGCGCCGGCCGCTGGTGCGAGTTGAAGTCGCAATACGGACATTTGCGCACGCACCACGGGATGTGCACGTACAGCGACAGCGGCAGCGCCTGCGCCGCGATCACGGCATCGCGAAACCGCTGGCGAAGCGCTGGCGCAACTGCGCCAGCGCCTGGCCGCGATGGCTGATCGCATGCTTCTGTGCCGGCGCCAGCTCGGCGGCGCTGCGACCACTGGCCGGATCGAGGAAGACCGGGTCGTAGCCGAATCCCCCATTGCCGCGCGGCACGCGCAGCAAGCGACCCTGCCAGACGCCCTCGGCGATGATCGGCATCGGATCCGCCGCGTGACGCAGCAGCACGATGACACACACGAAGCGGCAGGCGCGCGCAGCACCTTCCAGTCCTTCAGCCGCCGCCAGCAACTTGCCGATGTTGTCGCCATCACTGGCGCCTGACCCGGCATAGCGCGCGCTGAGGATGCCCGGCGCGCCACCGAGGGCGTCGACCACCAGCCCGCTGTCGTCCGCGAGCGCAGGCAGTCCGGTTTCGCGCGCGGCATGGCGCGCCTTGATCAAGGCATTCTCGACGAAGGTGCTCGCGCTCTCGTCCGGCTCACCGAGGCCGAACTCGCCAGCCCCGCGCAACTGCCATCGGGTGTCGTCCAGCAGCTCGCGCAGTTCGGCCAGCTTGCCGGGATTGTGACTGGCGAGCACCAGCGGGCGCGGCTCAGTCACGTGCGAGCGCCTCGCGCTGCGCGGCGTGCAATTCGGACACGCCCTTGCGCGCCAGTGCCAGCATCGATTCCAGTTCCGCGTGGCGGAAGGCATGGCCCTCGGCGGTACCCTGCAGCTCGATGAAGCCGAGCGCATCGTTCATCACCACGTTCATGTCAGTCTCGCAAGCCGAGTCCTCGGCATAGTCGAGATCCAGCACCGGCAGGCTCTGCCAGATGCCAACCGACACCGCCGCCACCTGGCCGTGGATCGGATCCTTGCCGATGACCTTGCCCTTGAGCAGTTTGCGCGTGGCGTCGACCAGTGCGACATAGGCGCCGGTGATCGCCGCGGTGCGGGTGCCGCCGTCGGCCTGCAGCACATCGCAGTCGAGCACGATCTGGCGCTCGCCGAGCGCGCGGCGGTCGACCACCGCGCGCAGCGAGCGTCCGATCAGTCGCTGGATCTCGTGGGTGCGCCCGCTCGCGCCGCCCTTGGACACCTCGCGCTGGGTGCGCGAGTGGGTGGCGCGCGGCAGCATGCTGTATTCGGCGGTGACCCAGCCCTCGCCGGTGCCGCGCAGCCATGGCGGTGGGCGCTCGTCGACGCTGGCATTGCACAGCACGCGGGTGTGGCCAAAGCTGACCAGCACCGAACCCTCGGCATGGCGCGTGTAGTGGCGCTCGATCGTGATCGGGCGCATCTGGTCGGGCGCGCGGGCGCTGGGGCGGGTCTGGGTCATGGCGGCGTCGGGGTAAAAGTGGCGCGGAGTCTACCCTGCGGGCGCGGCGATCATCGTGCTTGCGCGCAGCGCGGTCGGTTGCCGGTCAGTATCCGCGCATCACTCGGGCGGCCGGACCTCGCCGCAGAGTTGCCGCCGCAGGTCGCGGTCGACATCCTCGTACTGACGCTCGCAGGCGGCCAGGTCGCTGCCGTGATGTGCCGCCTCCCAACGCTCGGTCAGTGGGTCGAGCGGCGCGTCCCATTCCACCGCCGCGGACGGCAGCTTCTGCTGCAGCATCCGCCCGATGCTGCGTGCGAGGTCGCCCGAGGGGGTGCCGACGCGCGGTTGGAAGCCCGGCAGCTTGCCGTTCCCGGCGCCCGGCACCATGGCGCCCAGATCGCGCTCGCGGAAGGGGCGACGGGCAGGGGCGTTCTCGCGCGCGATCTCGGCAGCGACCTCACTGCGCTGCTGCGACAGGCGCAACGAAAAGCTGACCGGTGCCGGCAGATCGGCGGGCGTTGGCTCTTCCACGCTCTCCTTGGCGGAGGCCACCGCGGCGGGCAGGCCCATCGTGCCCGGGACGGCCGCTCGATCCGGCGCCTTGACGATCAGCGCCGCAGCCGGCGGCGGCGGTGGTGGTGGCGCCTCGCGGGGCAAGGCAAACGTCTCGCTCTCGATCACCGGATCCGTGAGATCCACTGTCATTGTCGCGTCCGGTGGCCGCCAGCGGACAGCACTGGTGTCCGGCCCGCGCAACAAGCCGATGAACACGGCAAGGTGCAGGCCGATGGTCCCGGCGAACGCGAGCAATGCGCGCCAGCGCGATGTGCGAAATCCGTTCGCATGATTCCTCCTGGCCCGCACCCGCCCTCCGCTCGTCGCCGCGATTCCCGGTCGACGACCAGGTGACCGGAGCATGCCGGCCGCCTCCGGTGGCGACGTTCGTTGGCGCTGAATCGGAGACGCCAGGCGCTGGCCGATTCAGGATCGTTTACTGCGACCGGGGTCCGCATTCGCGCCCGCGAGCGGATCCGATGGCGCATGCATACTGTGGCCCTGTCCATCCACCGGGCCGCCGCTATGAAACGCCTGCTGCTGACGATGCTTCTGCTTGCCCTGTTGCCGCCAGTACCGGCGCGCGCCGCGCTGAACTACCAGGACATGTGGTGGCTGCCCTCGGAGAGCGGTTGGGGTCTGATGGTGCTGCACCAGGGCAGTACGATCTCAGCCGTGATGTTCCACTATCGCGGCGACCGCAAGCCCGCCTGGTACCTGCTGTCGAACGCGCAGCGCGGCACCGAGGAGACCTTCAGCGGCACCTTGTTCGAGGTCACCGGGCCGCCGCTGTTCGGTCTGTTCGACCCAACCACGGTGCTGCCCCGCGATGTCGGGAGCATGACCTTGCGCTTCACCGGGCCGAACGAGGCGCGGCTGTCCTATACCATCGAAGGCGCGACCACCCAGCGGGTGATTGAACGCATCACCTTCGCCAACCTGGATGTCGACGGCGTGTACTTCGGCGCGCAGGCGGCGGTCCTGCGCTGCAATGGCGACCCGGTGGTCGGCAACTATGTATTCCCCGCGCAGGTGAACATCAGTGGCGGCGCGGTGCGCATGACCCGCGTGAATGACACCTTGCTCGGCAACGGCGGTGCCATCTGCGACTGGGCCGACACCGAGTTCAGCCAGAACGGCTCCTACATTCGCGGCCGTGGCAATGTCGTGTGTCGCAACGGGGATTCCGCGCTCGTGTCCTTTATCGAAGCGGAAGTCGAGCAGATGCACATCATCGACCACGCGATCACGATCAACTATCGCGCCAACGTGACCTATCCGACAGCGGCAACCACCTGCACCGAACGCGGGACGATCTCCGGAACGCGACTGGCCAACCCGGATTGACCCCGTCCCCACGGGGCAGGTGGCGGCAGGGGCCGGCGAACGGGCATGCTTGCGCGTCCGCCGCCTGCCCTTGCCCGCCATGAGCACCCCCGCCGCGCCGTCTGCCCTGCACGCTCTGCTCGAGTCCAAGCGCTTCCAGTGGTTCATCGTCGGCGTGATCGTGATCAACGCGATCACGCTCGGCTTCGAGACCGATGCCGGCATGCTCGAACGCCACGGCACCCTGCTGCACACCCTCGATCGGATCGCGCTGGTGATCTTCACCATCGAGATCGCGATGAAGCTGGTGGCCTACCGGCTGCGCTTCTTCCGCGATCCGTGGAATGTATTCGACTTCATCATCGTCGGCGTCGCCCTGGTGCCGGCCAGCGGTGCATTCTCCGTATTGCGCGCGATGCGCATCCTGCGTGCGCTGCGCCTGGTGTCGATGATCAAGAGCATGCGTCGGGTCGTCGCCGCGCTCCTCAGCGCGTTGCCGGGCATGGGTTCGATCGCCACCCTGCTGATCCTGGTGCTGTACGTGGCTTCGGTGATGGGTACCAAGCTGTTCGCCGAAGTCTCCCCCGATTACTTCGGCAGCCTCGGCGGAACCCTGTTCACCCTGTTCCAGGTGATGACCATGGAGGGCTGGGCCGACATCGCCCGCGACATCATGGTGCACAAGCCCTGGGCCTGGATCTTCTTCCTCGGCTTCATCCTGGTCAGCACCTTCACCGTGCTCAACCTGTTCATCGCGGTGGTGGTCAACGCGATGCAGGAAAACGTCGCCGCCGACCTCAAGGAAGAGCAGGAAGCCGAAGCCGCCGAGGCCCACAGCGAGCGCGAGGTGATCCTGCGCGAGCTGCGGGCGCTCAGGAGGCGGTGGAGCGACTCAGCTCGCGCTGAGATCAGGACCAGCGTGGGTTGTTGGTTGTCGGTTGTCGGTTGTCGGCAGCAACAGCCGGCAAACTCGCAATCCGCGGCTTTTGCCAACAACCGACAACCAACAACCGACAACCTGCTCGTGGACATCACCCACCTCATCGACGGCCTCAACGACGCGCAGCGTGAGGCGGTGACGGCGCCGCCCGGGCATCTGCTGGTGCTGGCGGGCGCGGGCTCGGGCAAGACGCGGGTGCTGACCCAGCGCATCGCCTGGCTGGTCGAGGTGGTTGGCGTATGGCCGCACGCGATCCTCGCGGTGACCTTCACCAACAAGGCCGCCGCGGAAATGCGTGGGCGCTGCGAGCGGCTGCTGAACCGGCCGACCCAGGGCCTGTGGATAGGCACCTTCCATGGCCTCGCGCACCGATTGCTGCGCCTGCACTGGCGCGAGGCGGGGCTGCCCGAGACCTTCCAGATCCTGGATGCCGACGACCAGCAGCGGCTGGTCAAGCGGGTGATCGCCGACGCCGGCCTCGATGAGGCCAAGTACACCGCGCGCCAGGGAACCTGGTTCATCAACAACTGGAAGGACGAAGGCAAGCGCCCGCGCGACATCGACGCCAGCGCGAATCACGAGCTGTCCCGCTGGCTCGAGGTCTACCAGGCCTACCAGGCGGCCTGCGAGCGCCAGGGGCTGGTCGATTTCGCCGAGCTGCTGCTGCGCAGCCACGAGCTGTGGCTGGAGCAGCCGGCGCTGCTCGGCCACTACCAGCGGCGTTTCTCGCACATCCTCGTCGACGAGTTCCAGGACACCAACACCATCCAGTACGCCTGGATCCGGATGCTCGCCGGACGCACCGCGCAGGTGTTCGCGGTGGGCGACGATGACCAGTCGATCTACAGCTGGCGCGGCGCGCAGGTGGCCAACATGCAGGCCTACACGCGCGATTTTCCCGGCGTGCAGACCATTCGCCTGGAGCAGAACTACCGCTCCACCGGCAACATCCTGGCCGCCGCGAATGCGCTGATCGCGCGCAACAGCGAGCGCCTGGGCAAGGAGTTGTGGACCGCCGCCGGCAAGGGCGAACGGATCGCCGTGTACGCCGCCTACAACGAGCAGGACGAGGCGCGCTTCGTGGTCGAGCGCATCCGTCGCGGGATCGCCGAGGATCTCCGGCGCAGCGAAATCGCGATCCTCTACCGCGCCAATGCCTTGTCGCGGGTGTTCGAGGAGGAACTGATCCGTCACGGCATCGCCTACCGCGTGCACGGCGGCCTGCGCTTCTTCGAGCGTGCCGAGATCAAGGACGCGCTGGCTTGGCTGCGCCTCGCCGCCAACCCGGCCGACGACGGCGCCTTCGAGCGCGTGGTGGCGACGCCGCCACGCGGCGTTGGCGAAAAGACCCTGCAGGACTTGCGCGAGGTGGCGCGCGCCGGCGGCGTGCCGATGCTGCAGGCCACGCGCGAGTCCCTGCGCGCCGGCGCGATCAAGGGCAAGGCGCGCGCGGGCCTGGAGGCCTTGCTCGCGGTGCTCGACGGCGTGCGCGCGGAGGCGAAGGCCGATTCGCTGCGGCTGTACCAGCAACTGGAGGCACTGATCGACCGCGCCGGCCTGCGCGTGCACTACGAGGCGCAGAGCAAGCACGATGCCGACTCGCGGGTGGACAACCTGGACGAGCTGATCTCGGTGGCGCGCACCTTCGTGCTCACGGCCGAGGACGAGGCCGCCGGCATCGGCGAACTGGCCGCCTTCCTCAGCTATGCCGCTCTCGAAGCCGGCGAAGGCCAGGGCGATGCCTGGGAGGACTGCGTGCAGCTGATGACCCTGCACGCGGCCAAGGGCCTGGAGTTTCCATGGGTGTTCCTGGTCGGCATGGAGGACGGACTGTTTCCCAGCCAGCGCGCGGTGGCCGAGGGCGGTCTGGCGCAACTGGAGGAGGAGCGTCGGCTGGCCTATGTCGGCATCACCCGCGCGCGCCGGAAGCTGACCCTGAGCCATGCCGAGCGCCGCCGCCTACGCGGCGTCGACACGCCGGCGGTACCCTCGCGCTTCCTGCGCGAACTGCCGGCGCAGACGCTGGCGGAAGTGCGTCCCCGCGCCCAGCTGACGCGACCGTCGGGCTACGCGCAAGCGCCGCGCGCGCGCCAGGAGGATTTCTCCGACCAGCCGGCGATCTCGCTCGGCTCGCGGGTGTCGCACCCGGACCTGGGCGAAGGCGTGGTGGTCGCCGGCGAGGGCCAGGGCGAACACGCGCGCCTGCAGGTCAATTTCGAGGACTATGGCAGCAGGTGGCTGATGCTGTCGTACTGCAAGCTCACCGTCCTCGGCTGAACGAGCGTGCGCGGCGCGCTTGAGCGCCCGCGCCGCGTCGACTACTGTGGCGGCCATTGCCGCCAAGCGCCCTGCCGATGCGTATCGCCCTGCTCCTGCTGCTGTTGCTGCACGCTGCCGTTGCAATCGCCGGCAAGGTGTACACCTGGACCGATGAGCGCGGGGTCGTGCACTACACCGACCGGCCGCTCGGTCCCGAAGCCGCCCGCGAGGTTCCGGGCGTCGAGTCGGACCGCAAGACCGATCTCAAGCCCAAGCGGGCCGACGACGAAGCGCTAGGGAAGGCCGACCTGCCGGACACCGCGGGCTTGCAGGGCATCTGGTGCCAGTTCGAGCGGGCCTCCGACCTTCCCGACACAGAAGTGACGCCGGAGCGGGTCGAGTGGACCTTCCTGGGCGATACCGTGGAGACGCGCAATCTCGATACCGGGATCACCCGCCGCGCCAACTACACCATCACCGATGGCGCGCTGGTGGCCGACGATGTCGCGATCGGCCGCTACCCGATCCGCGAATACCAGCGCACCGCCATGGAAATCGGCGTCCCCAGCGTGCACTTCCGCTTGCGCCGCGGTCGCTGCTGAGTATTGTCGGCCGCCCATCCCGTCCCGCGAGCTGCAATGGCCATCCGTCCTTTCCTCAAACACCAGC